>MNEW01000028.1 GCA_001917895.1 Actinobacteria bacterium 13_1_40CM_66_12
GATCGCGGAAGGCGGAGTCTCGTCAAGGCGGAAGAGGTTCATCGACAGCTGCATGCGCCCGTCATTGAGCTCGAACACGAGGGCCTGCACGCCGCGCAGACCGCCGGCCGACTCCCTCAGGGAACGTGCGAGGCCTCGTGCGTCGCGCGACTCCATGCCGGGAAGGATGATGTTGAAAGCGAGCAATGGGTGTCGTGCGCCGACGCAGACGGCGCCAGCCGACGTATGCGGCTCGGGACCACCCAGCGCCGGCCGCGCGCGGCCCGCGCGAATGTCTGCGAGCGTGTTCACCTCGCCGTGACCGTAGAAGTAGACGGGAACGTTCAGCTCAGTCCATATCCGTTCGCCCAAAGCTCTTGCCACCTCGTGCGCATCGGCGAGCGAGGCACCCTCGAGCGGAACGATTGGAAGGACGTCTGCCGTTCCTACCCGAGGGTGCACCCCCCGGTGTTCGCGCAGGTCTATGCGTTCCATTGCCACCTGGGCGCATGCGAGCAGTGCCTTGACGACGTGGGGTTCATGACCCACCAGGGAGATGACGACTCGGTTGTGGTCGGCGTCGGCGTCGACGTCGATGACGTGTGCGTGAGCAGCAGCTCCCGCGAGCTCGGCGATGACCTCGGTTCGGGTCCCTTCCGAGAAATTGGGCACCGATTCGTACAGGTGGTGAGCACCCATGTGCCTGTTAGCCTACGTGCCCATGCCCGGCCCGGTCGCGCTCGTGTATGGGGAAGAGCTGATGAAGCACCGGCTGTCAGACCAGCACCCACTGCAGCCCATCCGCGTCAAGCTGGCCGTGGAGCTGATCCGCTCGACAGGCCTCATCGAGCATGCCCATCTGCTGCCGCCGCGAAGCGCGACCGTCGCCGAGCTCGAGCTGGTTCATTCGCCTGCCTACGTCGATCTGGTGCGCAAGTTGAGCGATCCGGAGCAGCGGCGGCGAGTGCCGGGGAACCTCATAGAAAAGGCCGGCTTTGGGTCTGCCGACAATCCGATCTCAGACGAGCTTCACGAAGGGACCTCGTTGGTGGTGGGCGCGACCCTGGTCGGCGCCGAGGCCATCGAGCGCGGGGCTGCGCTTCATGTGTTCAGCCCGTCAGGTGGCCTCCATCACGCGCATCGTGACCGCGCGTCCGGCTTCTGCACGTACGACGACCCCGCTGTTGCATGTCAGTGGCTGAAGGACCAGGGCCATCGTGTCGCCTATGTGGACGTCGACGTCCACCACGGCGACGGGGTGGAGGACATTTTCTATTCGGATCCTGACGTGCTCACGATCAGCCTGCACGAGAGCGGGCGCTTCTTGTTTCCCGGCACAGGCTTTCCAGAGGACTGCGGCTCAGGTAAGGGCCGAGGCGCGGCGGCGAACCTGCCGTTCCTGCCGTTTACGTGGGACGAGCCGTGGCTCGAGGGATTCGAAAAGGTGGTGCCGGCGATGCTGCGTCGTTTCCAGCCAACGGTGCTTGTGACGCAGGATGGCTGCGACACCCACTACCTCGATCCGCTGGCGCACATCGCCGCGAGCACTCGAATCTGGCCGCGTGTGGGGAGGATGTTCCACGAGCTGGCGCATGAGCTCTGCGAAGGCCGGTGGCTGGCACTGGGGGGTGGGGGATACGCGATTTACGAGGTGGTGCCGCGGGCGTGGACATTGTTCTTTGCGGAGATGGTCGAGAGACCTGACCTTGCGGCGGACCTCAATGATCCGTCGAGCCCGGTTCCGGCCGCCGAGACGCAGGAGCGGGTGTGGGCGTCACTCCGCCATGACCTGCAGACCCTGGGCGAAGTTCACGGCCTCGACCTCACCTGACCGCTGGCGAGGCGGCGAGGCCGGATCCACAGGACACCCATCCCTAACCCCCTCCCACCCTTTCTTGGGGATTCCTTGTGGGCGGCCACGATATGAAATGAACGACGCCCCGGCAACCCTGCCGGTTAAGATCCCCGGCCCGCCCGCATGATGGCGATCACCGCCAGCTGCAGCGGCATGGCAGTGCCAAAGACCGCGCCGATCGCCGGCGCGACCCACGCAAATCCCCGTAGATGCTGAGAGGCGAGCACCGCGACGTAGGTTGCGGACACCACGACCACCGCCACCTGCCACACGAGCACCACCTTCAGCCAGCTGCCGATCGCCGACCGCATCCGGGCCATCTCGCGTGTCTGCAGGGCACGGCGCAGCAGCCACCGATAAAAACCGAACTGAACCCCGAGCGAGATGAGAAAAGCCAGGACTCCGAAGCTGAGGTACGCGCTCTCGCTCAGGCGATGGTGCCCGCGCTCAGACGGAGTAGGTGCGCAGGCAGCGAGTGCAGACGCGGGCTCGGAACGAGCGTCCCGACACCGTCACGCGGCCCATCTGCAGGTTGGGCTCAAACCTCCGGTTGACCCGGTTCTTGGCGTGACTGACGTGGTGTCCGTACTGCGGCTCCTTGCCGCAAATCGCGCAACGCTTGGCCATGAGTCACCTTCAGAGGGGGAATTGATCGACAAGGACGAGATGAGCACGTCAGGCCAACTGACCTGGAACGTTGCTGAATTGTACCATGGGCTCTCCATGGCCTCGAAAACGCCCACGGCGCTCGGGCAAGCTCAACGGTGGGGCCGCATCGAGGTCTTCCCGTCGGCGGTGGCGGCCATCGCGGGCCACGCGGCCCTCAGCTGCTACGGAGTCACCGGGATGTCTGCCCGGGGGCTCCGCGATGGAGTGGCCGAGCTCCTTAGACGGGAGAGCGTCGACCGCGGGGTCGAGGTGGTCGAGGTCGAAAGCGGGCTGGCGATCGACCTCTACGTGATCGTTCAGTACGGCATGCGGATCTCCGAGGTCGCCCACAACCTGCAGGAGACGGTCAAATTCGAAGTCGAACGGGCGGTGAACGTGCCCGTCGTGGAGGTCAACGTGAACGTTCAGGGCGTCAAGGAAGAGCGGCGCTGAGCCATGGCCTCGCGTAGGCCGGTCGGGGTGGACGGGCCCCTCTTCAAGCAGGCGCTGCTCGGCAGTCTGAACTGGCTGGCGGCGAACCACGAAGAGGTCAACCGCCTCAACGTGTTCCCGGTTCCCGACGGGGACACGGGCACCAACATGCTGCTCACCCTCCAGTCCGCGGTCGAGGACATCAAGGAGTCGAACGCTGCGGAGGTCAGCAAGATCGCCAAGCTCGCGTCGCACGGAAGCCTGATGGGCGCCCGCGGGAACTCCGGTGTGATCCTGTCGCAGATCTTCCGCGGATTCGCAAGGGCCGTCGAGGGCAAGAGCTCGTTGACGCCCAGAGAGCTCGCCGCCGCTTTCGAGGAAGCCGCCAACGCCGCCTACCGTGCAGTCAACAAGCCGACCGAGGGCACGATCCTCACAGTCGCGCGGGAAGCGGGCCGAGCGGCGACGACTGCCGCCGGCGATGTCGAAGCCTCCGTGCCGGGTGTCATCGCGGCCGCGGCCGCCGGCGCGAGGGCCGCTGTTCTGAAGACACCGAGCCAACTACAGATCCTTCGCGACGCCGGAGTGGTCGATGCCGGCGGCTTCGGGCTCCAGCTGATCATCGAGGGCATGCTGAAGACGGTCGAGGAGTCCGAGTCGTTCCACATCGACACCGCGGCCACGAAGCCCAGGGCCGCGCAGGTCGCCATGGACCTGCCTGAGGGCGGGTGGGGCTACTGCACAGAGTTCCTCATCGAGGGCAACGGCCTCGACGTCGACTTGATTCGCGGCGAGATCGAGGCACTCGGCAACTCGGTGCTGGTCGTGGGCGAACCCGAGCTGGTCAAAGTCCACGTCCACACCGACGACCCGACGAGTGTCATCACTCTGGCCGGTGGATTCGGAAAGCTCTTGAAGCTCAACGTCGGCGACATGTCGACGCAGCACAAGCGCATCCTCGACAGCGAGTCTGCTGCGGGCAGGCCGCCCCGCGCCAACGGCGTCGGCCTCGTGGCGGTGGTCGCGGGCAGCGGGCTGGTCGACATCTTTCGCGGCCTCGGTGTAGACGCGATCGTCGAGGGCGGCCAGACCATGAACCCGAGTACACAGGACATGCTCAATGCCGTCGACGGCGTGCCCTACGACGAGGTCGTGCTGCTGCCCAACAACGGCAACGTAATCCTCGCCGCGAGTCAGGTCCGAGGCCTGACCAAGAAAAAGGTGCATGTGATCGAGACCCACAGCGTCCCTCAAGGCGTGGCCGCGGTGGTCGCCTTCCGACCGGAGCGGAACGGGGACGACAACGCGGCAGCCATGAAGGCCGAAGCCGCTCGAGTGCAGACGATCGAGGTGACGCACGCGGTCCGCGACACCCGCTCTAATGGGCTCAAGGTCAAGAAGGGTGATGTGATCGGGCTGATCAACGACAAGCTGGAGTTCGCGGGCACCGACTACGCGGAGGTCGTCAACAAGGCGCTGGGCAAGCTCGGCCCCGACTCCTTCGAGCTCGTCACCGTCTACCGGGGCCAGGGCGCGAGCGATGACGAGCTTGCGAACCTCGAGTCGGCAATCCGGTCCAACTTCCCCGGCCTCGAGGTGGAGATCCAGCAGGGCGGCCAGCAGCACTACCCCTTCATCCTCTCCGTCGAATAACCAGGCCTCGTGACTGGCACGCGTCCCTTCGCGGTGGTCACCGACTCCACCGCCGACCTTCCAGACGAGTGGCGCACGAGGTATGGAATCGAGGTCGTTCCGCTCAAGGTCATCTTCGGGAACGAGACGTTCCGGGATCGGGTCGACATCACTGATGAACAGTTCTTCCGCCGCCTGAGTACCGCGACCAAGCTTCCGACCACGTCGGCGCCGTCACCAGGCGAGTTTGCTGACGTGTACAGGAGATTGGCACGAGACCACGACGGATGCATCTCAATCCACCTTGGCGCGCAGCTGTCCGCAACGGTGCAGGCGGCGCAAATCGGCGCCCAGGCGGTGGACGGCTTCAGGGTCCAGGTCATCGACAGCGAGACGGTGACCATGCCCATCGCCTTCCTGTGCAAAGTTGCCGCCGAATCCGAATCGCTCGAGGCAGCGAGAGCTGCCGTCGAAGAGCGCGTCCCGAAATGCCGCGTCCTCGCCTTGCTCGACACGCTCCGCTACCTCGAGATGGGGGGCAGGCTCAGCCGCGCGCAGGCGATGATCGGGACGATGCTCGACGTCAAGCCGCTGCTGCTGGTGGCCGACCGCGAGATCAAACCTGTCGAGCGGGTGCGTACACGGTCGCGTGCGATCACGCGGATGGTGGAGTTCCTTCGCGGCGAGCTTCCCGTGGAGCACGTCGCCGTCATGCACGCACAGGCACCGGACGAGGCCGAGACCATCGCCGCCGGTCTCCGCCAAGAGCTGCCCGGCCAGGAGATCGTCATCGGCGAGATCGGATGCGTCCTCGGCACGCACACCGGGCCGAAGGCCCTGGGCGCCGTCTACATCAAGAAGTAGCTTCGAGCTTCACGGAATTGCCGGGTAGCGGCCACACGCGAAGCACTGGCGGCGTGAGCGCCACGATCCGGGGCACGGCGGTGACCGCCAGCTTGAACGCCCTTTGCTGCCGGCGCCCCCACGCCAGCCCGTAAGCCTCTCGCAACGAGGCAGGCAGAAGTCCCGCCGTGACCACCGCAAACGGGACCATCACCGGCCCCGGCACCAGGCGCAGGGGTGGCCGCACCACCAACCGCCCAAGTTCCTTCGCCCGCTCAGTCACGTGCACCTCTCCGCCGGCGATCATTCCATCAAGGTACCGGTCGAAGTCAAGCCGGCTGTCTGGAAAACGGTCGCGCGGTATGCCGAGCAGCTCTCCCGCGAGCTTCGACTCCTGATAGAAGTCCTCGCGCTCGCCCGCGGTCAGCGGCCCGACAAACGCTTGGTAAGTGACCAGCGCGGAGTCCACGAGCGTCGCGTGCACCCACAAAAGCAGATTGGGGTCGAGCGCGCGGTAGTCGTGGCCGCGGACGCGAGCATGCACCTGGTTGACCGCGCGGGCCGCGGCCAGGGCGGTCTCACGCTCGCCGAAGACGATCGCCATCGTCATCAGCACTGTGCGGCGCAGTCGCCGGATCGGATGGGTGCGGAAGTCTGAATGATCGTCCACGCCGGCCGCAACCTTGGGGTGAGCCAGCTGCATCAACAAGGCTCGGCCGCCGCCCAACAGCAGGATGTTCTCGCGGTTGACGCGCCGGGTTATCGAATCGTCGGCATAGAGACCCGGGTTCACGTCCTCATTTAACGCGCCATCACATGCTGTTGGCTATCGACACCTCGGAGTTGAACGCATCGATCATGGGTTGATAGAAAGCCTTGATGGCGCTGCTCATCTTGCTGAAGTCGTATGTCTCGATCTTCGTGTTGTCCGCGTCGACGGCCTTCACGTCGGCCTGGACGGCGTTGGTGTCGCCGCCGATGACGGCGTTCATGAGCTTGCCTACATCGGTCGCAAGCGTCTGGAAGTCGGTCAGGAACAGCTTCATCTCCGGGGGCAGTCCGGGGGCGCCCGACAGTTGGATCGCCATGGTGATGTCTGACTTGAGCGGCCCGATGGAAGCCGCGGCGCCCACGAAGTCCGAAGCCGTGGCTTTCGTCGTCAGGGTGTCCAGGTCGATGAGCGAGTCATAGAAAGCCTGGTAGAAGGTGCCGAGCTGAACCAGGTCCCCCGCGATCGTTTTCGCGTCGCCGAGCGCTTTGCGTTCATGTCCGATTTCAGAGATGCGTCGTCGGCGACCAGCGTCGCCTGTGCTGATTGCGACTGGCTCACCAGTTGCGCGTAGGCTGTCCGATTCTGCTGCAGGTCCGCCGTGGTCGCGGTGGTGAGGCTGAGCGCGGTCATCTTTGTGTCAAGGGTGTTGAAGGATTCGGTGATGGTGTTCTGGTGCGAAACCACGTTGTTGTAGGCGCTCCTGGCGCCGGCGATGCGACTCGAGGCGAATGCGTAGCCGACGACGCCATAACCTATGGCCGCGACCACTATGACGGCCACGACCACGACCGCCGTGACCACCAGGATCAGGTTGCGAGGCGCGCCTTGCGGTTGGGGTATTTCGGGCGGGGGCGGGATGTCGGCCGCCACGTTTTCGCCGGGCGGCGGCTCCAGGGGTCCTTCGTCCACGACCCCGCAATGTAGCGTAGCCAGGGTTTGAGGTTCGCTATTTTGGCTTCATGGTCGTTCTGAATCCGCGGCTGGCGCTGGACTCGCCGGTCAAGGACCTGCCCAAAGTCAAGCCGCTCGACCAGAAACGTCTCACGGCGCTGGGAATCGGCACCGTTCGCGACCTGCTCCTGCACCTGCCTTTCGCCTGGGACGAGTTCGGCGATCCCAAGGCCGTCGCGGAGCTGACGCCCGGCACGCTGGCGACGGTGACGGGCACGATCATGAAAATCGCCCCTCACATCAGCAGATTCAAGAAGCTGAAGCTGACCCAGGCCACGCTGGCCGACGACAACGACGACGACCTGAACCTCGTCTGGTTCAACCAACCCTGGATCGCCTCCCAGCTGGAAAAGGGCGATCGAGTCGCCGTCGCCGGGACGGTCAGAGCGACCCGCTACGGTGTCGAGATGCGCAACCCGCACCACGAAAAGCTGGAAGGCGGGGACGCGGCGGCACCGAAATTCATCGGCGGCCTCATGCCCAGGTACCACCTGGTCAAAGGCCTTACGTCCAAGAAGCTCTCAGCGTGGGTCGATGCGGCGCTGCCGCTGGCGGACAGGATGGAGGACGAGCTGCCTGAGGAGGTGCGCGAACGCCATCACCTGCTCCCGCTGGCCGCGGCTGTGCGTCTCGGCCACAAACCTCTCACGCAGAGCGATTCGGACGAGGCTCGGCGCAGGATGGGGTTTGCCGAGCTGTTCGAGCTCCAGGCGGCGTTCGCGCTCATGCGTGCCAGCATGGCGGCCGAACCCGCGGTGCCGATCCCTTACCGGCAGGAGGTGATCGATGCATTCAAGTCGGGCCTGGGCTTCGAGCTCACGAACGCCCAGCGCAAGGCGACATGGGACGCCTTCAAGGACATGAGCAAACCGACACCGATGAACCGGCTGCTGAACGGCGACGTCGGGTCTGGCAAGACCGCGGTGGCGGCCGCCTGCGCGGCGATGGTGCACGCCGCCGGCATGCAGTCGGTGGTGATGGCGCCGACGGAGATCCTGGCGCGGCAGCACCTCCACAAGTTTCGCTCCTATCTCGAGCAGAGCTTTCCCTCGCTCACGGTCGAGCTTCTCGTCAGCAGCCAGACGGCGGCGGAGAGGCGGCGCGTGCGCACGTCGGCGGCGAGCGGCCACTGCGCGTTGGTGGTGGGCACGCACGCCCTCATCGAAGAGGATGTCGAGTTCGCGGATCTCGGGCTCGCGGTGGTCGACGAGCAGCATCGCTTTGGCACGCGACAGCGCGAGCTCCTGCGCGCGAAAGGCAAGGGCAGGCCTCACTTCCTGGCTATGACGGCGACGCCCATCCCCCGAACCCTCGCGCTTGCCTTGTTCGGGGAGATGTCGGTGTCGGTGATCGACGAGCTGCCGCCCGGCCGCAAGCCGGTGGTAAGCGAGGTTGTGCCCCCCGACCAACGCCCGCGCGCCTACGAGCTCGTGAGGAGGCAGGTGAAATTGGGCCGCCAGGCCTTCGTCATCTGCCCGCTGATCGAGGAATCGGAGAAGGTCGTCGCCCGGTCCGCGACGGCCGAGTTCGAGCGCCTGCGCAAAGATGTGTTCCCCGACCTGACGATGGACCTGATACACGGCCGCCTCAAAGAAAAAGATGATGTGATGAGGCGGTTCGTGGCGGATGAGATCCAGGTCCTGGTGGCGACAGCCGTGGTCGAGGTTGGCGTGGACGTGCCCAACGCCACCGTGATGATGGTCGAGGGCGCGGACCGCTTCGGGCTCGCGCAGCTGCACCAGTTTCGGGGCCGGGTCGGTCGCGGCTCGGCCGAAAGCCATTGTCTGCTGCTGGCGGACGATCCGTCTGAGTCAAGCCTCGAGCGCCTCGACCTGGTAACTCGAATCCATGACGGATTCAAGCTCGCCGAGGAGGATATGCGGATTCGGGGGATGGGCGAGCTGCTGGGTGCGAGGCAGCACGGAATGTCGGACGAGGCCATGCAGGCCCTGCAGCAACCGGTCCTGCTCAACGAGATCCGCGCCGAGGTCGATCGCGTGCGCGAGACGGACCCGGGTTTCGATCGCCACCCGCTCCTGAAGTCGGCCATCATCCGCCGACTCGAGCAAACCTCGATCAGCTAGCCTGATTTCCGTGGCGACGATGCCGTTCGTGGTCGAGCTCGCGCGCGACCTCATCCGGCTTGACACCACCAACCCTCCCGGAGAGGAGCGCATCGCGGTCGAGCACATCGAGCGGCTGCTGCGCGATGCGCACATCGATTTCGCTCGATACGAGAGCGAGCCTGGACGGCCCAACCTGGTCGCGCGCGTCAAGGGACGTGGGGAAGCGCCGCCGCTGCTTCTGCAGGGCCATGTCGACGTAGTCACGACAGTCAACCAGGAGTGGCGGCACCGGCCCTTCGGCGGCGACATCGTCGACGGCTACCTGTGGGGCCGCGGGGCGCTCGACATGAAGAGCGGCGTGGCGATGATGGTGGCGGCGCTGATCCGGGCGCAAGCCCGCGGCGGAGCCCCGGGCGACCTGGTCCTGGCCGTTCTCGCCGACGAGGAGGCCGGAGGCATCGCCGGCGCCAGGTGGCTGGTGGACGCTCACCCCGAACTGTTCACTGGGATCCGGCATGCGATCGGTGAGTCCGGTGGCGTGACGCTTCATATCGGCGGCCGCCGGTTCTATCCGATCATGGTCTCGGAGAAGCGCGGCTGCCAGATGGTGGTCACGCTCCGCGGTGCGGGCGGCCACGGTTCGATCCCCGCGCATGGCGGCGCGATGGCCAAGCTGGGCGCTCTGCTTACAAAGCTTGACGGCAGCCGGCTACCCGTCCACATCACGACCCCGGTCCGGCAGCAGCTCGAGCGGATGCGCGACGCCCTCGATGAGCCCTTGAAGGGAAATTTCGGTGCGCTTCTCGACGCGGCGCGGGCCGACACGGCGCTCTCCGAACTCGGTCCGATGAACCGCGGCCTGGACGCTGCCCTCCACAACACCGTGAACGCGACGATCGTCAGCGGAGGCTTGAAGGTCAACGTCATCCCGAGCGAGGTGCGCGTACAGCTCGACGGCCGCCTGCTCCCCGGCTTCGGCCCGGAAGACATGGTTCGCGAGCTGCGGGACGTGATTGGGCCGGAGCCTGAGATCGAGGTGACACTGGTCGGACCCGCGCAGCCGGAGGTCGACCTTTCTCAGTTCGATCTCTTCGCCTCTGTGCTCAAGGACGCAGACGCGGGATGCGTGCCGTTGCCGTCGCTCGTGACGGGTGGCACGGATGCGCGCCACTTCGCGCGTCTCGGCATCCGGACCTATGGGTTTCTACCTCTCAACGTGCCGGCCGACTTCAACTCGTCGTCGACCATCCACGCCGCCGATGAGCGCGTGCCGGTCAACGCGCTCGAGTTCGGCGCGGATTGCGTTTACGAGGCGGTGATGAGGTACCGAGGGTAGGTGTGTACAGAGCGGTGAGCATCCCGAAATAGGTCGGCGCTTCGTAGCTGATGAGCCGGCCGCGCCAGCCATCGCCGGTCGCGCCCAACAGCATCAACATCTGCCACCAGCTGTCGGCTTTGGCCTCCTCGACCAGCGTTGCGGGGATGTCCAGCAGCCCGCGCAGTGAGTCTGTTCGAACCAGGTCCGTGACGAGGTCGTCGTAAACCCTGGCGTTGGAGTGAAATCCGTACGGGCCGTCGGCGCGATGGGCGTGTCCGTGGTCGGCGCTGGCGATGAAGGCCACGCGGCGGCCCGAGGCACCCGCGGCTGACGCGACGGCCGCGCCCGCTCGGACGTGGGCCTCGGCCGGAAGATCGCGAGCAGGCGAGATCACGACCACGGGCAGCGGCGGATCGTGGCGGCCGCCCATGAACCACAGTGGGATGAGCACTCCCCAATCCATCGGCGCCACCGCGGTCGACGGATCGTTGGAGCCGAAGCTCACGCCGACCGCTGGCAAGCCGTCACCTATCAGTGTCTCGAGGAGCAGCCAGGCGAGGCCCGTCTCGCTCGGTACTTCGAGCTCCACCGGTTGCGGCGTGCCGTCCAGATTGCCGGACATCCGCGCTGCGACGAGCACCGCAAAAGCGCCCGAGATGTGCACGTTGTGCGGAGTGGCGACGACGACCACATCCGGTTTCGCCGCCGTGAATGCGCGACCCAGCTCCTCCATCCCGGATCGGGTCGCACGTGCAAGCTGCATCTCTTCCGGCGTGCACGCTTCGGCGACGGCAAGGCCGCCGTGCGGCGCGATGGCCCCGAACACCAAACCCACGGTTGTGATACTTAGCACCAATGGAGCACCTTTCGCCGCTTCGGTTGACGGAGTACAGCCACGGGGCCGGTTGAGCCTGCAAGCTCAGCCCGGTGGAGCTAGGGCAGGTTCTCGGGGCTCTGCCCCCGATCGTCGATCCCAACGTGCTGTCCGCGTCGTCGTCACGCGATGACGCTGCGGTCTATCGCATCGCGCCCGATCGCGCCCTGGTCGCGACGCTGGATTTCTTCACGCCCATCGTCGACGACCCATCGGATTTCGGCGCCATCGCCGCCGCCAACTCCATCAGCGATGTCTACGCGGTGGGGGCGCGGCCGCTGTTCGCGCTTGGTATCACCGCCTTTCCACGCGACAAGCTGAGCACGGGCCTCCTCGAGAAGATCGTCGCCGGCGGCGCGGCCAAGATGGGCGAGGCCGGGATCGCGGTCGTCGGCGGCCACTCGGTCGACGACCCGGAGCCGAAATTCGGGTACACGGTGATCGGCGAGGTCCATCCGGACCGCCTCATCGGCCATGGGGGCGCGCGGGCAGGCGATGTTCTGTTCCTCACCAAGCCTCTCGGGTCGGGGCTAGTGACCACCGCGATCAAGCGCGGGCTCTGCCCGCCCGCACTGGAGCGATATGCCGTCCAGGTCATGTCCACCCTCAACCGTCTCGCGTCTGAAGCGATGATCGCGGCCGGCGCGACGGCGGCCACAGACGTCACCGGTTATGGGCTCATCGGGCATCTCGCCAACCTGGCCGGCGGCGCGGACGTCGAGCTGCATGCAGTTCCGTTCATGGACGGCGTGCGCGACCTCGCCGAACGCGATCTGTTTCCAGACGGAAGCCGGCGGAATTACGCCGCGTATCGAGACCAGGTCGACTGGGGTGAGCTAGCGGAGATCGACCAGCTCATGCTCTGCGATGCGCAGACGAGCGGCGGCCTCCTGGTCGCGATTCCGCCTGAGAGCTCGTCCGGATTCCCGGGCACGAGAATCGGCACCATTAACGGCCATGGATCTATTCGCGTCCGCCCTTGACCAGGCAGCGGCAGTGCGCCGCCGCGAGGTCTCGTCGACCGAGCTCACGCGCGCGTATCTCGAGCGCATCGAACGCTTCAACCCGAAGCTGAACGCTTTCGTCTTGAGGACGCCCGAGCTTGCGCTCGAGCAGGCGAAGGCTGCGGACGAGGCGAACATCGGCTACCCGCTGCGAGGAGTGCCGACATCAGTCAAAGACCTCGTCTCTCTTGCGGGCTATCCACTGACGTTTGGCTCGAAGGCGTTCGAGGACTACACGCTGCCTATCGATTTCTTTCCGGTGGCGCGACTCAAGGAAGAGGGTTGCCCGATCCTGGGCAAGACCAATCTCTCCGAGTTCGGCACCCGACCGACGACCGAGCACGGCCTCTTCGGCGCCACGCACAACCCGTGGAGCCTCGACCACTCTCCGGGCGGGTCGAGCGGTGGCGCTGCCGCCGCCGTGGCGGCGGGGTTGTGCGCCTTTGCGCACGGAACCGACGGCGGAGGATCGGTGCGGATTCCTTCGAGCTGCTGCGGCACCGTCGGCCTCAAGCCGTCTCGAGGGCGAATCTCGGCCGGTCCGCTGCTGGGTGAGCACTGGGCGGGACTCTCGACCGACGGAGCGATCGCGCGCACCGTCGCCGACGCGGCTGCCGGCCTCGACGCGATGGCGGGACATCTGCCCGGCGATGCGTACTGGTCCGACGTGGACGGCAGGTTTGCCGACGCCGCCACCCCCACCGACCGCAAGCTGCGGATCGGCTTCACGGTCCGCGCCGGGGTCAAAGTCGAAGACGACATTGCGAAATGCGTGCGAGATGTGGCGCGACTGCTGGAGGGTCTCGGCCACCGTGTGACCGAAGGCGGCCCCGATACCGAACCGTTTCGAACACCGATGCAGCTGATCGTGGTCGCCGGACTCGGCTCCCTGCCGATCGCCGACGAAGGCAAGCTGGAACCCTTCAACGCTTTGGGCCTGGCGCTCGCCAAACAGCTGTCGGCGGTCGACTACGTGCGCTCAGTCGATGCGATTCGCATGCACAGCCGCGTCGTTGTGGGCTTCTGGGACACGCACGACGTGCTAGTGACGCCGACCCTGCCTCGAACCGTGCCCCTGCTCAACACGCTTGGCGCCGACCTCGCGTCGGCCGGCGACGAGTACATGGATTTCGTGAGCTTCACGTTTCCGTACAACTGCACCGGCCAGCCCGCGATCTCGCTTCCCCTGGGCGTCGATTCCGCGGGACTGCCGATCGGGGTCCAGCTCGTGGGGCCGCCGCGCGGCGAGGCGCTCATCCTGGGGTTGGCCGCGCAGCTCGAGCAGGCGAGGCCGTGGAGCGGCCGCCGCCCCAGACTGAACTGATTGGCCCGGCTTCGTGTCGGCGGCGGAGAGTCGCGGGGGCGCCGCCTCAAGGCGCCGAAGGGCATCCGTCCCACGCAAAGCATGGTCAAGGCCGCGATCTTCAACATCGTGGGCCCCGGAATCGAAGGCGCCCACGTACTCGACCTCTTTGCCGGCTCCGGGGCGATCGGCATCGAGGCCCTGTCCCGAGGCGCCGCCGAGGTCACGTTCGTGGACAGGGAGCCGCGTGGTCTTGCTATCCTGCGCCAGAACTTGGACGCCCTCGAGCTGAAAGAGAGAGCGCGCGTCGTCCGTGGCGACGTCGTGCGCTGGCTCGAAAGCTCGCCCGAGCCCCTCACTCGCGCCGGCCTCGTGTTTCTCGATCCGCCGTATGAGGACGTCGTGCTGGATCGGGCGCTGCGGGTGCTCGACCGGATGCTGACCGATGCGGTCGTCGTGGCCGAGCACTCTCGACGGCAAACGCTGCCGGCTTTGACGCGACTGAAGGTGGACAGGGAGCGGCGTTACGGCGACACGATGGTCACGGTGTTGAGAGTTGCGCCGGGCGCGCGCACGGCGCATACAGAATGACCGACAAAATCGCCGTCTACCCAGGCAGCTTCGATCCTCTAACCAACGGGCATCTCGATGTGGTCGAGCGTGCGCTGGGCATCTTCGACCACCTCATCGTCGCGGTCGCTGCGAACCCCGACAAACGCCAGCCGCTGTTCACCGTCGACCAGCGGGTCAGCCTCATCAAAGATGCTCTCGAGGGGCACGACCGGGTCGAGGTCGCGAGCTATACCGGGTTGACGGTCGAATACGCGCGCTCGCGCGGTGCGACCACCCTGGTCAAAGGACTGCGCGCGTACTCCGATTTCGATGCGGAGCTGCAGCAGGCGCTGATGAACCGCAAGCTTGCCCCCGACATCCACACCGTGTTCCTGATGTCGAGCTTCGCGCACATCTACGTTTCGTCAAGTATCTTGAAGGACATCGCGAGCTATGGCGGGAACGTGTCAGACCTGGTTCCGGCCGGAGTGGCCAAGGCGCTGAAGGAGAAGTTCAGATAAAGGTCGACGAGCTGCTAGACCGCTTCGAGTACCTGGTCCAGAACGCGCGTCACGTTCCGCTGTCGACGCAGGTGATGGTCAACGAAGACGAGATCATGGAGCTAATCGACCAGCTCCGGTTCAATCTGCCTGACGAGATCAAGCAGGCGAACTGGACCGTATCTGAGCAGCAGCGCATCATCAGCGAGGCGCACGCCGAGGCCGCCCGGATCATGTCCCGCGCCAACGAACGAGCGGAAGAGACGTCGTCCGAGCACGAGATCTTGAGGCGAGCGGAGAGGCACGGAACTCAGGTCGTCAAAGACGCCCAGGCCAAGTCCGACGAGATCGTCAGGCAGGCCGAGGCATATGCGATGGAGCAGCTGAAGCAGCTCGAGGCGCATCTCGGGCGCACGCTGGCAACCGTTCGGCGTGGCGTCGAGGCGCTGCAATCGAGTGCGCCGGAGTCGGACGAGGGCGGCGAAGCGGCGTCCAAATAAAGGAGTCCGGTAGAATTCGGCAGCCATGGCTCTGCCGAAGGTCAAGCTCTCCAAGTCCAAGAAGGGTCGCCGGCGCTCGCATCTCGCGCTGGTTCACGTGCAGCTTCAGCCGTGCCCGAACTGCAAGAAGCTGATGCGCCCACACGCCATCTGTCCGAACTGCGGCCACTACGCCGGCCGCGAGGTGATCAAAGCCAAAGAGTAGAGGTCAGTCGCCTCCCCACCATGTGGGGAGGTCGGCTTCGCGGAGCGAAGCCGGGTGGGGGGAAACACTAACCAATGCCGAAAGTTACCTTCCTCTTCCCAGGCCAGGGCTCCCAGCACGCGGGCATGGGCGCCGAGCTGCTCACCGATCCAGAGGTCTCTGATCTGTGCGACCGCTGCTCGAGCGCAGCAGACGTCGACCTCCGCCACCTGCTCACCGCGGCCGACGACGATGAGCTGCGGCTCACGCAGAACGCACAGCCTGCCCTGACCTTCATGGGCATCGCGCTGACGTTGCTCCTGAAGCGTCGCGGGGTCGAGCCCGCGGCCGCCGCGGGCCATTCGGTCGGCGAGTACGCCGCGCTGGCCGCCGGCGGCGCGGTGGGTGCTCCTCAGGTGATCAGGGCCGTGGTCGACCGTGGCAAGGCGATGGCGGAAGCGATCCCCGCGGGGACCAGCTCGATGTCCGCGGTCCTCGGCCTGGACTCGCAAGCGGTCGAGGTCGCCCTCGCAGGGATGAACGACGCCTGGCCGGCCAACTACAACACCCCGACGCAGACGGTAATCGCGGGCACCACGGCCGGGCTCGAAGCGGCGGCAAAAAGACTGCAGGAGGCCGGCGCCAAGCGAGTGATCCCGCTCAATGTCAGTGCTGCTTTTCACACGCCGTTGATGGCGCCGGCGGCGGAGCGACTGCGAACGGCGCTCGACCGCATCGAGTGGCGATCACCGCGCGTGCCCGTCATGGCCAACCTCACAGGACGCCCGCATCAAGGCGGTGATCGAATCCCACATGTGATGGAGATGCAGCTGCGCTCGCCGGTCCGCTGGGCAGCGTGCGTGGCCGCGCTGGTGGAAATGGGCTGCGATACCTTCATCGAGGTCGGGCCCAAACGCGCCTTGACCGGCATGATGCGTGAGCTCGTCCCCGGAAAGCTGGCGGTGGCCGTCGGGACTCCGGCGGGCGTGCAGGGCCTCGAAATCCCCGTTTAGCTGGGCTGCTAGAGTAGTTGGCCGGAACACCCCCTATGTGCTTTCGCACTGGAGGCGAGATTGGAAACCCAGAAACTTAGCTTCGAAGACTTCAAGAACATCGTGGTGGAGCGCCTTGGCTGCGAGCCCGAGCAGGTGACGATGGACGCCTCCTTCCAGGAGGACCTGAACGCCGATTCGCTCGACCTCGTCGAGCTGATCTACGCGTTCGAAGAGAACACGGGTCTCGAGATTCCCGACGAGGACGCCGAGAAGATCACGACCGTCGGCCAAGCCTGGGAATACATACAGGAGAAGGCCGCCTCATAGCACAGAGCGCTGCTCCCTTCGCGCAGTCGTTAGAACAGCTCCAGCAGAAGATCGGGATTCATTTTCGCGACCCGGGCCTTTTACTCGAGGCGGTCACCCACAGCTCCTTCGCCAACGAAAGCCCGCATCAATCGCCTCGCGACAACGAACGCCTCGAATATCTCGGCGATGCCGTGCTCCAGCTGATCACCGCCGAGTACCTGTACAAGCATCACCCCGGCGCAACGGAAGGGGAGCTGACACAGACGCGCTCCGCGATGGTCAACACCAACACGCTCGCTCAGATGGCCGAGCAGCTCGACCTCGGCAGCTACCTGTATCTCGGCAAGGGCATCGCCAAAGGCGGCGGGCGCAATCTGAAGTCGCTGCTCGCGAATGCATTCGAGGCAGTGCTGGGAGCCGTGTTCCTGGACGCCGGCTACGACGCCGCCTACCACTACTACCTCAACCGATACCGGTCGCTGCCCACCCCGGCCCAGGACGAGAACTTCAAGGGCCGGCTCCAGCAGGTGGCGCAGGAGCGATTCGGCCAGACACCGTTCTACGACAGCGAGGGCGCGCGGGTCGGCAACCAGCGCGAGTACACGTCGGTGGTGTTCGCCGGCGCCGAGCCTCTCGGTACCGGGCATGGGGCCACGAAGCAAGAAGCCGAGCAGGAGGCTGCCAGGGCAGCGCTGCAGAGCCTGGGCGATGGCGCTGTTGCGCCCGCCACCCCAAAGGCGGCTAGGACGCCGAGGCCACGCAAACGCCGCGCGCCGGGCCCGCGCTCCACTCCGCCGGCCGAAATCGTATCGATCGTCCCGGAGCCCGAGCCGCAGACTGAGCCTGCCCGTGAGCCCGAGTCTTCGGGTGAGCCTGGCCGCAGCCGCCAGTTCGGGGAACCGATCGAGTAGGGCACATGTTGTGCCCAGGACTCAGATGGGCCCCACATCTGCTACCTTGAGGCGAATTTGTTTCTGCGTTCACTGAGCCTGCTGGGCTTCAAGACTTTCGCCCGGCAGACCGAGATTCGATTCGAAGGCGGCGTCACGGCGATCGTCGGGCCGAACGGCTCCGGCAAGACCAACATCGTCGATTCCATCAAATGGGTCCTGGGCTCCGGCCAGGCGCGCGACCTGCGCGGCAAGAAGATGGAGGAGGTCATCTATGCCGGCGGCGAGCGGCGCTCGCGAGCGGCGTACGCCGAGGTCACGATGGTGTTCGACAACACCGCGGGCCGCCTGCCTGTCGACTACCACGAGGTCGCGATCAAGCGCCGGATCGAACGGGACGGTGAGAGCGATTACTTCCTCAACGGCAGCCGAGTCCGGCGGCGCGACCTCATCCACCTCCTCGCCTCGACGGGACTCACCGTCGACTCGTACGCGATCATCGACCAGCGCGACATCGAGACGATCGTCGTGTGCACACCCGCGGAGCGACGGGCCTTGCTGGAAGAGGCGGCGCAGGTTCGCGGCGTCAAGGCGCGGCGCCAGGAAGCGGCCCAGCGACTGACCGAGCTGGCGCAGAACCTCCTGCGGCTCGAGGACCTTCGTTCGGAGATCGAACCCCGGCTTGAAGTGGTTCGCGCACAGGCGACTGCGGCAAAAGAGGCCAACGAAGCGCTGGCGAGGCTCGAGCTGCTGCGCGGCAGCATGGTCTGGGAGGAGTGGCGCGAGGCGCGCGACGCCCACCGCCGCGCATCCTCACAGGCTCAGTCGCTCGAACGCCGCCTGATCGAAGCGCGCGAGCTGGCGAGGACGGCCGAATCCGAGTTCACCGATTGGCGCTTGCAGATGCAGTCCGCGCAGGACCGCAGGCTGGCTCGTCAGAACACGCTGGGGCGGCTTCGCCTGGAGCTGGCGGCTGCCGAGCACTCGCTCGAGCTCGCCGCTGCGCGGACCGAAAGCCACAAGGCGATCGCGGTCGCGCTGAGGCGCGACGATGGGCTCTCGAGGCACTCGAAGCCGTGCCGCCGCCGGCCCCGACTCCAGCCGAACCAGATGCACTGGATGTCCAGCGAGCTCAACGCTCGGCCGAGCAGGCGCGAAGGGCGGTCGCGATCGCTTCGTCGTCTCTCGCGGCGGTGCGCACCAGGCGCGAGTTCCTCGAACATCAGGTTGCGAGGCAACACGAGGGTGCGGAGGCCGCGGGGCGGATTCCGGACGCGGAAGCGGCGCTGGCCGCAGCGAGAGTCGCCGCTCGTGACGCGGAATCCGCGGGCGTCTCGATCGCGCGGCTTCGCTCCGAGCTGGAGGGCCTGGAATCGCTGCGTCCCGGGCCGGCACCTGGTCTGATGCGGCTCGGCGATGTGATCACGGCCGAACCCGGGTATGAGCGGGCGCTCTCCGGCACGCTCGGGCCACTGGTCGATGCGCTGGTGGCCGCGGACGAGGACGTAGCGGCACGCGAATCAGGAGACGGCGAGTCTCAGCGCACCATCTTCTATCCGTTCGGAGCTGCGCCCGAGCCGAGAGCCGGGTCCATGTTTCATCACGTTCGCGTCCGGAATGGTTACGAGTTGGTCGCGCGCCGGCTGCTCGGCCAGGTCGTCGTCGGTGTCGACGTCACGGTCGCCGGCGTTTATCGGGAGCCGGGCCTGATCCGGGCCGGAGCCGACCCACGGGTGGCGATCGATGCCCGCCGCAGCCTCCTGGCGGAGCAGATCGACAGCCTCGCGTCCGCGGCCGCTCGCGTGGACTCGGCTGCAAAGCAGGTCAAAGAAGCTGAGGCGGCTTTAGACGAGATGCGGACCCGAGCCGCCGGCGCGACGAGCCTGGAGGAGTCGAAACGCCTGCTCGAAACTGTTCGCGAAGCCGAGAGGGTTGAAGCCGCGAAGCTGCCTGAGCTCGAGCGGGCGTCCGGGGATGCAGAGGACGCCGCCCTTGCCGGCATCCGCGAACGCGAGGCGCTCGCCACACAAAGGGTCGCCTTGCTGCAGGCGGAGCTCGAACGCGCCCGTTGGCGCGAACGGCGTGAAGACGTCGAAAGACAGCTGGCCTCCATCGAAGAAGACCTTGCCCGCCACCGGCATGCGGCCCAAGAGCGAGCACGTCGCGTGGCCGATGTGGAGAGCAGCGCGGCAGCGGCCGCCGAAGGGCTGCCACGCCTCAGCTCCGAGATCGACTCGGCGAAGGAGCGTCTCGCCGAGGCCGAGCGCGAATCCCCCGGCGAAGAGGCTGAGATGGCCGAAGGCGCGCGGCGCCTGGTGGCACTCGAAGAGGCACGGATCGATGCCCGGCTCAAGGCGGGCACACTGGAGGGCAACCTCGAGCTCATCGCGCGAGAGACCGAGCTACTCGCGGCGCGCATGGAAGAGATCCGCCTGCGCATGCCCGACGGTGTGGCGCCGGAGGAGATCCCCGGTGGTAAGGCGCGCGAGAAAGAGATGCGGGCGCTGGAGCGGCGCTTGCAGGAGATCGGGCCGACCAACGCGCTGGCGGAAGCAGAGTGCCGTGAGCTAGAGGAGAGGTTCGAAACCCTGCGCACGCAGCTCGACGACATCACCGCCGCCCGCGCCGACCTGGAGCAGCTGATTGCCAAGCTGCGCGAAGAGGAAGAGCTGCGTTACGAGGCGGTGTTCGGAGCGGTGGCAGCCAACTTCCACGAATACTTTTCGCAGCTGGCGCCCGGCGGCCGGGCCACGCTGCGGCATGCAGACGGTGATGACGGTCCGCGCTCTGGCGTCGAGATTCTGGTTCAGCCTGCGCGCAAGCGCCTGCAGAACGTGACGCTGCTGTCGTCTGGAGAGAGATCGCTCGCCGCGCTCGCGCTCGTGCTGGCGCTGGATGAAGTCAACCCGAGCCCGTTCACCGTCCTCGACGAGGTTGATGCGGCCCTCGACGACGCCAACGTTGGCCGGTTTGGAGAGATGCTGGCTCGGCTGGGCACGCAGCGGCAGTTTCTCGTCATCACGCACAACCACGTGACGATGGCGCACGCGTCGACGCTGTACGGCATCCACCTCGACGAAAGCGGTGCCTCCCACATTGTGTCGGTTCGCCTGGAGGACATTCGCAAGCCGGCAGCCCGAGCCGCGAGCAGCACTGCCCAGGCCGGCTGATCTTTCAGCGGTGAGCGTCTGGAGCCGCGTCAGCGGCCGAACCAGGAAGGTCTTTGCCGCCGGTCTGCGCGCCCTCAGCCCGCCGCTGGCGGCCGGGTACCACCAGGAGCTGGAAGACCTCCTGGTAAGCGCCGACCTCGGACCGGCAATGGCGGCGCGCATGGTGGGCGCGGTGCGTGCGCGAAGCCCGCGCACCCGCGAAGAGGCGGAGGCGGCGCTGATCGAGGCGGCGACAGCGGTGATGTCGAAGCGCCCACGCGATCTGGGTCTCGTTGGGTCGCCCGCGTGCGTCCTCTTCTATGGCATCAATGGCGCCGGCAAGACGACGACAATCGGCAAGCTGGCGCACCGGCTGCGTGTCCAGGACCGCCGCCCGCTCGTGGTCGCGGCGGACACGTATCGTGCCGCCGGGATCGCGCAAATGGTCGAGTGGGCGGAGCGAGCAGGCGTCGCGAGCTTCGCCGGAAAGCCTGGGGCAGATCCGGCAGCGGTGGTCTTCGATGGAGTACGGAATGCGCGCAGCCGAGGCCTCGACGTCGTGCTGGTGGACACCGCGGGCCGCTTGCAGACTCAGCACAACCTCCTCCAGGAGCTCGCGAAGATAGGGCGCGTCGCCACAAAGGCACTCGACGGCGGTGGTTATGAATCGCTGCTGGTGCTGGACGCCGTGCTCGGGTTGTCGAGCCTTTCCCAGGCGCGGGCCTTCCACAAGGCGATCCCGATGACGGGCCTCGTGCTCGCCAAGCTCGATGGCAGCGCCAAGGGCGGCGCCGTGATCGCGATCGAATCTGAGCTGGACGTCCCGGTCAAGCTGGCGGGCGTGGGGGAGGGCATCGACGACCTCGAGCCATTCGACGCCGAAGGCTTCGTGCGCTCATTGTTCGAGGCATGAGCCGTGCCCATCGCTGATCCTCACTGCCACACGCTCGCGTCCGACGGCATGGTGACGCCGGCGGAGCTCGTGGACGCAGCGGTGGCGACGGGTGTCAACCTCATCGCCATCACCGATCACGACACGATGGCCAATGCGGATGAGGTCGTGGAGCGCGGTCAGGCCGCCGGCATCTCCGTGGTGCCGGGCCAGGAGGTGACCACCAAGTGGCCCGCCCAGACGCACGTCCTCGGCTGGTTTCTCGAGAAACCGATCCCGCGGTCGATGTCGGTGCTGGATACCGTCAAGGCGATTCACGACCAGGGCGGGCTGGTGATCATCCCTCACCCGTTCATGCCGTTTTACTTCGCGTCGATGCAGCCGGACATGCTGCTCAGGCTCATCGACAAAGAACCGGTCGATGGAATCGAGGTCCTGTTCACAGCTCCAACAGGCGCGCGCCGCAAGCGGATTCTGGATGACTTCATCGGTGCGCACCGCGAGCGCCTTGGTGCCCTCATCGGCGCCAGCGATTGTCACCTCGGTCGCCACGACATCGCACAGGTCATTACCACGTACGAGGGCGACTTCCGGACGGCGGTGACGGAGCGCACCACTGTACCGCGACGCGGCCGGCAGAGGGGAGCGGTGCCTATGGAGCTGGCGCTGCGCCAGCAGTGGCGCGCGCTGGTCGACCTACCGATCAGACGGTTCCGAGGCCAGGTCTAGCGGCTAGCGGTTGAGACCGGTGTCCTCGAGGCCGAGGCCGAACATCGACTCCAGGTCGTGAGCGGAGAATTGCTGAAAGGCGACCATCGTCTGGGTGCGCTCGATGCCCTCGAGCTTCGTGAGCCGTCGGGTCACCACGTCAGCCAGCTCGTCGTGCTCCCGCACGCGCACGATGGCGACGAAGTCCCACTCGCCGGTCACCGTGTAGACCTCCGCCACACCGGGAACGTCGGCCAGCCTGGGTCCGAGATCCGTCAGCGCGTCGCGCGCCGACTTGACCAGGATCACCGCGGTGAGCATTGCCTAGGTCGCCTCGACATGCACGATCCCGCCGGTGGCATTTCCGTATGCCCACACGTCCATGTCACCGTAAGTCAGCCCGTTGTGGCCCAGGATCGTGCAGATGTGAGTGCGGTGGTCGTTGCCGTGATGCAGCGCCTGTACGACCACGACTCCGGAGTAGAGCTTGACCCGCCCCCGATCGCGATCGGTCTCGTGAGCCTCATCCGGTGAGACGTACGGGGCGATCTCGATCAGCTTGTCGCCGCTACGCACCGCATGTTCCCTCAATACCGCAATCCCTGGGAACGGCTCATCGCGTTCGTTGATCTGCGGCTCGCCTGCACCAAGGCGCTTGAGATAGCGCTGTTCGGCGGCCAGCAGATGAAGGAAGGTCGAAGCGATCGTGCCGTACGTGCCGGGAGCACTCATCTGCAGCTGCTCACCCGTGAATTCGGCGCACACGTCGAGCAGATGAAGGTTCGCCCATTTGTTGTACCGGAACGCTTCGACCAGTAAAGGCTGCATGACTCCTCGATTGTAAGGCTGGTAAGCTGTCAAGGTATGGCCCTTGACACCTTGGCGACGAGGAGCCGTCACCTCGCCCTTTTCGAGCGATATGGAGCGCTTCTCACCCAGCACCAGCAGGAGGTCCTCGACCTCTCCCTGCGCAGCGATTGGTCGCTGGCGGAGATCGCCGGTCATCAGGGCACCTCGCGGGCGGCCGTGCACGACATCGTGAAACGCTCGACCGACGCCCTCGAGGAATTTGAGCGCCGCTTGGGCCTGCTCGCCGAGGCCGGACGAAGGCGCCGCAAGGTGGCTTCGCTCGAGCGCGAGCTCGCGGGCCTGAAGGGTCGCCTGGCGGAGCTCGAGGGTTAGATGTTCGAAGCTCTGAGCGACCGCCTGTCGGCTGCGCTCAAGAAGATCTCCGGGCGCGGCGTGCTCCGCCCAGAAGACGTGGATGCCGGCCTGCGCGAGGTGCGGCTGGCACTGCTCGAGGCCGACGTCAATTTCAAGGTCGTCAAAGAGTTCGTCGATCGAGTTCGCAACCGGCTCAATGGCGTCGAGGTGGCGCCCGGACTGACCGCTCCGCAGCAAGTGGTCAAAGCCGTCGACACCGAGCTCGTCGAGGTCCTGGGAGGCAATTCCGAAGGGCTTCGCTACGCGCCCGCTCCTCCGACCGTGCTCATGCTCATCGGCCTCCAGGGATCTGGCAAGACGACCACGGCGGTCAAGCTCGCCCTGCTGGCGCGTCGCGAGGCCCACAAGCCGATGGTCGTCGCGCTCGACCTCCGCCGCCCGGCCGCGGTCGAGCAGCTGCGGACTCTTGCCGATCGCGAGGGCGTCGGGTTCTACTCGGCCCAAGGGGCTGTAGAGGACATCACCCGCTCGGCGTTGACGGAGGCGTCGAGGCTCGGCCAGGACGTGGTGATCCTGGACACGGCGGGCCGCCTGCATATCGATGCGGAGCTCATGCAAGAGCTGAAACGCCTGAAAGCTGCCGTCCCCGTCACGGAAACGCTGCTCGTCGCCGACGCCATGACCGGTCAGGAGGCGGTCAAGGTGGGAGAGGAGTTCGCCGCACAAATAGGGCTCGACGGCGTGATCCTCACCAAGCTCGACGGCGACGCCCGGGGCGGCGCAGCGCTGTCGCTCCGGCTCGCGACCGGGCAGCAGATCCGTTTCGCCGGCACCGGCGAGCGACCCCAGGACCTCGAGGTCTTTCACGCGGAACGGATGGCCTCCCGGATCCTGGGCATGGGCGACGTCCTCAGCCTCGTCGAACGCGCCGAGCGCTCCATCGACCAGGAGGCGGCGCAGGAGGTCGAGAGCCACATGCGCTCCGGCCACCTGACGTTCGATGACTTCCTGGTCCAGGTGCGCCAGCTGCGCAAGATGGGTTCGCTAGATGGAATCCTCGACATGGTTCCCGGGGGAGCGGCTCTCAAGGGCCAGGTTGCAGCCACCGATACCGAGCGTGAGGTCCGTCGGATGGAGGCGGTGATCCTCTCGATGACCCCTCGCGAACGGGCCCATCCCGAGATCATCGACGGCGCCCGGCGGCGCCGCATCGCTCGCGGCAGCGGCCTTCAGCCTGTCGATGTCAACCGCGTTTTGAAGGCGCGAGACACGATGCAGAAGCTCGCGAAGCAGCTGAGTTTAGGAGATCGCGGCAGCAAGGCCGGCTTGGGCCGGCTGTTCGGACAAGGAGGTTCGGGTTGGTCAAGATAAGGTTGAGGCGGATGGGGGCCAAGAAGCACCCCTTTTACCGCCTTGTGGTGGCGGACTCGCGGTCGCCGCGAGACGGCCGGTTCATCGAGCACCTCGGGTACTACGATCCGATGACCGACCCGGTAAAAGTGAAAATCGACGTCGACAAAGTGGTGCGCTGGCTCCAGCAGGGCGCTCAGCCGAGCGAAGCCGCGAGGAGCCTGTTGAAGCGGGAGGGGATTCTTGAGCGACGTACAGAGAAGTCGACCGATACGGCGTGACCCGCGGCGGGGCGGCGGCGGATTCAACCGAGGCTTCCGGCGTGAAGGTCCTCCAGGCCCGGCGGGCATCGGCGTCGACTACCGTGCCCTGGTCGAATACGTAGCGCGCTCGCTGGCGGAAAAGCCGGAAGAGGTGCAGGTGGAGGCATTCGAGCGTGGAGGGGGGACCGTGGCGATCAAGGTCAAGCTCGCCGACGCTGACGTCGGCCGCTTCATCGGCAAGGCCGGGCGCAACATCGAGGCGGTACGCACCCTCGTCCGCGTCGCGTCGCTGCGCGACCGCAAGCGGGTGTTCGTCGACCTGGCCAATCCAACGCTGGGCGGCCACTCCGGACCACGAGAACGTAGGGATCACAGTGGAGGTGCGCCGTCTTGATCCGCGTCGGCCAGGTAACCGGCGCCTACGGCACCGAAGGTGCTGTCAAGGTTATTCCCTTGACAGACTTCGATGACCGGTTCAGCACAGGAGCCGCCGTGCTCCTCGATGGTTGCGAGCGCAAGGTCGAATGGAGCCGGCCTGGCCAGCCGGGTCTCGTCGTAAAGCTCGGTGGGATCGACAACCGCACCATGGCTGAGCTTTTCCGTGGCCGGTACCTCGAGGTTCCGGACGACGCCCGCCGCGCACTCGGCAAGGGTCGCTACTACCACCACCAGGTGGTGGGATTGCCTGTGCTTACGGGTTCTGGTCAGCCTCTGGGCACGATAGCTGAAGTCCTCGAACGCCCCGCCAATGACGTCTGGGTCAGTCGCGACGGCACCGTCGAGCACCTCATTCCGGCGACGCGCGATGCGGTCATCGAAGTGAACCTCGAGGCGCGCCGGGTCGTCGTCGCCGACTGGCTCGTCGAGGTCGAGGACGCCCGGTAGGCAATCGCATGAGATTTGACGTCGTCACGATCTTCCCATCCATGTTCGGCCCCGTGTTCGAGCATGGGGTGGTCGGTCGTGGCATCGAGCGCGGCGTAGTCCAGCTTCATACACACGACCTCCGCGACTTCACGCACGATCGGCACCGGCAGGTCGACGACATGCCCTTTGGTGGGGGCCCAGGCATGGTCATCAAGCCCGAGCCGGTGTTCGAGGCCGTGGAGTCGATCCGCCCGCACAACCCTGGCCCGGTCGTGCTGATGGAGCCCTGGGGCGAGCGCCTCGACCAGCGGCTCGCCACCGAGCTGGCTGCAGAGCCTGGCTTGATCATCGTCTGCGGGCGATATGAAGGCATCGACGATCGGGTCCGCACCGGGCTGGCCGCGCGCGAGATCTCGATCGGCGACTATGTGTTGAGCGGCGGCGAGATCCCGGCGATGGTCCTCATCGACGCTGTCGCCCGGCTCGTGCCGAGCATCGTTGGAGACCCGGAGTCACTGACGCAAGACAGCTTCTCGGCAGAGCCGTCTGGATGGCCCCAGTTCACCCGTCCGGCTGACTATCGGGGATTGACGGTACCCGACGTGCTCCTCTCGGGCGACCACGCCCGCATCAAACAATGGCGCCGCCACCAGGCGGCCGAAAGATCTTCTGTTCATACCAAGGAGTTGAAAAAGACATGAACGTCATCCAGCAGCTCGAGAAGGAGCAGCAAAAGGAGAAAGTGCCCGCGCTGCGGGCGGGCGACACGGTCAAGGTGCACGCCAAAGTCGTCGAGGGGACTCGCGAGCGCATCCAGGTGTTCGAAGGCACCGTCATCCGCGTGACCGGCGGCGGCCTGCGCCAGAACTTCACCGTGCGGCGCGTCACCCACGGCGTCGGCGTCGAGCGCACGTTTCTCATCCACTCGCCGCGCATCGACAAGATCGATGTGCTGCGCCATGGCGACGTCCGCCAGGGCCGGCTCTATTACCTGCGGGGCAAAGTCGGCAAGGAGGCCCGTATTCGCGAGCGGAGGCAGCTTGCTCGCGGCGCCGCCGCGGCCGAGGCCGAGTCGCCAGAGAACGGTGAGGAGGAGTCCGAGGAGTAACCCCTTGTTAACGGCGCTGGTGCCTGACGTCCATCGTCGGTAATCTCCGCTCATGAGTCGTCCGAAACTGTGGCGCTACGAGCGCATGGCCGTGTCGATGGGCTACACGGTGATCGCCGGGGTCGACGAGGTCGGGATGGGCCCGCTCGCCGGACCGGTGGTGGGCGGTGCGGTCGTGCTCGAGGTAGGGGTGAGGATTCCGGGGCTCGACGATTCCAAGCTGCTCACAGCGGCTGAGCGTGAACGCCTGGATCGGATCATCCGCCGCCGGGCCCTCGCCTTCTCTGTCTGCGCCGTCGACCACGCGCAGGTCGACTCACTCGGCCTCATCAAGGCCCGCCATCTCGCGACCGCAGGCGCCGTGGCCGGACTGAAGATCCCAGCCGAGTATCTGCTCGTCGACGCTTGGGACGTGCCCGAGGCGCCGCTGCCGCAGATGGCGGTCGTTAGAGGCGACCGCACCTGCGCTTCGATCATGGCAGCGAGCATCGTCGCCAAGGTCGCGCGCGACGCGACGATGGTCGAATACGACCGGATCTACCCCGGCTATGGGTTCGCGTTTCACAAGGGCTACGCAACCCCTGAGCACCGGGCGGCGATCCGGCGCCTGGGCCCTAGCCCCATCCACCGGACGTCGTGGGCTCCGTTTCGAGAGTTCGCCGCCAACTAGCGCTGGGGCAGGCCGGCGAGAAGGCGGCGGCGGAACTCCTGAAGCGGCGAGGCTACGAGGTTGTCGGTGCCGGCTTCACGGCTCGGAGGGGCGAGATCGACCTCGTCTGCCGTCGCGGCCGCGACCTGGTCATCGTCGAGGTGAAGACGCGCACGAGCACCGCCTTCGGGACGCCGGCGGAAGCAGTCGGCACACGCAAGAGGCGCGCGCTCGCAGCGGCCGCGTCCGAGTATCGCTTGCTGGCGGGATGGAAAGGGCCGATCCGCTACGCAATCGTCGGCCTCCTCACCAGACCGGATGGAGGCTTCGACGGCGAGCTGATCGAAGATCCGTTTGATTAAGGCCTAGGTCGAGGCGATGCTCGCTTCGAAGGATCGAAGGCGGGAGTTGGCGATCCACAGCAGCGCGCCGACGAGCGATGCGCAGAAGGCCAGGAGCGCCACCCCTCCAAAGATCATCGCGAAGCCCACCGCGGGCGTCGATGGAATCGGGCCGAGGTTGCCGGCTCCGCTTGCGGCCTGACCGCCGAACAAGAACAGCGCCAGGGCGCCCAGGCTCAAGACGGCGAAGCCAAGGGAGCCGCCGATCGCGGCCAGGCTTCCGACCAGGCCGACCGACCTGCGGTCATCGGTGGCGTCGAAGCGCGGGTCGATGGCTCCCCCGGAGACTGAGATCGACACGAAGCCCGCCGCCAGCCACAAGCCGAGAACGACCAGCTCCAGCAGCTGGGCCACGCCGCTCTTGCTGATCACTGCGACGGCGACGCTGAACACCAGCATCGTCGCCACCACCACCGGGAACGCGATGAAGACTTTCGCGCGCAGCAGCAGCCACATCGATAGCGGGGCCATGCGAAGGAGCTGAAAGCCACGCCGCTCGCTGGGGATCGAAGGGAGCGAGAGCGCGGACGCCATGAACATCGAGAGAAACGTGATCAGGGCGGCGTTCGACCAGAACCCGCTCAAGCTGCGGGCGGGCTGGCTCAGCGCCGCGGCGTAGCCAACCGGCAGCAGGAGCGCCGGCAAGAGCCGGGTCAAACGGCGCACGTCGCGCCGGAATCCCAGCCAATCCTTGCGCGCGATCGCGAAGTAAGGAGATCCCTCGCCCCGCAGCGGATAGGGCTGGGGAGAGGGGCGGACTGTGGATCGGCGGCGCCAGATCGCCGGAGCGTCACCGAAAACTCCAAGCCCTACCAGCAGCGTCCGCTCGTACAGGAGCTCCGCCATCGCCACGAGGATCGCCGCCAGCAGCACCGTGGCCAGCACCCACACAAGCGCGACAGCGACCGACCCGCTCGCAATCGCGGTGAGAGCATGCCCGGGCCATGTGGTCGGCAGCCAGTCGATGCGCTGAACCAGCGAGGTAAGGCCCGAAACGTCCGGGCGCGCTGTACGCCGGAAGGTTTGCCGGAGGCTCAGGTTCCATGTCAGGTACAGGGCCGCGCCGGTCAAACCGGCGACCGCAGCTGCTACATCGCGAGCCAACCTCGCCGGGACCCAGCGCACGATCACCGTCATCAAGATCGCCTGAAGGGACGTGACTACGAGGACCTGCACCGCGATCAGGAGAAGCGCCACGGGAAAGTAGATGAGCGGCGCACCGGCCCCTGCCCCGAGTCCGAGAACTGCCGCGAGGAGAACACCGCTGATCAGGATGTTCGCGGACATGGCGGTCAGGAGCCGGGCGACGAAGATGTCGCGGGTCCGAACCGGCGCCACGACCAGCTGGAGCAGGTCACGCCCCACGAACAAAGACGCGATCACCGTCGGAAAGCCAATGAGCAGCATGAGCAAGGAAAGGCCCGTGAACGCGGCAGAGAGCAGCGGGTCGACGGAGAACGGCAGGAACACCAGGGCCACCAGACGGGTGCGGTTCCCCTTCAACAAGCGATTTCGCATGGCGCGTAGCTCGGCGCCGACGATCACCCGAAGCGCGCTGATCCCGTTCACGAACCTGCGTCGAGCAGCCGCTCGATCATCTCGCGCGATTCCGGGCCGGCCGTGAGCTTCAGGAACAGGTCCTCGAGGTTTGCGCCCTCACTCCCGGCCTGGACGCGGAGCTCGTCCATGCTGCCGATGGCGACGATCCGGCCGCGGTCGATGATCGCCACCCGCCGGCAAAGCGCCTGGGCGACCTCGAGGATGTGGGTCGAGAGGAGCACCGTCGTGCCTCGCGCGGCAAGCTCCTCGAGAAGGTCTTTGACCAGGCGTGCGGATCGCGGGTCGAGGCCGTTGGTTGGCTCGTCCAGGAGCAGCACCGAAGGCTCGCGGATGAGCAGCGACGCGAGCCCGATCTTCTGCCGCATGCCGTGGCTGTAGCTGCCGATGAGGTCGCCGTCCTTCTTGGCCAGGTCGAACAGGTTGAGCAGTCGCGACATCCGTTCCTCGCGTTGCACGCCGCGCGGCATGCGATACAGGTCGGCGACGAAGTCGAGGAATTCGCGACCGGTGAGGTGTGGGTGCACGAACGGCTCCTCGTCGAGGTAACCAAGCCTTGCCTTGGCCGCGAGCGGTTGGGCCTGGATGTCGATACCGTCGATGAGCGCCGTCCCGGAAGTAGGGCGGAGCAGGCCGCACAGCATGCGCAGGGTGGTCGTCTTGCCGGCACCGTTCGCGCCCAGGAAACCGAACACCTCACCCCGCATGGCCTGAAAGCTCACGCCATCGACAGCGGCCAGAGCGCCGTATGTCTTCACGAGCTGGCGTGCCTCCACTGCCGGGGTTGTGGCGCTGGGACTAGGCGACATCGGTACAGGCAGGTTACAAGGCCGGTCGGAAGTGCCGGTCGAGCTCCGACGCATATTTCTGACCCAGGGTGTCGTGGGAGCGAAGCAACCAATCGTCGAGGCGAGTGCGGCCGCGCGGCAGCTCCTTCGAAACCAGCAGCTCGTCCATCAGGCCGCTGAGCTCTTCGGGCGTGAGGATGACGTCCTTCACGTAGCGCCCCAAAAGGCGACTCGCGAAAAGGGTGAGTCCGGGTGGGGAGAAAAGCAGCGCGCGTGTGTGATGGATGGCGATCGCGATGCTCTCCACCAGCTCGGCATACGCGATGATCTCGGGACCTGCCGCATCCACGGTGACGTGCTCCGACACGCTGGCGGCCCAAATGGCGATGTCGGCTACGTCCTCTCCCGCCACCGGCTGCACCCTGTAGTGGCCGTTGCCGGGCACGAAGAACACAGGGAAACGTCGCAGCATCCAGGCGATGTTGTTCAGCAGGACGTCGCCCTGGCCGAAGATCAGCGTCGGTCTGACCACCGCCCAGGGCAGGCCGGATTCGCGCACCACCGCTTCGGTGCGCGCCTTTCCCGCGTAATAGGCGAGGTGCGAGTCCGGTGATGGGTTGCTCACGCTGATGTGGACTACCTTGCGCACCCCGGCGTCGGCTGCCGCGCCCATGAGTTTTCGAGTGTTCGCGATCGCGTCGCCAAACCCAACGCCCGCGTTCGGAAAGCGGATCCAGTACGTGTTGTAGAGCACGTCAACGCCGCGAAGGCTCTCGACCAGCGCCTCGCGGTCGGCGAACTGAAGGGGCGCGACTTCCACATCCATTCCCTCAGCGCCCGGCCGGTGCGGGTGGTTGGTGAGCGTCCGCACACGCCGCCCTGCGGCGAGCAGGCGGCGCGCGATGAACCCTCCCGTGAAGCTGAAGGCCCCGGTGACGGCATCGAGGTCCGACGCCATCAGAACGGGAAGCGCGTCAAGGAGTGGGCGGGCGAACCCGGCTTGACGTGTCCCTCGATGACGACGCGGGGCCGATGCCTCACGGCCTCGGCGGGATGCACCTCCGGCCGCAGGCCGTTGAAGATCGGAAATCGGAGCGTGCCGTCGGGCGACCATTCCGAGTAGCGGACGCTGACCACCAGCTCCGGCCGTACCCACCGCACCGGTTTGGTCATGATCGGCTCCGGGTCGAGTGGGGAGGCGTCGGGTGCCACGTCGGCCAGCGTCGTCCTTAGCCGACAAGCAGGGCTTCGAATGGCGCGGTCCCGGTCCATCCGATGACGACGAAGTCATCTGATTTCACCGCCTTGACCTTCAGCCAGAAGGGGCTGCGCTGGCCGGGGACGTATGGGCTCTGGCTGTGTTTCGCGACCACCCCCTCGAGGCCTCGCTCGAGGCACGCCTCATACAGCTCGACGCCATCCTGCTCGATGTGGTCGGGCACGAAGATATGGCCCCCCGCTTCCACGGCCTTGTGCAGGCGCGCACGCCGTCGCGCCAGCGGCTGGCGCAGCAAGGGCTTCTCGTCCAGATACAACGCATCGAATGCGAGGTAGGCGACCGGAATCTCGTCTTTGCGCGCGGCGCCGGAGGTGAGCCGCTCGCGAAGGCGTGTGTAATCGGGCCGCCCGTCCGGGTCGGTGGCCACGAGCTCGCCATCGATGACGCTGCCAGGCGGGACCCGAGCCGCAGCCGCTATGACCTCGGGAAGGTCGGCCGTCAGGTCGTTGAGGCCTCGGTCCTGCAGGTGAACCTTGCCGTCGGGGTCGCGAAACAGCATGCAGCGCAACCCATCCCACTTGACCTCGAAGAGGTACTCCGGCGAGCTGAACGGAGCCTCGGCTGAAGCGGCCTGCATCGGGCGCAGCTCGTTCGGGAAGCTCTCGAGCTCGATCTGGAGCTGGTTGGATTCTTCCAGGCTTCCAGCTTATAGGGCGAGGATCAGGAGGCTTTTCGGCGGGCTCTCTTGGCTTCGGCAGGCGCGGCTTTGTCGCGCGCGGCTCGAGATTTCTTGGCCGCATCGACCGAGGCCCTCAAGGCTTCCATGAGGTCCATGACCTTCGCGGTCTGCGGAGGGGCCGGCGCTTCGATGACCTCGCCGTCGATCTTCGCCTGGACGACCTTCATGACCGCCTCGCGGTACTCGTCCTTGTAGCGGCTCGCGTCGAATGAGTCCGCGAGGCTCTCGATGAGGGCCTTCGCCATCTCGAGCTCCTTGGGGTTGATCTTGACCTCGCCCTCGAGACCCTTCAGACCTTCAATCGAGCGGATCTCGTCCGGCCAGTGAAGTGTGTTCATCAACAGCGCGCCGTTCATCGGATGGAGCGCGGCAAGGTGCTCACGGTCGCGGAGCGCGATCTTCGCCACGGCCATCCGTCCCGTCGCCTCGAGCGCCTTGCGCAGGAGGTGATACGGCTTCTTGCCAAGCTCCTCCGGCTCGACGTAGTAGGCGCTGTTGTAATAGAGACCGGGCTCGATGTCGTCGCTGGGAACGAACTCGGTGATGTCGATGCTGTGGGCGGTCGCCAGCGGGATGTTGTCCAGGTCCTTGTCGTTGATGATGACGTAGCGGTCCTTGCCGACCTCGAACCCCTTCAGGATCTCCCCGTACTGGACCTCATGCTCACCCTCCGCGCACCAGCGCTTGTAGCTGATGGGAGAGTGATGGTCCGGACAGAGCTGCCGGAAAGAGACCTTGGCGCTTGATTCGGTGGCGTTGTAGAGGCGGATGGGTATCGACACCATCCCGAACGAGACGACTCCTTTCCACATCGATCTCGGCATGGCGTCGAAGTGTACCTCCTAAATCCAGACGCTGGCTACTTTTCGTAGGTCGCTTGGAGCCAGTGCAGCCGAGCCTCAGGCGCCAATGTCTCGACGCTTCATCACGATTGCCGAAGCCGTCAGGGCGACGACCACGATTCCAATCATGATCAAAAATCCGGTCTGGTCCACGCCACCGGTGAGCGGCTGCCCATAGAGCTTGAACGCCGAAAGGTCCTGCACCCATTCCGGGAGCTTGAAGATCGGTCCGAGCTGGACCCCGACGTAGCTCGCGAACGCAAAGGCTCCGAGCAGCCCGACCGTGGCGCGCGGCAGGCGCGACGCAAGCAGTGCGCCGACGGCTCCGAAGACTAGGGTGAACGGCACCAGCAGCAGAGAAGCTTCGACGAGCCGCCCGCGATCGAGCTCGATGGATTGGTAGTGGGCTTCGATGCCGACGGCGACACCACTCACCGCGGCGATGATCAATGCTCCAACGGCAAGCACGATCGCGCGCTCGACGACGATGCGAACCCTGGAGATTGGATTGCTGAGAATGAGCTCGAGGCGTCCATCCGAATCTTCCGCGCTCCAGCGCGCGACCTGGGTGATCGCGAAACCGGCCATCAGCAGCTGCGCGAAACCGAACCAGATATAGCCGAGGAACGACGCATACACGTCGCCGGTCAGGTAATTGGAGAAATAGCGCGACAGGGCTGGTATGGACAGCAGGGGCTGCACGATCTCCTTGGTCAGGACGACGAAGAGCGCGCCCAGCGCCGAAAGACCCGCCGCCCAGATGAGCAGGCTGACGCGGCGGTCGTAGAGGTCGCGCACAACCGGGATGCGCCAGACCACCGACATCGACATCTCGTAGCTGGCGGGCCTGCTCGAGGCAGGAAGGCTGATGAGCGGCGAGCCGAGGTCGCGATATCTGAAAGCCAGGGTCGCGAACACAGCGGCCGCGATTGCGACCGCCACCAGGATGAGCGTCGCTCTCACATCAAGAATCCCATAGGGCGCAAGTGGTGAGCTCTGTTCGTAGTAGTGAAATGGCGACACCGGCCGCCAGGGCACCAGGAAGTCGAACGTCTGGCTGAGCCTGTTGACGAGGAACAGGCCGAGCAGGACGACACCCGCGATCGCGGTGGCGCTTCGGGCGCTCCCGAGCTGCGCCAAGAGCATCGTCAGCGAGAAGCAGCAGATTCCCAGGGCCGCCAGCGGGAGTGCCGCTTGCAGCGC
>MNEW01000011.1:0-1689 GCA_001917895.1 Actinobacteria bacterium 13_1_40CM_66_12
AGCTGGCGCTCGAGCTCCTCGACCAGGGTGGATTGCTCGAGTCGATCCTGCCCGAGGTTGCGGCCTGCAAGGGCGTCCAGCAGGGCGGCTATCACACCGATGACGTGTACGGTCACACGCTTCTTGCCGTGGCAGCCACGCCCCCCGAAATCATCGTGCGGCTCGCCGCGCTGTTCCACGATGTCGGCAAACCGGCCACTGCTGCCGGCGACGGAACGTTCATGGGCCACGACGTCGTTGGCGCCGAGATGGCGGCACGGATCCTCGAGCGGCTGCGTTTTCCGCAAAAGGACATCGAAGCTGTCGCGAAGCTCGTGCGGCTGCATCTCCGGCCGGTGTTTTACAGCTCGGAGTGGACCGACGGCGCCGTGCGTCGTCTCGCCCGCGACGCGGGTCTTCTGCTCGCCCCGCTGATGTTCCTCGCGCGAGCCGACATCCGTGCGTCCGCCTATCCGCACCCCGAAAAGCTGGACGAGCTGCAGGCACGACTCGACGCTGTGCTTGCGGAGCGGCCGTCGCGAATGGCCGCCCCGGTCGACGGCGAGGACATCATGCGCGTGCTGGGGATCAACCCCGGGCCCGAGGTCGGCCGCATCAAGCAGCGGCTGACTGAGCTGGTCATGGACGGCGCGATCGAACCCACCCGCGAGGCTGTGCTGGCGTACCTCGAATCGCACCCCGACCTTTGAGTGAACGCTCAACGCCGCGTTAGCGTCGGGCGCGCGCAGGGCGCACTTCTTAACTAGCACCCGCTATGCTGCGGAAGGAGTTGGGGCTGCGGGGAGGCTGGGGCATTTGGGAGGCGCAATGACTGAGACGAGTGTGGAGACGTTGGGAGCCCCGGCTGTCAATGGGGGACGTGAGGCGGCCGCTGCCGCAGAGGCGAAGCCGACCGTGCTGTCGCGCGACGACACGTTCAACGGCCGCCTGCAGGTCAGAGGCAGCGGTCAGATCCTGGGCAACTTCAGCGGCCAGGTGGAGTGTGACGGCGACCTTTTTATCGGTCCTGAAGCGCACATCGAAGCTGACATCAAGAGTGCGCGGGTGACCATCGCCGGCTTCGTGCGCGGGAACATCGTGGCCGTGAGCCGGCTGAAGATCACCAACACGGGACGGCTCGAGGGCGACGCGCGGGTGGGAGCGCTGGTCGTGCTGGAAGGCGGCGTTCACCACGGCGTGATCCGGGTCCACCCGGAAGGCGTGCCGGAAGCGAAGGACACCTCGATCATCGAATCGAACGTGCGCCCGGCGCCTGTTATGGCCCTGAAGACCCTCCCGAACTCGGTAAGCCGGGTCAGGAAGTTCTGGGGTGAGTTCTTCTAGGCGGGAATCCGGTAAAGCACGCTCGGGCGGCCGCGCCTCGAAGGCTCGGCCCGCTCAGGCGAAACGTGTCGGTAAGAAGCCTGAACCACCACCGAAGCCAGTACCCGCACCGCCCAGGCCGAAGCCCTCGCTGCGACTTCCTGGACCCGGATCGTCCAGGCTCACGATCAAACCAGGCCCGCCCGGGATGGTCAGGGCGCAGCTGGTGCTTTCCACGAAACCCCGGCCGTCGGGCCCTCGCCCGCTCAGCGAGGTCGAGCTCGACGAGGATGAGGTGCTGATCGATGCGTTCAGCGCCACACTGGGCGGCGAGAGCGTCCGGGTCACCGCCGTGCTGGAGCGCACGTGCGTTTACGTCGATCGAGA
>MNEW01000011.1:1750-9353 GCA_001917895.1 Actinobacteria bacterium 13_1_40CM_66_12
CGTGATCGAACCGCGCACCAATCGCAACCTGGCGCTCGAGCTCTTGCGAGTCACAGAAGCCGGGGCTCTCGCGGCCGCCCCCCTCCAGGGACGAGGCAACAAGATGGCCGCCGACCAGCGCGCCGTGGAGGCGATCAGGAGCGCCATGGCCGCCGTCGACATGAGGGGCACCGTCGTGATCGGCGAGGGGGAGAAGGACGAGGCGCCCATGCTCTACTTCGGGGAGCAGATCGGCAACGGCCTCGAACCCGAGGTGGACATCGCCGTCGACCCCATCGAAGGCACGAGCCTCACCGCGTCGGGCTTGCCCGGCGCGATCTCGGTCGTGGCCCTGGCGGAGCGCGGATCCATGTTCACGACCCACGTCCACTACATGCAGAAGCTGGTTGTCGGCCGCCGTGCACGAGGGGTCATCGACCTCGAGATGCCGGTCGAGTGGAACTTGAGGCGGATAGCCAAGGCCGAGGGCCTGCCGGTGCAGGAGCTGACGGTCGTAGTCCTTGAACGGGAGCGAAACCAGGCCGTGGTGGCACAGATTCGGGACGTCGGCGCGCGCATCAAGCTGATCACCGCCGGAGACGTTGCCGGCGCCCTCGAAGCCGCGCTGGAAACCCGGTCAGGGATCCACTGCATGATGGGTTCGGGCGGCGCCACCGAAGGCGTGCTGGCCGCGTGCGCCATCAAGACCATCGGCGGCGACATGCAGGCCAAGCTGTGGTTCCGCGACGAAAACGAGAAGGCTCTCGCCAAGAAAGAAGGACATGAACCAAACAAGGTCCTACACCTCGACGATCTGTGCTCGGGCGATGACATCTTCTTCGCCGCCACGGGCATTACGTCGGGCGAGCTGCTGAAGGGCGTCCGCTACGAAGACGTTTACGCGTACACGCAATCGATGGTTTTGCGGTCGGCATCCGGCACGATGCGCATCGTGGATGCGTATCACCCCATCGAAAAGCTGAGAGCCAAGGGCCTGCTCCCCGAGCAGGTCGCCGCCTCCTGAGCGCCGGCGAGGCGGGGCAGTTCCTCGCCGCGGCTGTCAAGGCCTTCGGCAAGGCCCAATGGGAGTGGATCGCGACCGCTCGCGTGCTTTCTCGCCAGCGCCCGTCGACGGCCGAGGTCGAAGACCTGCTCGACAAGCAGCTCTCAAACGCCGACCAGGCCATGGTGAACGCGTTCACCACCGGGTTCAGGGTCGCGCAGACCAGGCTTGCGATCATGAAGGTGGTGCCCGAGGCGGTTGCGGCGGTGGCGCTCGAGTCGGCGCAGGTCGTGGCCCTGGCGATCCTGGTGCGCGAGCAGCTCGACCCCGCGACGTTCGACGTGCTCTACCGGCCGTTCGCCACCGTCCTGCCGGGCCCCAACTACCAGCCGCCGGCGACTGTCGACCGCCAGATCGCCGCCTTCCTGGCCCGCCTGCCGAAGCTGTCAGGCCCGACCGAGGCCGAGGCCGCGGCCGTCGCCAGGGTGCTCAGCGAACCGCCCAAGCCTTCCGCGCCATCCGCAGCCGGCGCTCCCCCGCTCGCCCCCATGACTCCGGCGGCTCTCGATCCCGCGGCGAACTACCAGGCGGCCTGGAAGGCGGTGATCGATGCCGCCCATAAGTCGGGGCGGACGATGGCGTTCCGTGCCGCCCAGGATGGGGCGGAGATGGCCGCGCCGCACGATGGTTCGGGGATCGTCGGCCACGCCGGCGTGGCCGCCGGCGGCATCTTCATGCGCGACGTGCTGCCGGTCGAGCAAGTCCTGCTGCTCTACGAGCCCTTCGCAGCGGCATTCCCGTACGAGAGCCTCCAGTAGGCGCTACGCGGTTCGTATCTCGGCTGCTTTCTCGAGCCCCAGCTCTCCAACCGAGACCTCGCGCATCTTGAATTTCTGGACCTTCCCGGTGACGGTCATCGGGAACGAGTCCACGAACTTCCAGTGGCGCGGGATCTTGTAGCTCGCGATCTTGCCCTTGCACCACGCCTCGAGCTCGTCGCCGGTCACGGCGCCTCCCTCGCGCAGCTTCACCCACGCCATCACTTCTTCGCCGTATTTCTCGGACGGCACACCGATGACCTGGACGTCGGCGATGGTGGGATGGCCGTACAGGAACTCCTCGACCTCGCGCGGATAGATGTTCTCGCCGCCGCGGATGATCATGTCCTTGATCCGGCCCACGATGTTGACGTAGCCGAGCTCGTCGATCGTGGCGAGGTCGCCGGTGTGCATCCAGCGGGCCGCGTCGATGGCTGCGCGTGTGGCCTGCTCGTTGTTCCAGTAGCCGAGCATGACGATGTAGCCACGGCTGCAGAGCTCGCCAGATGTCCCGCGCGGAACCACCGCCCCGGTCGCGGGATCGACGATTTTGATCTCGACATGTGGTTGAACCCGACCGACCGTCGAGACGCGCTTCTCGAGCGGGTCGTCGGTCGCGCTCTGCGTCGATACGGGCGAGGTCTCGGTCATGCCGTAGGCGATCGTCATCTCGGGAATGTGCATCACCGTTTGCACCTTCTTCATGACCTCGACCGGGCACGGCGACCCGGCCATGATGCCGGTGCGCAGCGAGCTGAAGTCGAACTCCTTGAAGCGCGGATGCTCGAGCTCGCCGATGAACATGGTCGGCACGCCGTAGAGAGAGGTGCACCGCTCCTTCTGCACCGTCTCCATCACGGCCTGGGGCTCGTAAGCCTCGGCGGGGACCACCATCGTCGCGCCGTGCGTGGTGCACGCAAGGTTGCCGAGCACCATCCCGAAGCAGTGATAGAAGGGCACCGGGATGCAGACCCGGTCCTGCTCGGTGTAGCGCAGAGCCTCGCCGATGAAAAAGCCGTTGTTGAGGATGTTGTGGTGGGTTAGGGTGGCGCCCTTCGGAAAACCGGTCGTGCCCGAGGTGTACTGGATGTTGATGGGATCGTCGAACTGCAACGAGGCCTCGACCTCGCGGAACTCCTCCGCGCGTGTCCCCGCTCCATCACGCCGCAGAGCGTCCCAACCGTCGTCCAGCACGAGCGCCTCGCGCAGCTCGGGGCATTTGCCCTTGACATCGGCGAGCATCGCGCGGTAGTCGGCCTGCCGGAATCCGGCGGCGAGGATCAGAAACGAGATGCCCGACTGGTTCAGCACGTATTCGAGCTCTGACGTTCGATACGCCGGATTGATGTTGACCAGGATGGCGCCCATGGCTGCGGTCGCGTACTGGGTGATCACCCACTCATAGCGGTTGGGCGACCAGATGCCGACCCGATCGCCTCTCCGCACGCCTCTGGCGAGAAGGCCGCGGGCGACCAGTTCGCATTCCTGAACCAGCTCTTCATAGGTGGAACGGTGGTTCTGATGGGCGACGACCAGCGCCTCTCGATCGGCGAAGCGGCCCGCGGTGCGCCGAAGGTTGCGGAAGACGGTTTCGCCGAGGAGCGGGGTGTCGCTGGCGCCGTGAACGTAGCTGAGCTCGGCCATATCTCCCCCGGTCCGACGCTCAATTGTGCGCCTCTTGCCCACGCATGCCAACCCCTTGACACCCTCCTTCGAACGGGGCAAGCTGAACCTAATTCGTTCGGCGTCGAGTCCACCGCAGATCGCGCAAAGGTTGGCCTCCATAAGTAGGCAACGGCCGTAGAGCGGCGCAGAAACCAGCAGCGTGTCACCCGGTGGAACCCGGCCGAGGCGGTGTCCGCTGCAGGCGCCGCCTCGTTTTACGTCTTGGAAGTGCGCCCGGCGTGCTGCGAGGCCATAGACTCCCGGCAGTGGCTTGGCTACTGGCGTTGGCCAACCGGCGTTTCAGTGGCCTGCTTCTAATTTGGTCGGGCGTCCCGATCGTTCTCTTGTATCTGTGGCAGGCGCTGATCCAGCCGCTCGTATTCGGATCTGAGCTCGGCGATTTCCAGGGCAGCTACATGCGCGCCGCGGCCCGACTGGCCTCGGGTCGCGACCCCTTCGACCTGTGCCAGGCCATGGGCTGCCTGGAGCCGACGGGCCCGCAGTACGTCACCCCTCTGCCGCTGGCGTGGCTCCTGCAGCCGGTGGTCGGCGTCGACAGCCACGCGGTCACCGTGGCGGCGGTCCTCGTGCTCAATGCCTCGCTGGCGATCTTCCTGTTCTTCTGTCTGCGCGCACTGCGAGTGCGCGACTGGCAGATGGGCTTGCTGCTGGTGCTGATCGCGCTGGCGTTCGAGCCCACGACGGCCAACATCGTCGAGGGCCAGATCAACCTGGTCCTGCTCGCTCTTTCGGGCGTGTGGCTGCTGGCATGGATCGGCGACCGCTGGTGGGGAGGCGTCGCCCTCGGTCTCGCGGTCGCGTTGAAACTGATCCAGGCGCCGGTCGGATTGCTGCTGCTGTGGGCGAGGCGCTGGGCGATGCTGGCCGCGGCCGCCGTCGCCGGCCTGGGGTTGTGGCTGCTGGCGGCGCCGCAGTATTTGCTCGAGTACCTGCTCAAGGTGGTGCCGGCGATCGGGCAGGGCACAGGCTTGTTCGAGAACCACTCACCCGGCGGGACGATCGCTCGGCTGCTCGAGCCGGAAACCTTCCTGGGCGCCGCGAGAGGCGCGCCGGTGGCGGCCAGGATCATCACCGCCCTGATCGCGGTCGCGGCGATAGTGGTCACGTTCTGGGTCCTGCGGTCACCAGCCGCGAGCGCCACCGGCCGAGGCCTGGAGGCGGCCGCCGCCGTGGCGGTCACCCCACTCGTGGCCAGCTACTCGTGGGGCACGCACCTGGTGCTTTTGCTGCTGCCGATGCTGGTCCTGGTGGCGTGGGCAATTCCACGGCGCCAGTGGATCGTCTTGGGCCTGATCGCGCTGGGCTGGTTGCTCATCGGGCCGGGCCATCACCTGCTCCAGGTCCTTCTGGTCTCGGGTTACTCGAACCTGCTCGTGTTGAGACTGATGGCGGAGTTCGGTGTCATCGGCATCGCCGCGGTCTGGATCGCGAGCCTGTTGGCGGTTCGCAGAGAACGCGGTCAGCGGACGGACTTGATCCGGCTCACGAGCACGGTGCCAAGAAACAAGAACAGGACAGCGCTCGAAAAGACGACGCGATAGCCGGCGTTCGCCGCCACGTGCTTGTTGAGGTAGTCGATCAGCGCACCGCCGAACAGCGGGAGGATGGCTTGGGGAAGCGTCAGCGCGACGTGGAACAGCCCCATGTCTTTTGCGGACTTGGTCTTGTCGGGCAGGGTGTCGCAGGCGAGGGCCCAATCGACCGCGAAGTACAACCCGTACCCGACTCCGTAGGCTACCCCGAGCGCGAATATCAGCGGAATGGACTTCGGATAGAAGGCGATGAACACGATTGCGACGAACGCTTGGGCCGCCCCCGCCAGGTAAACGAAGATCTTGCGGCGTCGAATCCTGTCGGAGATCTGGCCGCCGAAGAATCCAAACGGAAGCGCGGTCACGACCACCACCAGAAGCCAGTTGTCCGTGAACTTCGCCGCATCCTCTTTGGGACCGAGGACGACGTCGCCGAAGAAGTTGACGAGGAAGTACAGAACAACCGTGATTCCCGACGAGACCATGAGGCGGGTGAAGACAACCCACGCGAAGTCGCCTTCGTGGAGCGGCCGCAGGAACTCGCGGACCGATTCTGCGAGCGGGCGCTTCGGTGGACGCTCGATGCGCACGAGGCCCTCTGTTCGCGCCGCCCACACGGTGGGGATGAGGGTGAGCGCAGCGACGGCTCCCATCACGAGATAGACGGCGCGGTTGTGAGCGAGCAGGCTGGTGACCCCGAGGCCGCCCCCGATCCCCAGCTGAGTCATCGTGGCGAGGAAGCCACTGGCCTTGCCGACCTGCTGGGCCGGCACAACGTCGGGGATGATCCCGGCATAGGCGGCTCCCGCGGCGTTGAAGAAGAACTGGATGATGGCGTATCCGATGACGATCTCCGGGTAGTTGTTCGCCGCCATCAAGATCAGCAGGCCGGGAATCGTGAGGAGCGTGCCCGCGACCATGATTGGCCGACGGCGTCCCCACCGCGTGTTGAGCCGGTCCGACCAGGCTCCGACGATGGGAGGTACCGTCATCGCGAGCAGGCCGCCGAGCCCGAGCGCGACGCCGATGGCCGTGTTCTGTGATCCCTTGGGGACGACCTGGTCGACCTGGGCCTGAATCAGCACCGTCGTCAGGGGAATCCAGAGGAAGTTGCTGCCGAACCAGAAGGCGCTGAGGGCGGTGTGCTGCAGGTTCCCGTAGTAAGCGGGAGCGCGGGCGCCGACGGTGGCCGTTGCCATGGCGAAAGGCTAAGTTAAGTAGGTTCCTCCCGCGCGCCGAAAAGCGGTAGGCTTTGTCGGCCCCCATGCATCCTGTCCTTTCGCGCGCAAAAGAGGTTCTGATCGAGGTGCCACGGCACGGCAAGCTCGCGTACTGCTTGCTGCGCGACCCGCGCGTGCCCGCCGCGCCCAAGGCCGCTGTTTTGGGTGCTCTGGCCTTGATCGTGAGCCCGATCGACTTCCCGGCGTGGGTGCCTGTGCTCGGCGAGCTGGACATGCTCGCGCTGGGCGTGCTGGCGGTCAAGACGTTCATCGAGGCATGCCCCGAAGACGTACGGCGCGAGCACGAACAGGCGTTGGAAGCCGGCGAGAGCGTTTTCGATCATGACTTTCGAGACACGGTCTCGGCGGCGCGCGAAGGTGGTGGCAGGATCGCCAACCGGATCCGGGCGCGCGTGACAAGCGTGGTGCGCCGGGACCCATATCAATCGGTATCGGAGGGCTAGGGAAAAGTGCGGGTGATGTTGACAAAGGATGTCGCCAACGTTGGCAAGGCCGGCGACGTGAAGGAGGTCACCGACGGTTACGGCCGCAACTTCCTCCTTCCTCGCAAACTGGCGGTGCCGGCTCACAAGGGAGTCGAGGCCGAGGCGAACCGGCTGCGCGATGCGGCCGTCAAGCGCGAGACGAAGGATCGCGTTGAGGCGCAGGCGCTGGCCGACGAGATCGACAACAAGACCGTCGTTGTGCGCCTCAAGGTCGGCGCTGAGGACAAGGCGTTTGGATCGATCACGAACGTTGACATCGCCACGGCACTCAAGGCCCAGCATCGCGTCGAGATCGACCGGCACAAGATCGACATGAAGGAGCCCATCAAGACGTTGGGCGAGCACCAGGTGTCGCTGAAGCTCCACCGCGACGTGGCCGCCCACGTCAATGTGATCGTCACCCAGGACCGGTAAGCGTTCGACGATGGCGACGATCGCGCTGACACCCGGGAGGGTGCCACCCCACGACCTCGACGCCGAGGTTTCGGTGCTCGGCTCGATCCTCCTTGATCCGCTCTCGATCGCCAAGGTGCTGCAGTTCCTGCACCCCGAGGACTTCTATCGCGAGAACAACGGCCAGGTGTACCGAGCGGCTTTGGATCTATTTGCGGCGGGAGAACCGATCGACAACGTCACCCTGGCGGCACAGCTGCAGACGTTGGGGATGCTCGACCGCATCGGCGGGCGCGCCGCGCTGGCGTCGATGCAGAGTGCGGTCCCGACTTCGGCCAACATCGAGTACTACGGCCGGATCATCAAGGAGAAGGCGTACAAGCGGCGGCTGATCTCCGCGGGCGCGAACATCGCGGGCTTCGGCTACGACGACGGGGTGGAGGCGGAGGAGGCGATCAACCAGGCA
>MNEW01000020.1 GCA_001917895.1 Actinobacteria bacterium 13_1_40CM_66_12
GCCTCCCTCGACGCGCTGCGCAGGCGCGACGGCCCGGCGGCCGAGAAGGTGCGCGCCCAGGACCAGTACCTGAACGAGCTCTTCAAGACGATCCGCGAGCAGATCTTCATGGTCATCGCGACGCAGCAGCCGGTCGCGCGCGACCTCCGGCGCCTCATGGGCATCCAGTACATCGCCACCGAGCTCGAGCGCATGGGGGACTACGCGGTCCGCATCGGGCGGATGACCAAGACCCTGGTCGCGCTACCTGACCGACCGCTGCGAGCTGAGTTCGGTCTCATGGGCGACCTGGCGATCGGCCAGGTGCACGACATCCTTGAAGCGCTCATCGACGAGAACGAGGCGCACGCCCGCGAGGTTGCGGGCCGCGACAACGAGATCGACCGCCTTTACCACCGCGTGTTCGACGAGCTGATCTCGGAGATGGGCACCGGCAAGACCGATTCCGACGGCGCCCTGCGCGCGGTGACTTTGCTTCTGGTCGCCCACAACCTCGAACGCATCGCCGACCGCGTCACCAACGTCGCGGAGGACATCGTGTTTCTCGAGACCGGCCAGGTGGTCGAGCTCGGGTGAGCCGCGCCGCCGCCAACTCGGGTCGCGTTCTGGTCGTTGAAGACGACGAGGGCATCCGCGACATGCTGAAGTACAACCTCACCGCCGCGGGCTTCTCCGTCCAGGAGGCCTCGGACGGTGCCTCGGGTTTGCGCACTGCCCGCACCGCCCGCCCGGATCTCGTCCTCCTCGACCTGATGCTGCCTGGCATGAGCGGCTTCGACTTCTGCCGCGCGCTTCGCAAGAGCAGCCGCGTGCCGATCATCATCATCACGGCCAAGGACTCCGAGGTCGACAAGATCGTCGGGCTCGAGCTGGGCGCCGACGACTACATCACGAAGCCCTTCTCGATTCGCGAGGTCCTGGCACGAGTACACGCGGTGCTCCGTCGCGCCCAGCCCGAGGCCAACGAGCCGAAGTCGATCCCGGAGCAGGACTCGATCGGGGCCTTCAGCATCGACCGGGCCGCCCGCCGCGTGATCCTCGACGGCGCTGACGTCAAGCTGACGGCCCGCGAGTTCGACCTGATTTCCTACCTGCTCGCCTTCCCCGGACGCGTGCACACACGCGACTCGTTGCTCGAGAACGTATGGGGTCGCGAGTTCACGGGCGACCGCAAGACCGTCGACGTGCACATAAGGTGGCTGCGCGAGAAGTTCGCCGGGCGAGCCCCGTTCGAGATCGTGACCGTACGAGGCATCGGCTACCGGCTCGATCGCCAGGCGGCGGCCGCCGACCTGCTCGCCGGTGCGCCAGAACCGATCCCCGGCAACACGCGAGGGAGTCACGTTGGCGGCCGCGGTCGATAGCCCCGCGATCGCAGTAGCCCCGATCCCCCGGCCGCCAGACCGCTACCGAACGTTCACCGCGTTCGTCAGCTGGGCAGCGCCGGCGTCGCTGATCCTCATCGTCGCCGTCCTCATACAGCAGGCATGGCCGTCGGTGACCAGGTTCGGACTCGGCTTTCTGGTCGGCCAGGACTGGAACCAGGTCACGAACACGTTCGGGGCGCTTCCCTTCATCTTCGGGACCCTGGTCACCAGTGCGATCGCGCTGGCCATCGCACTCCCGGTCGGGATAGCCGTCGCGGTCCTCCTTGCCGAACCAGGGCAGCAGGGCCTTCGCGGCGCTCTCGGCACAGGCATCGAGCTCCTCGCGGCGATCCCGAGCGTGGTCTACGGGATCTGGGCGCTCTATGTCTTGGCCCCATGGGCACTCGTGCACATCGAAACGCCGATCACGGACCACCTGGCCTCGGTTCCGTTCCTTGGTGGCGTGCCCCGGCAGACCAGCCTGTTCAGCGCGTCGCTGGTGCTGGCGGTCATGATCCTTCCCACCCTGGCGGCGGTGTCGAGGGACGTCATCCGCGCAGTCCCACGCGGCCTGCGCGAGTCTACCGTCGCGCTCGGCGCAACGTGGTGGGAGACAACCTGGCGCGTGATCCTGCCGGCGGCGCGTGCCGGAATCTTCGGCGCCACGGTCCTCGCGCTGGGACGCGCTCTGGCGGAGACCGTCGCCGTCGCGATGGTGATCGGCAACCGGCCCGAGATTCCGCATTCGATTTTTTCTCCGGGTTACACGTTGGCGGCGGTCATCGCCAACGAGTTCGTCGAAGCCACGGGTGACGTCTACCAGGGGGCGCTGGTCGAGATCGGTCTCGTCCTCATCCTGGTCACGCTGACCGTAAACGTCGTCGCGTTGCTGCTCGTCCATTCCGCCAAGGCAAGGGCAGCTGTATGAACACCCCACAAAATCTGCGATTTTGCGGGGACCCCGTATGAGACACAACCTCATGCGGCGGTTCAGCAGCAACTTCGCGATGGCGGTCATGTACGCGCTGACTGCGCTTGCCCTCGTTCCGCTTGGGCTCGTGCTCTGGTTCACGATCGCCAAAGGGCTGCCCGCGGTGACCAACCTGGAATTCTTCATCAACTCGCAGCGCCCGAGCGGGATACCGGGCAGCGGCATCGCCAACGCGATCGTGGGCAGCGCGATCATCGTCGGCCTCGCTTCGGTGGCTGCGATTCCGGTCGGCGTGCTGGGCGGGGTCTACCTGGCCGAGTACGGCTCCGGTCGTTGGGCCAGCTGGGTGCGGCTCGCGAGCGACGTGCTCGTTGGTGCTCCATCCATCGCGCTCGGCCTTTTTGCATATGCATTGGTGGTCGTACCGCAACACCACTTCTCAGGGACCTCCGCTTCAGTCGCGCTCGCGATACTGATGCTGCCCGTGGTGATTCGCACCACCGAGAGCGCGGTGGGCCTCATTCCGAACGGATTGCGCGAGTCGGGCCTCGCGCTCGGCCTGCCGCGCTGGCGCGTTTCGCTGCAGCTGATTCTTCCGGCGGCCGCACCGGGTGTCATCACCGGTGCACTGCTTGCGGTCGCCCGTGCCGCGGGCGAAACGGCGCCGGTGCTGTTCACAGCGCTCGGCAACCAGCGCCTCTCGTTTGATCCGGGCCATCCAATGTCTACTCTGCCGCTCGTCGTCTTTCGCGATGCGCTCACCCCGTACAAAGACCTGCAGCAGGAGGCATGGGGCGCCGCGCTCGTGCTCGTGTTCATGGTGCTCGTCATCAACCTTGGCAGTCGCTGGGTCCTGCGCCGCCAGATCCGACTCGCGAGACAGCTCTAGGCTTTTTGTTCAAAGGCTATCGACAGGACCGGCCGCGCAGGTAAACTCAACCACTGCCCGTCATCGGTAAAGAGAAATACGTCCTAGCCCGCCGATCAAGCAGACGAAGGAGCAATGTTGGCCACCAAGATTCTCGAGTTGACCGATGTGAACGTCATCCGGGCGGCGGGTGGAGTCGTGTATCGCACCGACTCATCCGGCGACACTGAGCTCGCGATCATCCACCGCCCGGCGTACGACGACTGGACTCTGCCCAAGGGCAAAGTCGAGCCGGATGAGTCCCCCGAGGACTGCGCGCTGCGCGAAGTTCGCGAGGAGACTGGGCTTCGCTGCGTGATCGAACGACCCCTCGGGTGCACCGCCTATGTGGATCGGCGCGGCCGAGACAAGGTGGCGTGCTACTGGCTCATGGAGGCCAAGGGCGGTCGCTTCAAGGCCGGGATCGAGGTCGACAAGCTGGTGTGGTTGCCGATTGAGGCTGCGATCAAGCGCCTGACCTACCCGCGCGACAAGAAGCTCCTGGAGCATCAAGACCTCTAGATTCCCTGGAGCAGAGACCGAGGCTGCTCAGCGTCTAAGCTGAATTCGTGCAGACAGCCACGGCGGACCGCCTGATCATCGCCGGCATCGAGCTGCGCTCGCGCCTGTTCCTGGGCACGGGCAAGTACGCCGACAACGAGACCATGGTGGCGTCGCTCGAGGCCTCCGGATGCGAGCTGGTGACTGTGGCCCTGCGCCGCCTCGACCTGGACGACCCGAAGAAGAAAACCATCCTCGACGTCATCGATTGGAAGCGCTACCGCATCCTTCCGAACACCGCCGGCTGCCGCACCGCCGACGAGGCGATCCGCATCGCCCGTCTCGCGCGGTCGATGGGCCTTTCGGACTGGGTCAAGCTCGAGGTCATCCCCGATCCGCGCTATCTCTTTCCCGACCCCGAGGAGACGCTCAAGGCGGCGCGGTCTCTCGTGACCGAAGGATTCAAGGTCCTCCCTTACATCAACGCCGACCCGGTGCTCGCGAAGAAGCTGGAGGAGATCGGCACGGTCACGGTAATGCCGTTGGGCTCTCCCATCGGCTCCGCGCAAGGGCTGCAGACCCTGCAGCAGATCCGGATCATCATCGAAGAGGCGACGGTCCCCGTGGTCGTCGATGCGGGTATCGGATCGCCATCGGACGCAGCACTCGCCATGGAGATCGGCGCGGACGCCGTGCTCGTCAACACCGCGATTGCCCTCGCGCAGGATCCGCCGCTGATGGCGGAGGCCATCGCGGGCGGCGTGGAGGCGGGCCGCAAGGCGCACACCGCGGGGCTCATCCCCAAGCGCGTCCAGGCAAGCCCCAGCTCGCCCACCGAGGGCATCTCGCCTTCCCGCTAGTCACTCCAGTCGCGATGGCGATCATCACCAGTGCCGGCGCCGGGATCAAAGCGGCCGGGCGCGCCACAATCCTTCAGCTTCGAGCTGCCCAAGCGACCGCACGCGCCATCGAAAAAGAGGCGTCGGAGCTCGTGGCGATGTCGCCGGTGCCCATCGTGGTCAGCTCACGATGCGACATCGCGCTTGCGGCGGGCGCGGCGGGCGTCAACCTGCCGGAGAGCGACATCCCGGTCGAGGCGGCGCGCGGTCTGGTCGGCGAGCGCCTGGTGGGCCGTTCGGTCCATTCGCTCGAAAGCGCGCTGCGGGCGCAGGGCGCAGGCGCAGATTTCGTGATCTTCGGTCCCGTGTGGGCGAGCGCGAGCCATCCCGATTCGCCGCCGGTCGGCATCGCGGCTCTGGCCGAGGTGGCGCACGCTCTCGCGATTCCGGTGCTGGCGATCGGTGGAGTCACGCAGGAACGAATCGCTCAATGCCACGAGGCCGGCGCCGCCGGCTACGCCGCGATCAGGTTCTTCGAATGATTGCCCTGCAGATCAACGGTCGGCGCGTGGAGCTCGATGGGCCGACCGCGTTGTTGACCTACCTCGAGAAACTGGGCGTGAGCCCTCGCGGGGTAGCGGTCGAGCACAACGGGACCATCATCGAACGCTCGCGGTATGCGGATGCGAAGCTCGACGATGGCGACGTCGTCGAGATCGTGCGCATGGTCGGCGGCGGCGCTAGCGCGGCGATCCCTTCTCCCTGATCGCAGCCTCCGCCTCTACGCGCTCGTCCCAAGGTTGCGCTCCAGCCGCCATCTGCATGGTGCGCTCGTGGCCTTTGCCGGCCAGGAGGACCGTATCCCCTGAACGCGCCAGATCGATCGCCCTCCTGATCGCCGCCTGCCGGTCGATGACGATCTCGTAATCCCGCCCGGGGGCCTTGCCCACGACGCCCGACTGCACGTCGCGCGCGATGTCCGCCGGGTCTTCGCGGAGCGGATCGTCGGTCGTGATGATGAAGAAGTCGGAGAGATCGGCGGCTGCTTTCCCCATGCCCGGCCGGTCGTGGTCGGAGCGCGCCGTCGAGCCGAAGACCGCGATCAGACGGCCGCGCGTGAAGGGACGCAGCTCCGCGAGCGCGCTCGCGAGCGCGCCCGCCGAATGGGCGAAGTCGATGAAGACGCTGAAGTCCTGGCCAAGGTCGACGCGTTCCAGCCGGCCTCGCACACCATCGAACCCGGCCAGCCCGGGACCGATCTCTTCCACCGGCACGCCAACCGCGAGGCATACGCCGGCCGCGCAGAGCGCGTTGTAGACGTTGAACCGAGCCGGCACGGCCAGCGAGACCTCGGTTTCGCCGGCGGGCGTCTTCAGCCGGAAGCGGGAACCCGTCGCGCTCATCGACAGGTCGAGCGGGTGCAGGTCGGCGGCGGTCGTGAGGCCGTAAGACCAGCGCCGCGAGATGGAGCGGCGGGACAGCCGTTCGTAGCTCGGATCGTCGCGGTTGAGGATGGCGGTCTTCTCGATGCCCTTGTCGGCACCGGCTGCGGCGAGGTCGATGAGGCGACCCTTTGCCTCGAGGTAGTCCTCCCACGTCGCGTGGTAGTCCATGTGATCGTGCCCGACGTTGGTGAATGCCGCGACATCGAAATCGCAGGCGCGCACACGCTCCTGCACCAACGCATGCGATGTGGTTTCGATGACAACGCACTTGACGCCTGCGTCAACCATGCGGCGCAGCCATTCCTGCACCTGCGGGGCTTCGGTCGTGGTCTGGCCGGTGGTGTTGTCGGTCTGGTCTCCGCTGATGGAGAACGCCACCGTGCTCATCGCCCCGGCGACGACCCCGCTGGCCATCAAAACGTGCTCGGCCATGTGGGTCACGGTCGTCTTGCCGTCAGTGCCCGTGATTCCAGCTACATAAAGATGACGCGAGGGGCGCCCGTAGAACTCGGCCGCGATCTCGGCCAGGCCGCTGCGGGTGGAGGCGAGCTTGAGGACCGGCGTGCCGGCCGGAACTTCGACGGGTCGCTGGACGGCAACTGCAGCCGCGCCCGCGGCCACGGCGTCGGCCGCGTATGCGTGCCCATCGGAGCGGATCCCGGTCACGGCGACGAACAGGTCGCCCGCTTTGATGCGCCGTGAGTCGTAGGCGATGCCGCGCACCTCGACGTCGCCATTGCCCTCGAGCGCCGCGTCGGGCACGCCTCGCGCCAGTTCCTCGAGCCTCATCTCTTGCTCGCAGCTTAAGGGGTCCCCGCGAAATCGAAGATTTCGTGGGGTTTCATACTGGGCGTCGTGATCGCCGAAATAGGAGGCCGCCGGTTCGAGTGGGGCAGCCGCACTTACGTGATGGGCATCGTCAACGTCACCCCGGATTCGTTCAGCGGCGATGGGCTGGGAGACGATCGTGACGCGGCCGTGGCGCAGGGTATGCGCATGGTCGAGGAGGGCGCCGACTTTCTCGACGTTGGCGGCGAATCCACCCGGCCGGGCCACGTTCCCATCAGCGCAAGCGAGGAGATCGGGCGCACCGAGGAGGTCGTTCGCAGGCTGGCGAAGGAATCGGGAGCTCCGGTCTCCATCGACACGTACAAGATCGACGTCGCGGAGGCCGCTGTAGAGGGGGGCGCAACGATTGTCAACGATGTATGGGGTCTGGCACGCACGCCGGTCCTGGCCGAGCTCGCGGCGCGTCATGACTGCGCCCTTGTGCTGATGCACAACCAGGACGGCACGGAATACGGGGGCGATGTGATGACCGAGGTCAAACGATTCCTGCGAGCGTCCGTCGACGCCGCGATCGCTGCCGGCGTGCCGCGTGAGCGCGTCATCATCGATCCGGGCATCGGATTCGGAAAGACTGCCGACCAGAACTGGGAGGTCATGCGCAGGCTGGTAGAGCTGCGTGAGCTCGGGCAGCCGGTGCTGATCGGAACGTCCCGCAAGTCGTTCATCGGCAAGCTGCTCGACCTTCCGGTCACCGATCGCGTGGAGGGCACCGCAGCCACCGTGACCGCGGCGATCTTGCGAGGCGCGGATGTCGTGCGCATCCACGACGTGCGCGAGATGGTGCGTGTGGTCCGCGTCGCCGACCGCATGAGTCGTTGACCGTCGCGTACCTCGGCCTCGGATCCAACCTCGGAAGGCGCGACCGCAATTTGAGCGCGGCGCGGCGGCGGTTGCGTCAAAGAGGAGCGCGGATATTGCGTCAAAGTCGCGTCATAGAGACCGAGCCCTGGGGCGTCTTGGATCAGCCACGATTCTTGAACCAGGTCGTCGAGGTCGAATGGCCGGGTTCGCCCCGAACGCTTCTTGCCGCGGCGAAGTCGGTGGAACGCGAGGGCGGGCGGAAACCCACACGCCGCTGGGGACCGCGTGTGATCGACGTCGACATCCTTCTATTCGGAAACGAGCGGATATCGGAACCGGACCTCGTGATCCCGCATCCTCGCCTCGCCGAGCGGCAGTTCGTCCTGGATGGCCTGGAAGAGCTCGGGGCCGGGGACGCGATCGCCCCCGGCCCCCGATGAATCGTTAGGCCCCGAAGATGAATGCGCCGGTGAGGTTGCCGGCCGTGACGTCTCTATCGCCCCACACGCCGAGCGCGGGAAGCCGGTGGTTCCACTCGACCCACCTGTCGAGCGAAGCGGTGTTGAGCAGGTCGTGGTCGATGAAGCCCTGGCGCGCGAAGCGGGAAACGATCAGCACGGGCATCCGTGGGCCAAAGCCCGCCTCGCCGCACAGTGCGCCGGGGATGCCAGGGTACTGGCAGCCGCTTAGGTTGGGCTGGCCGTTGACCCAGTTGGCGAAGGGTCCGCCCTGGTCCGGTGGGGCGACGTGGTCCCACCAACCGCCGGTCTCGTCGAAGGCGATGATGAGCGCCGTGTTCTTCCAGTAGTCACTGGCCTGAAGTCGGGCGACGAGGTCTCCAACGAAAGCGTCCTCGAGCGCCGGGCCCGAGTAACCCGGGTGGCCGTCTTCCAGCTGCGGCGCCTTCACCCATGAGATCGCAGGCAGGCTGACGGACGGGCTGCCGGCCAGGGCCGCATAGAGAAGGCTCAAGTCGCGTTGGTGCCGGTTCGCCTGCGGGTAATCCATGCGCGGGTCGTACGCCCACGTGTGGTTGAGGTCGGCGGTCGAGGTGAAGTACTGGAATGGGTCGTGGTGGGCACTGTAGCCGTCGACGTTGGGCGTGCTGCAAGAGCCGAACCCGCCCTGGAACCACGCCCAGCTGGTGCCGGCGGCAGTGGCCTCGGCGCCGAGGTTCGGAATGTCCTGCGGGCTGATGCCCGCTGGGTAGTCGAGGCATTTGTCTCCGATCGGGTTGGGGTCGCCAGCTGTGTTGTTGGTCGCCGCCACGAGCCATTGCGCGCCCGGGGTGGACGGGCCGTAAACGCCCTGGAAGAAGTTGTCGGCGAGCGTGTACTGGGACGCGAGGCGCCAGTAGTTCTGAAGCGGCGCGTTAGGGTCGTCGGAGGTTCCGGTGTAGTACCCGTTGGCAAGTGCGGTGAGGCCGTTCCCTGGCGCAGCTATGGTCTCGAACTTCGGGCATGTCGTCGACGATGAGCTACTCGGGTTGGTCACGATCTTGTCATTGCCGAACTGCAGAAACTGGTCCATCGCTCCGTGGTCGACCATCCGGATCATGTTGCTGTAGTTGTGGTCGACATCGCACGTGCGGCTCTGCGTTGCGCCGCTGAGCTGCGTCGGCGCATAGGGACCCCACGTCTGAACGCCATCGGTGTGCGTGAGAGTCGAGCCCGCTGGTATCCCGTTCGAGCCGTGCCCATACGTGCCGAAGTAGTGGTCGAAGGAGATGTTCTCCTGGTAGAGAATGATCGTGTGCTTGATCGGACTATGTGTGCCGTTGTCGGACTCAGCGCCGGCGAAAGATGCCATCGCGAGCGACATCGCCGAGACGAGAGCGAACGCCATACCCAAGGACCAAGTGCGCCTCATTCGCTAACCCCCTCTAGTCGACGGACAAGAATCGCAACGAGAGTACTGACGGAACGCTTAAGGGCGGGCTAAATCCCAGCTAACGCTTGCCATTACGTGGGGCGGGCGTTCGTGAATCGGTAGCCGATGCCCGGTACCGCGAGGATGTAGTAGGGGCGAGACGGTTGCGCTTCGATCTTGCGCCGCAGGTTGCGGATGTGCACGTCGATGACCCTGGTCTCGATCGGATATTCGTAGCCCCAGATTGAGTTGAGGATCTTCTCCCGGCTCAGCACCTTCCCCGCATTGCTCGCGAGGAATGTCAGCAGGTCGAACTCGGTGTGGGTCAGCTCGACCTCCTGCCCTCCCCTGTAGATACGGCGCTCGTTGACGTCGATGAGCAGGTCGCGGAACTCGAGCCGGTTGCGTGTGGCCTCCGCCGATTCCAGCCGCATCCGCCGCAGGTGCGCGGCGATCCTGGCCGCCAGCTCACGGAGGCGCAAGGGCTTGACGACGTAGTCATCCGCGCCGATCTCGAGCGCAACCACCGCGTCGATCTCATCCGAGCGCGAGCTCATCATGATCACGGGCACGGCGGTGTCCTTCTTGCGCAGCTCGCGACAAACGTCGAAACCGGAAGCGTCGGGGAGCGCCACCTCGAGCAGCACGAGGTTTGGCCGCAGCGAGTCGATCTGGCGCAGCGCCTCCGCGCCGGTGTCGGCCTCGACCACCTGGTAGCCGTCCTGGGCGCACGCGGAGCGAACGTCCCGCCTGGTCGCCGAGTCGCCGTCCACGATCAGGACCTTTCGGGCCCCGTTCGACTGCGCCATCGCAAATATCCTAATCGATCTGAAGGATTGTTAGGAGATGTTGCGTTTCAAGCCCCGAATGCGGCCACGTGCCTTCTTCTCCAGGCCGATCAGCCTCGAGGCCGCTTGCGACAGGATTAGCTCCCACGCGCCCGCGTATTCCACCTCCTCGCCACCGAACTCGGCTTTGAAGAAGCCGAGGCCGTGCCACGGGTGTTCGGAGCCGGCGGCGGGCGGTGGCACACCCCACAGGTCGTAATCCCGGCAGCCATCCTCGGCGGCGGCCTTGATCGCCGCCCACCAGGCGAGGTCGTTGGCCATGAGCTCCGGGTGAGCGCCGCTGCGCCCGGCGAACAGGTGATATGCACGGCCTGCATGCCGGGCGACGAGGACCGCCGAGAGCGCTTCGCGCGTGACCGGATGGCGGCCGACATATGTGCGGCACCAGGGCAGCTCATCCAGCAGCAGCTGGTAGTAGCTCCTCGCCGGGAGGTGTATTGACTCGCGGCGCTCGACCGCCGCGGACTGGCGCTCGAGCTCGGCCGCATCCTTGCCTTCTTCGACGACGACCCCGCGCCGCTCGCCGGCCCTGATGTTGTAGCGGCGCCCGTGCTTGAAGGTCGCCAGCATCTGATCAGCCGATGCCAGCTTCAGGATGCGGGTGTGCTGCGGCTGCACTGCCGCTGCGCGCTTGAATCCTCGCTCGCTCATCACGCTGCCGAATTCGCTCGGCTCCTCCGGCTCGACCGTGATTCGCGCCACCTTCGCGGAGCGCGCCCAATCGACTAGCGCGTCGATCGCACCAGGCGAAGCGGGCACTGGTCCGCGCGGCACGTACGCCTCGCGCACCGGACCCAGCCCTCGCAATTGAACGCTGGCCATCGCACCGCCCTCGAGCCGCACCCGCTCTATGGTCCATCCCGCGTGCGACTGCACCTCGCCCCAGCCCCACGTCTGCAGAAGTGGCGATGGCGATGCGCGCTCGTCAAGCCCGCGGTCCCAGCTCTCGCGTGCATCGGTCATTCGGACCCCGCCTCCAGATGACTCGTGTCATTGACTCCCGACACCACGAATCGGCCGTTGCGCTTTTCGATGACCGAGATCGATGCGTTCTCGATTCGAAATGGGAACAGCCCGTGATTCGGCCGGCCCACGACTCGATGCAGCGCGACCTGGATCACGCCGCCATGCGTGACGACGAGGACGTCGCCGTGCTCGTGGCGCGCGAGAATCGAATCCAGCTCAGCGTTGACCCTCGACTCGAACGGCACGGCGCCCTCGCCGCCGGGGACCACGTCCCAGCTCGGCTCCTCCATCCACCTCGCCCACGCTTCGGGGAAGCGCTGTGCGAGCTCTTCGGTGTTCAAGCCTTCCCAGTCGCCGAGGTAGATCTCGCGAAGGCCGGCTCTGGGGAACGGCGAGGAGCCGGTCGCCTCGCCGATCAGCTGGGCAGTCTGCTCGGCGCGCTCGAGGTCGCTGGTGTAGAAGCCGGCGAACCGGTGATGGGCCAGCCTCCGCCCCACCTGACGGGCCTGCCGGCGACCCTGTTCCGACAACGGGGGGTCGAGCTGCCCCTGGATTCGGTGTTCGCGGTTCCACGTCGATTGGCCGTGACGGACCAGCAACAATCGCGCGGGCGAAGGTTTGGAGGGGAGTGGAAGGTCTGGGGGCTCCGGGCGCGCGGATCCGATCTTGATATCTATACTAACTTCTCTTAGACCACCGATCGGTGTTGGGCCGATCTCGGGAGACGCATTTGCAGTCACACGGCACGCTCGCCGAAATCCCTCTTCGCTCGCTTCTGGAATCCGCCCAGGGCGAGAGGTCGACAGGTACCCTTACCCTTCGCAATGGCAACGGTGAGTCGACCGCGCTGTACTTTCTCTTCGGCCATCTCTTCCATGCTGAGGGCAACGGGAAGGCGGGCGACGACGCTGTCGTCAATGCGCTCGCCTGGACGAAGGGCGAGTTCGAGTTCGACGCCAAGGCGAAGCTGCCTGCAGACGAAACGGTCAAGGCCGGCATCCCCGAGCTCGTTCACGCGGCTGAGGCTGCGCCCAAAGACGCTCCGGCCCAGCCTGCACCTCCGCCCGCAGCCGAAGCCCAGCCTGAGCACCGAGACCAACCCGTATCGGAGAAGAAGGTTGACGCACCCCAGCCGAGACGAGGCGTGAAGCACAGACCACAGCCCAAGCATGGGCGCGAACCGATTCCGGTCCCGGCCGGACAGGTGATCTATGACTCGTTGAAGACCTCGTTCGTCGATTTCCCGCGCTTGATAACGACGCTGGAGAAAGAGGGCTACACCGGCTACGTCCGCCTCCTCACCGACGATGCAGCAGGCCTCATCCTCTTCCGAGAAGGCTCGGCACTCGAGTGTATGTACGACGGCGTTGGCGAGGCGCAGGGTCTTGTGCTCGGGAAGCAAGCGCTGCATCAGTTCAACGAAGACGTCACCGGCGGCCACGGCGTCCTCGACGTCGTCGGCCTTTCGCCCGAGCTCATCGATGGTCTCTACGAGCTCACCGTCTCCAAGCCCATGTACACCGAGCTCTACGCAGGCTGGGTGGACATGAAAGCGCTACTCAAGTTCTTGAGTGACCGCAAGCTGAGCGGGAGCGTGATGATCCGCGCCGGTGCCGGAACAGGCGTGATCATCCTTTCCGAGGGCGAGCTAGCGGGCGCGTACACGAGCGAGTCTCGCGACATCTCGGACAAGCCCGACCGCGCGCTTGCGCTTTGCGACGACCCCAATGCGATGATCGAGGTCAAGTCCGCGGACGCCACCAAGCATCCGCCGCTCGACGTCGACGAGGTCGTGTCGGGACAGAGGGCGGTGGCAGTGCGCAACCCGGCGCCAGCGCCGCCACCGGCCGCCGCGCCAGTGCAGCCCGCACCCGCGGCGCAGCAGCCACCGACGCAACAGTTTCCTGCCATCGCGACTCCGCCGCCGATGCAGACGCAGCCTCCCGTGCAGGCGCCGACGGCGACCTACCCCACGTTCCCGACACCGCAGTCCCCATCGGTCGCGCCGACCACACCGCCCGGCTCCGCCGGTGGTCCCCAGCTCGACTGGGGTTCGATCGTCGCCGAGTTGCAGGCCATGGCCGAGGACTCGCTGGGAAACCGCGCGCGAAAGGTCAAGGACATACTCGGCGCGGCTGATCCGTCGCTGCCCGGCATCGAAGGCGCGATCGACCAGGTGCCGAGCATCTCACTTCTGTTCGTCGACTCCTCGCGGCTCGAGCAGCTCGCGCAGGAGATGAGGGCGCGGCTCAAGTCACACCTCTAGTCGACGAGTGAAGTCGGCATCGATCGCCGCCGCGCTGCTCGTCCTCAGTGCGCTCACATCGTGCGGAGGCAGCCCGCCACAGATCGTCGATTACTCGCCAGAGCGTGGCGCGATCGACGTTTCGACCGCGGCCCCAATCCTGATCACGTTCGATCACGACGTGGACAAGAGCTCCGTCGAGAGCAGGCTGTCACTGCTGCCGGCAACCGGTGGCAACGTGGTGTGGCTGGGGCCGCGTTCGCTCGAGTACAAACACGCGACTCTGCAGCCCAGCAAGATCTATGAGGTGCTCCTGCTTGCGGGCTACAAGGACCTCACGGGCAACGCATATGCGCTTCGCCACCACTGGACGTTCACTACAGAGCGACCGCCCAATATCGCCTCATCGACACCCGCGAACAACGAGGTCGATGTGGATCCCGCGTCATATCTCGGCATCGATTTCACGCGTGAGATGGATGCCACGACGCTGGCAAGCGCGATCACCATCGAACCATCCGTGCCCTTTTCCGTCCGTCTCGATCCCACGGACGCGAAGCGAGCCGTCGTGGCGACAGACTCGCTCCTCGACCCCTCCACGACCTACTCCGTCGACGTGAGCATTGCCGCGCTCGACGCGCACGGCAATCAGCTGAATCGGAACCAGAGCTTCGTCTTCACCACCGGACCGTCGCGGCCTCTGCGCCATTGGGTCGCGTTCGCGACCGCTCTCGCGGACGGCTCCTCCGGAGGCGTGTGGATCGTCAACGAGTCCGGCTTCCCCCGCCGCGTTTTCGATGGACCATCGGTGCACGCGTTCAGCTGGTCGCCCGAAGGCTCGAGTCTTTTGATCCAGGGCGACGCGCTGAGCTGGTCCGCGTTCACACCCGGCGTCGGCTCGACGCAGCTCCCTTTCAAAGCCGTATGGGCGGCCGCGCTCGCGTCTGGGCTCGGGTACGTGTACATCGACACCAGCGGCACGCTCCACCGGCTGTCGGTCGACGGTGCGGACGAGGTCATCGCCACCAACGTTTCGGACGCAGCCAGCGCACCAAACGGCTTGCGGGTCGCGTACGTGCGGTCCTCCGGCTCGGTGTCGACCGTATGGGGTTACGACGTCGGCTTGCGGTGGCGATACGAGCTCGTTGTGGAAACCGGACCGCTGAGCGACCTCAGCTGGTCGCCTGCCGGCAACCGGATCGCCTACCTTCGTGAGGATCCAGGAGGCATCGCTCTGCGTGTGCGCGGCTTCACGGGGCAGGCGGCGACGACGACGGTCGCGACCGGAGACATAGGCCATCCCACCTGGTTACCCGACTCGACCCATCTTGTTTTCTCGGCGGGCGTCACAACCTCAAGCGGCCAGCAGCGAAAGGCGTTTCTCGTGAATACGATTGCCCCGCCGGCCGCCTTGACCGCAGCCCTGGCGATCCCTTCATCTCCCATCGACGTGGCGGACCCGGTCCCTTCGCCCGACGGCCACCAGATCGCCTTTGTCAGCCAGAACCAGGTGTGGATGATGAATGCGGATGGGACGAGGCCGACGGCGCTGACGCGGTTCGACAGCGCGTCGTTTCCCTACTCCTGTCTGACTCCAGCCTGGACGCGACTCTAGTCGCGTCCGATATTCAGCTGGTCGCGACTTTGAGCGTTGTCGATCGCGTCGTCGAATAAAGCCTCGAGACGGTCAGCCGTGCGCGTCCACGAGAACCGCTGCGCGAGCATGCTGGCCCGGCGACCCATCTGCTGCGCGAGCTCATGATCCGCGAGCAGCCGGCCGATGCGATCGGCGTACTCAGCGGGATCGTCGCCGTCGATGAGGTAGCCGCTGACCCCGTCGCGCACCACCGAGCGCAGTCCGGGGACGTCTGAGGCGACGACCGGGCAGCCACAGGCCTGCGCCTCCAATCCCACGAGCCCGAAGGACTCGCTGTAAGAAGGCATCACGCACACGTCGGCGGCGGAGTAGAAGTACGGCAGCTCGTGATGCGCCACCGAACCCAGGAAGTCGACGCGATCCCGCACCCCGAGCGTTGATGCGATCGCCTTCAGGCGCTCCTTCTCACTTTCGTCGCCATCGCGGCTGTCCTCGCCCAGAACCACCAGGCGCAGATCTGGATTTGCGCGGTCGCTGAGCAGCGACAGGGCGCGGATCGCGATGTCGACACCCTTCAGTCGTTCCAGCCGGCCCACGAAAAGGACGAGCGGCCCACCAAATCCGATCTTCCGCCGCGCCTCGGCCCGATCGAGGGGCCGGAAGGTTGCGAGGTCGACTCCAGGCGGGACGATGAAAACGCGATCCGCGTTCGCGCCATAAGCGTTGACCAGCTCCTCGCCTTCGTCAGGTGTCGAAACGATGAGCAGGTCGGCCTGTTGCGCGATCTCACTCTCGACACGGATCCGGGCCGCGGGCTCAGGACGCGCGCCGCTGGCAAGGTGCTGATTCTTGACCAGGCCCAGAGTGTGCGCGACGTGCGCCCAGCCGGCGGCCAGCTGCGGCCTCAGAAGGCAAGCGACCTCTCCTGAAAGCCAGTAGTGGGAAAACAGGAGGTCGTACTGGATTCCCTCGCGTGCTGCGAACGAGGCGACCCTGGAGGCGAACGCCGGCACCTGGTTGAGGAGGGAGTACTTGTCGAGTCCCATGCCAGCCGGCAGGTAGACCACCCGAGAGAGGGGCGCCAGCGCCTCGATCGCGGGATCGTCGGGCGACTGCAGCCGCGTGAACACGTCGGTGGCGATGCCCCGGTCGCTGAAGGCGCTGCAGACCTCGCGCACGTAGACGTTGAGGCCGCCGTTGGCGTTCTGGCCCAAAGATGCGGTGGGCGAGGTGTGCATGGCAATGACCGCGATTCGCCGTCGCGAACTGCGGTCGAGGGTCAATCGGGACTGATCAGCCACGGTATGCCGATCTCGCGTCGAGCCAGCGCCTCGAGACGCAGCAAAACCCGGAACGTGAGACCGGCGAACAACAGCCCATACCGCCTTAAAACGTACGCGGTTCCCGGGTATTCCCGCTCAAGGGGCGCCAACCCCATCCGGTTATCATTTTTCCGGCATGCACCTCGTCAAGGGGTTCAAAGTCTCCGCCCTGGTCGCCATCGCGGTCCCGGCCGTGCTCGCGCTCACCGCGATCACCACCCTGGCGGACGCCTCGCCTGCCAACACCGCCCTGCCGGGCGACCCCACCCGAGGCGCCACGCTTTACCTGCAGAACTGCACCAGCTGCCACGGTGTGAACCTGGAAGGGGGCATCGGCGCGGTGCTCAATCCGATCGACAAGCTCCCCGGGGTGGCCAATCCGCTCGACGCCAACTTCCTCATCGACATCATCACGAACGGCCGCAAGCCTCAACCGGGTGACCCCAAGCAGATTGCGATGCCGCCGCTAGGCGGCAACCCCAACCTGACCGCCCAAGACGTCAAAGACATGGCCGCTTACATCATCCAGCAGAACCAGCTCGGCGCCGGGAACGCGCCGCTGGCGCCCAACGAGCTGGCCAAGCGAACCATGACCTGGGTCGGCATCGGC
>MNEW01000065.1 GCA_001917895.1 Actinobacteria bacterium 13_1_40CM_66_12
TCCTCGCCGATCATTCGACGCCCGTACCGGGTCTTGAAGATCCACTCGTGCAGGCGTTCACCACCCACCCCGAGCGGGTTGTCCACGTCCTGGTTTGGTCCGGCGGCGTAGCCGTCGATTGAGATCGAGAGGTTATGGACGCGTAGCTTCGCCATGCTTCACCAGGCTCCGCCGCCGCCGCCCCCGCCGCCACCGCCTGAGAAACCGCCGCCGCCGAAGCCGCTGGCCGAGCCCCCGCTCGGCGTAACCGCGATCGCGCTCGAGATGCTGGTGTTCATCGATTGCAGACTACCCGCCAGCACGGCGGCCTGGAATGGGCCCCGGCCCACGTACCAGTTGTTCGTGGCGCTCGTATCGATGCCTTCGAACGCCTTCGCCCACAGCGTGACGGTGCCGAACACGATCGCGTAGGGGAGGAGCTGCGTGAAGATCTCGGCTTTGGCAGCGAACTGCTGGCGGTATTTCTCCGCGGTCGCCATGTACAGACGGAAGCCCAGCGTGTGCTCCAACAGATCGCGTCCGGCGGGGGTGCGCTGAGTCATGAACGGGAAGCTGATGGTCATGGCGATGCCGACGATCACGACTGCCGCCCCAACCAATCCCCAGCCGAACTGCATGCCGAGGAAGAACGCGGTGGCTGCGCCCGCGCTCACGAGGCCGATGCCAAGACAGCCCCAAGCCGCCCGTGCCTGCGTCGGGTTGCTCGAAAACCACTTGTGCGACATGGCGTCCTGGTACATCTGGCTTTCAGCCGTCTTCAGCTCGAGCGTGAACGTTCCTTTGAGGTCGGACAGCGTCACCTGCTGGCGCCCGGCGAACAGGCCCGCGAGGATCGTGTTTTCGTACGGCATGATCTCAGCCGGATCCCAACTCCGCATTTGGGTCAAGACCCAATCCTTCTTGCCTGGTATCTCAGAGATCGTGAGGAAGCCTCGCACGGCCAGGTCGACGATGGTCGCGGTCAAATCCTTCGGGTCGGCGCGCTCATCGAGGATCAGGCCAAGCTCGGCCGGGCGCAGGTTTTGTGGCGGCTCGAACTCCACCACCACCGGGTCATGGCTGAAGAGTGGCTCCGCATGCTCCTTCGGATCGTTTGTGAGGTAGTACTGCGTCAAGTAGGCGCGATCGCGCCCATGGGTCCACCAGTTCCAGGCCACGAACCCGATCCCGGCGATGAGCACGAGCGCGGATATGCCGACCGTCAGCGGGTTGATGTCGAAAGCATCCAGTGGGAACTGACGTAGCCGCGGCTCGAGCATTGGGGGCGGGACTGTGACAACGCCCTTGGTCAGCGCGGTTACGACCGACATCTCCTCGCCCGAATCGAGCTGGCGAGTCGATGAGTAGGTAGCCAGGCCGGCGCTTCCATTGCTCTCGCACGGGGCGGTCGAACCGGGCGGCCCCTCATAGCAAGCCGCCCTTCGAAACGCGGGCGCCGGCAGGCGGACCGTGGCGCTGACAGTCTCTTTGGGCACGGGCCAGAGATTGCCGTCGACATTCCAAAACAGCTCGTCATGGTCGGCGAAGGAGTTCATGGCACCGAAAATCGCGTAGGTGATGACGTAACGCTGGGCACCGCTCACCAGCCGGTTGGGGTCGCCGATCTTGATCTCAGCGCTGTCACGAACCACCGATTGGGTGTGCGGAACAGGGTTGGCGCCATCGGTGACTCCGCGGCTCTCGAAGTTGTAGAGGCGATCGTGCGTGTCGTCGTATCGGTAGCGCAGAGGAATCGTCCTGAAAATCCCATGTTTCTGCAGGCCGCGGAAGTCGACGCGGATGTCCTCCTGGACGACGATCGCGGAATCGGGCGCGATTGAGATCTCCGAGTGAAACGAGGTGATGACCCAGCCCTCATCGGCGTGCGCCGCAGGAGAAGTAAGGGCGATCACCCACCCAGCCGCAAGAAAAGCAACGGCAAACCGACCAGACCTCATTTCGCGCTGCGATCTTACGTATAGTGGCCGCGCTGTGACTCTGACAAATCTTCGGCATGACATTCGCAACGTTGCGATCATCGCCCACGTCGATCACGGGAAGACGACGCTGGTCGACGCGCTCCTGAAGCAGAGCCACACCTTCCGCGACAACCAGGACGTCGGCACGCTGATCATGGACACGAACGACCTCGAACGCGAGAAGGGAATCACCATCCTCGCCAAGAACACGTCCATCCGCCACGGCGACGTGACGATCAACATCATCGACACGCCCGGGCACGCGGACTTCGGCGGCGAGGTGGAGCGGGTCCTGAACATGGCCGACGGGTGCCTGTTGCTGGTGGATGCCGCCGAAGGACCGATGCCGCAGACCCGTTTCGTACTGCGCAAGGCGTTCGAGGTCGGACTGCGGATCATCGTCGTGATCAACAAGGTCGACCGCAAGAACGCCGACCCGAAGGCGGCGCTGAGCAAGGTCCACGACCTGTTCCTCGAGCTTGCAGAGGACGCCGACCAGCTCGAGGCGCCCGTGATCTATGCGGTCGCGAAGGAGGGCCGCGCCGGCGTTGACGCTGACGACCTGGCGCCCGATCTCGAACCGCTGTTCAAGACGATCATCGAGCACATCCCGGCACCGGTCATCGAACCAGGAGGCTTCCAGATGCTGGTCGCCAACCGGGCGTACGACGACTACACGGGCCCGATGGCGATCGGGCGCATTTCCCGCGGAAGCGTCGCGCCGGGGGATGCGGTCGCGGTGCTCACCGCCGACGGGGAGGCCAAGCGCGTAAAAGTGGTGCAGGTTCTCCTCTATCGAGGTCTCGACAGGGTCGCGGTGCCGACAGCGAGCGCCGGCGACATCGTGGTCCTGACCGGGCTCGAAGAGGTCGCGATCGGCGACACGCTCACGGACCCGGAGTCGCCTGATCCGCTCCCGCGCATCGAGATCGACGAGCCGACCGTCAGGATGACCTTCGGCGTCAACACGTCGCCGTTCACCGGGCGGGAAGGCAAGTTCTCGACGACGCGCCAGCTTCGCGCGCGCCTGTACAAGGAGCTCGACGTCAACCTCGGCCTTCATGTCGAGGACACCGACGCGGCCGAGCGCTTCCTGGTCAGCGGCCGTGGCGAGCTGCATCTGGCCGTTCTCATCGAAACGATGCGTCGCGAAGGGTACGAGTTCGAAGTCTCGCGCCCGGAGGCGATCGTCAAGAGAATCAACGGCCAGCTCATGGAGCCGGTGGAGCGGCTGACGGTCGACGTCCGCGAGGAGCACCTGGGCGCGGTGACGGAGTCGCTCGGCAAGCGCCGTGGAGAGATGATCGAGATCAGCTACGACTCGAAGGGCGGCGTGCGCCTCGAGTACATGATTCCCACGCGCGGCTTGATCGGCTTCCGGAACCAGTTCCTGACTCTGACCGCGGGCACCGGCTTGATGGGCTCGATCGGGATCGGGTACCGGCCTTGGGCGGGCGACTTCAGGGAGCAGCGGAATGGCGCCCTGACCGCGTCGTCAGCGGGCACCACGCTTGCGTTCGGCCTGGCCGGCGCGCAGGAGCGGGGCACCACCTTCATCGAGCCGGGCGAGGCGGTCTATGAGGGAATGATCGTGGGCATCCAGAAGCGGCCCGGCGATATCCGCGTCAACGTGTGCCGCGAGAAGAAGCAGTCCAACATCAGGTCGTCGACCTCGGACATCTCGGTACGGCTGACCCCGGCCAGCAAGCTGAGCCTCGAACAGTCGCTCGACTTCCTGGCCGAGGACGAGCTCCTCGAGGTCACGCCGCAGCATCTCCGCCTGCGCAAGCGGCACCTGACGGAGGTCGACCAATCACGTGCCCGTCGCCTTGCGGAATCGACCGGTACCCGGCGCTAAACCGGCCCCAGGAATAGGTCCCGGCCGAAACGGGTATACTCTCGGTAGCCGGTAGAGTACCGGCGCTCACCGCAGGCTCCGTTTCTCGAACAGGCCCGCCGAGTTGAGTTGGCCTTGAGTTCGAGAGATTAGGAGATGGAAATGCCTACAGGCACCATCAAGAAGCTGGTCGCGGACCGTGGCTTTGGCTTTATCGCAGCCGAAGACGGTAAGGAATTCTTCTTCCACAGGAGTGGCACCGAAGGCGACTTCGACAGCCTCCGCGGTGGCGAGAAGGTGACCTTCGAGATCGAAGCGAGCCCCAAGGGCCCGCGCGCTCGCAGCGTCCGCACCGTCTAACCAGACGAAACAGCAATAGGGACCCGGGTCGAAAGACCCGGGTTTCTTTTTTTTAGGGGAGCTCCTGAAACATGCACTCCATGTGCAGCAGCCTGGGTGACTCGGCGTGTGGCGTGCCGGGTTCGATCAATTTCCCGCAGCGTTCGCAGATAAGCGCCTTCTGTGGCCTCGGTGTCGCCCGCCGCGGCTCCTGTCCAGGCGAATAGAGGGTCCCATCCTGCGGGTCGAACAGGTTGAGTCCCAACTCCGAGGCCTTTGTCTCGCAAAACTCGACGGCGGCATCTGGCGCCCTTCCGCTGATCGACAGGAAGACATGGGCCGGAGACGCTTCGACTTCGCCGATATCGGGCCATTGCTCAGAGAGCGCCGCCACGAATTGAGCAACGCGGGCATCCGCCAGGAGGACCTCAGACCATTCGGCGCCGGAGGCGAGACGCTTGTAGGCGTCAAGAGCCTGATCAGCACTGAGCTGTTTAGCACCCGACAGCACGGCCAGGTCGAAGCTCACGCGAACCTCAGCGTGGTCGCGATCTGGTGGACGAGTGTGAAGCCGCCCTGGCCGTCCATCCTTGTGATCCAGACGGTCTGCTTGACGTCGTGGTTGGAGGTGAACTGGAACGGGCCCATCGGGGTTTGAATGTTCACAGTCTCCATCGCGGTCCGAAGCTTCTCGCGGTCGCCCGCGAGGTCCTTGAATGTGAGCTTGGCCCGCTTGGCTGAGTCGGCCAGGATCTTGATCGCGGCGTATCCCTGCGCGGCGAACTGGTCAGGCGGCCTCTTGTACGCGGTCGTGTAAGCGGCCACGAATTCTGTATTGGACGGTAAGGAGTTGCCGAGGTACCACGCGCTTGCGCTCTGCGCGCCGGTGCCGGCTGTTCCCGCCTGCGCTGACACTGCTGTGTTGAAGTCGCTGCCGCCCAGGAACTGGCCTTGCCAGCCCTGTTGGCGAGCGTCGACCATGATCTCGGCCGGGATGCCCCCTGGGGAAGATATGAACATCACGTCGGGCTTCAGCTTCACGCCCTGGGCCACCAAGGACGACAGGTGCGCTTCTGTTGTGCTGAACGCGATCGTCTTGAGCAGCGTGATCTTGTATGTGCCGACTGTGTCCTGGACGATCTTGCCGTCGTCGCTGGAGAGCCTGTCGTCTTGCGTGACGAAGAGCACACCTGTGCTCGGATGCGCATCGGCCGCGTAAGACTGGATGTTGTCCGGAATGGCGGCCTGCTCGCCGAGGCTGTCGCGGAAGACGTAGCGGCACGGAGTGGTCTGCGGGAAGAGGCAGTCGGGAACGATGTGCGTCCCGGGGGTGCTCACCGCAAGGATCGGTGTCTTCAGGCTCTCGGCGACGGGATGGACCATCACTGCGGAGCTGGAAAGAGTGGGGCCGAGAAGCGCCAGGTCTTGATCCTGCTGGATCATGGTCCGAGCCGCAGCTGCCGACTGTGCGGGGTCGGAGGCGTCGTCGTTGACATGGAGAACGATCTTGGCGCCGAGGACCCCGCCGGCCTTGTTGATCTGGTCGACTGCCAGTTGCATGCCGTTCCTGCTTTGGACCCCGGTGAGAATTCCGGCGCCCGTCACGGAGAGGTCCGCGCCCAGCTTGATCGTCTTGCCTGCATATGAGTTGGTCGCACCGCCACCTCCGCCGCTCGAATCGCAAGCGACGACCATGACGGCGGCCACCAATGCTGAGACGAGGCGTGCTCGGTTCACGTCAACAGTCTTTCACGTCCGTTAGAGCTCACGCCTGCAGGCGTTTCAGCAGCCGCGGAACGTCGAGCCTGCGGTGTGGGTATTGGGGATCCATCTCCTTCAGGGTCTCGATCAGGATCCTTGACACGGCCCAGTTGCGGTAATTCTTGTCGTTGGCGGGGACCACGTACCAGGGCGCCCATCTCGTCGAGCAGCGCGTGAGTGCGATGCTGTAGGCGCTCTGGTAATCGTCCCAGTACGCCCGCTCGTCGATGTCGTGCTCACTGAACTTCCACTGCTTGTCGGGATCCTTGAGCCTCTCGCTGAGCCGGTTCCGCTGCTCGTCGTATGAGATGTGCAGGCAGATCTTGACGATCTTCGTTCGTTGCTGGTTGACCTGCCTCTCGAAGCGGTTGATGAGCTCGTAACGGCGCTCGATGACGTTCAGGGGAGCCAGACCGTGCACCCGCACGATGAGCACGTCCTCGTAATGAGAGCGATTGAAGATGCCGACCTCGCCGACGTCCGGGAGGCGACGGCGGATCCGCCACAGGAAGCTATGGCGTTTTTCCTCGGGGGTCGGCTGCTTGAAGGGTGTGATCTGGACCGCTTGCGGGTTCAGGTTTCCAATCACGTGGGTGATGGTGCCGTCCTTCCCGCTCGTGTCCATGCCTTGCAGCACGATCAGGAGCGCGCGCCTGTGCTCCGCGTAGAGCTCGTCCTGGAGCTTGAACAGTGTCGCGTGCTGCTTTGGGAGGTCCTTCAGCGCCTGTTTCTTGTGCTTGAGGCCGGGAGTCGATGCGGGATCGACGTCGGCGAGCCGAAAACGTCCGTCCTGCACTTCGGCACGAAGCAGGTCGCGAATCTGCTTCGCCATGGCCGCAAGTCTATCGGGAGTCTAAGCGAGCTCCACCGGAACGACTTCCACGGTCATCAGCTTGCCGCCGCGCAGGATGGACAGGCCGAGCTTCGACCCGATCTGCGCCTCGACCATCAAGCGCTGCAGATCGCCCGCCTTGCCGACGGCCACGTCGCCGACCGAGACGATGATGTCTCCGCCGCGAAGCGAGGCCGCAGCCGCGGGACTGCCCGCGACCACCTCCTGCACCTCCACGCCTGCCTTGCGGCCGAGGCGCTGCGCCATGGCGGGAGGCAAAGGCCGGGTGCCGCCGGCGATGCCGAGGAAGGCCCGGCGAACGCGCCCGCTCTTCATCAGCGCGGCCAGGATGGCCTGCGTCGTCTTGTTGATCGGCACCGCCAGACCAAGTCCCATCCCTGCGACCGCGGTGTTGATCCTCTGGATCACGTCTTCGATGAAACGGCGGTGCCCGTTACCGTCTGCGGTCGCCAGCGAGCGGCCTAACCCGCTGACGACCCCCGACGTGACGGATCCCGAAAAACCCATCGGGTTTCCGATCGCGACCACCAGCTGGCCGACGCGCAGGTTGTCCGCGTTGCCGATCTGGACCGGCTCCAGCGTGGCTGCCCGCGCTCGGGCGACGGCGAGGTCGGAGAGGGGATCGGCGCCAACAACATCAAGCTCATATTCGGAGCCGTCGATGAACGAAGCCGTGGCTGCACCGGCCTGCGCGACCACGTGAGCGGACGTGACCAGGAACCCGTCGGGCGTGATCACGACACCCGAGCCGGCGCCGCCGTCGAAAGATCGGCTGCTGCGCCGGACGCGGAGGCTTGCGACCGATGGGAGCACGCGCTGCGCAACTGCGGTCACGGTCGACGAGTAGGCGTCGAGCGCCTCGGTTTCGGATACGGCAGTAGGGGCTTCGTTCATGGTGCTTACAAGATTACAACGATTCGGGAAGGGTGGCGCGAGCCCCGTTTATGCCCTACGCCGGGTAGACGGAAACCTCGGTCGCCTTGACCGCCATCCAGACGCTGGCGCCGGCAATGAGGCCGAGCTCCAAAACCGCGGCGCGGGTGACCTCGGCCACCAGCGGGACGGGGCCGACGACCCGGACGCGAACGCGTTCGCCCTCCAGGTCGACGGTGTCGACCTGTCCGCGCCAAACGTTTCGGGGCGTGCCATCCGGCCGCGATCGATACAGCGCCACAGCACGCGGATGGACGACTGCGAAGACGTCGCCGGTGCCCGCATCCACCACCGCCAGCGAGGCGTCGGCTGGTAGGGCGACATGGTCTCCGTGTGCGCGGCCTCGGAGCAGGTTGACCCCGGCAAGGTCGGCGACAAAGCGCGATCGGGGTCGGGCGGTCACATCACCGGGCGTGCCGGACTGCACCACTAAGCCGTGTTCCACCACGACGAGCTTGTCCGCCAGCGCCATTGCCTCGAGGGGATCGTGGGTCACGAGCAGGCGCACGCCATGAAAGGAGGCGAGTTGCTTGCTCAGCTCGCGGCGCACCTCCGCGCGGACGGAAACGTCGAGAGCCGACAGCGGCTCGTCCAGCAGAAGGAGCTTCGGCTCGGTCGCGAGCGCGCGCAGAAGGGCGACGCGCTGCGCTTGGCCGCCAGACAGCGCTCGGGGCAAAGCGTCCGCTCTCTCTCCGAGGCCGGCTTCGTTGAGCCACCTACGAGCGATAGCGGCCGCGTGCGGCCGGGCCTGCGCGCGCAGGCCGAAGGCGACGTTCTCGACCGCGCTCAGGTGCGGAAAGAGGACATGGTCCTGGAACACGAGGCCGGCTCTCCTGCGCTCCGCGGGTATGTGCACCCCACTTGCGCTGTCGTCCAGGACCTCGCCATCGAGAACCACTCGGCCTTCCATCTCGTCCAGGCCCGCCAGCGCTCGCAGCAGAGTGGTCTTCCCGGCCCCGTTGGGACCTAGCACCGCGACCGTTTCGTCAGCGGCGGCGGACAGCTCGACGTCAAGCGTGAAGCCGTCGCGGCGGACTCGTACCGAGGCCTCGAGGGTCACAGCGCCCCCAGCCAGCGGTCACGCATGCCGACGAGGATCGCCACGGAGACCACGAGCAGGATGAGGCTGAGCGTGATCGCCGCCTCGGGCTTGGTCTCGAGCGCGAGGTAAACCGCGATCGGCACCGTCTGCGTGCGGCCGGGAAAGTTGCCGGCGAAAGTGATCGTGGCACCGAACTCTCCGAGCGCCCGCGCCCAGCAGAGCACGGCGCCCGAGAAGATGGCCGGCCGCAGCAGAGGCAGGGTGACCCGCGTGAAGACCCGCCAGTAGCCGGCGCCCAGCGAGCGCGCCGCCTCTTCATATCGGTGGTCGAGCGAGCGGAGCCCGGCCTCGACCGCGATGACCAGGAACGGCATCGCGACGAATGTCTCGGCCATGACCGCGGCCGCGGTCGTGAACGGGATCTGGATGCCGAACCACTGGTTGAGGAGCGAGCCGACCAGCCCGCGGCGCCCGAACGCAAGCAGCAGGGCGACGCCGCCGACGACCGGCGGCAGGACCATCGGCAGCGTTGTCAGCGCGCGCAGGATGTTGCGCAGCGTTCCTCGCGTGCGGGCCAGGATGATCGCCAGCGGTATCCCCAGCACGAGCGCGATCGCGGTCGCGGTCAACGAGCAGAAGATCGATAGCCCAAGTGCTGTCGTGGTTGTGGGATCGGCGAGCTCGCGCAGCGCCTGGTCCCATGGCGCGCGAACGATGAGGCCGGCGAGAGGAAGAAGGAAGAGAAGGAGCCCAAGTGCCGCCAGCAGCCCGATGGCTGGTGGGACTCTGGTTCTTTTCACATGCCCTGGAAGCCGGCGGCAGTCAGGATCGACTGGCCATCGGTCGATAGCACGAAGTCGAATCGACCTGGCCGCTGCTGACGATGTCGCTGTGGTAGACGATGCCGGCATCAGCTTCGCCGAGCGCGACCTTGCTCAGAACTCCTGTCACCTGCTGCTCGAGGCTCGCGGGATGGACGGTGACCCCGGCTTTGGCCAGCGCCTGGGCCGCGTACTTGCCCGCGGGCACCGACGGGTCTGCCAGCACCACGACCAACCCTGATCTCGCGAGGTCGGCGAGCGAATGGACGCCCTTGGGGTTGCCTTTCGCGACCGCGATCTCGAGTCGGTTGTGCGCGAACAGCACCGACTGGCTGTAGAGGAGGCCCGCCGAATGGATCGTCGTCATGTGCGCGACGTCAGCCGAGGCGAATACGTCGGCGGGCGCGCCCTGTGTGAGCTGAGTCGTGAGCGTCTGGGTGCCCGCGTAGCTGAAGGTCGTGGCCAAGTTCTGGGTGCTCAGCAGCTTGGCGCCGATCTTGTCGAACGCCGGCTGGAGCGATGCGGCCGCGAACACCGTGAGGGTCGTGCGGGGCGGTCCCACACCGCACGACGTCTGAATGGCGCACGTGGTCGTGCCCGAGCCGCAGGCACTCATGATTCCGGCCGCGAGGATCGCGACCATGGTTCTAGTCACGAGGCAGCTCCACTCCGACGTTGGTCGCCTTGACCACCGCGATCGCCGGCATGCCGGGCTTGAGGTCGAGCTCGTCGACAGCCTCTGCCGTCAGCAGAGATACGAACCGGTGCGGCCCGGCCTGAATCTCCACCTGCGCCGCGACCCGATCCTTGACCACGCGGGTGACGATGCCGGGAAACCGATTGCGCGCCGATTGCGCGACCACGACTTCCGCCGGCTTCTTCCCGTCGGGCTTCGCCAGCCGAGCCAGCGAGGCGCCGTCCACAAGGCGCTGGCCGCCGGAGCTGCGCGCTGCGCGCAGGCGGCCATCGTCGACCATGCGGCGGACCGTATCGGCGCTGACCCCGAGCATCTTCGCGGCCTGTCCGAGGCGATAACTAGGCATTTCCGAAGAAATGCTAGCAGGTGCTAGCTATTGCGCGGGGAAAACCAGCTCGGCGCGAGCGGCCCGATAGAACCAGAAGGTTATCAAGACGATCGCACCGTCGAGGAGGAAGTTGGCCAGAAACGGGTATGCGAAGCCCCCGAATAGGAAGAGAGCCAGCGAGATGAGCGAGCTCGACGCCTTGGCGAGCAACAGGAACTGAACAGGTTGGGCCTGAATTCGCGTACCACGCTGCGCGACCCACGAAAACGCCGCGACCAGGATCATGTAAGGGACGGCCAGCGTCAGCCAGAAGTCCTGGCCGGCCTCGAGGGCCGCGACCTCGTGCATGCCCAACGACTTTGCGGTGGAGTTCAGGATCCGCACGGTCAGATAGGGGAAGACGAAGAAGTCGAAGGCGCCCAGCGCGAAGATCACGGTCCAGATCCGAAGCAGCAGTCGAAGGCGCTGGGATGCCGCCGGCACAGCGACGCCATAATCGCACGGCATGTCTTTGACCGCCGCCCGCCGTGCGACGCTGGTCGCCCTGGCGGATTCGATCTTGCCCCGCGGCGGCGCTCTCGAGCCGGGGGCGAGCGACGTCAACGTCGCGGGCCAGCTCGAGGCGTACCTCGACCGGTGCGCGCCCGGCACCCGACGGACGGTCAACGTCATGCTGACGGCGTTCAACCTCTCGTCGATCCTCAGCCGCCATCTGCGCCCGTTCCGCCTGCTCGGCGCGCAACCGCGCGAGTCTTACCTCGTCGCTTGCGAGACATCGAAGATCCGCCAGCGTCGCGAGACGCTGATCGCGCTCAAGGCGCTGATCCTGATGTTCTTCTGCTCGGACGACCGCATCAAGCCGCTCATCGGCTACGACGCGCAGCCATATAAGAAGGTCGAGCGCGAGCCGGGTGTCATCGAGCTTCCGGTCGAGCAACCTGAGCCAGGCTTCTACGAGTCGACGGACGTGGTCGTCGTCGGCAGCGGTGCGGGTGGCGCGGTCGCTGCCAAAGAGCTTGCCGAGGCCGGCCTCAAGGTCATCGTTCTGGAAGAGGGCGAACATTTCGACCGGCGGGATTTCACCGGCCCGCCGGCCGAGCGCCTGCGCCGTTTCTATCGCGGAAACGGCCTCACCTTCACAATCGGCGTGCCCACCATCTCGCTTCCGA
>MNEW01000004.1:0-7794 GCA_001917895.1 Actinobacteria bacterium 13_1_40CM_66_12
TAGCCGGAGTCGGAGGCTCAGCTCGCCGCCAGCTCCAGCCGGTAGCCGACGCCCCACACCGTCTGGATGCTCGGGTCCCAGATCTTCGCGGCGGCGAGCTTCTCGCGGACCTGCTGGACGTGAACGTCGACCGTCCGCGTGTACCCCGGGAAGTCGTAGCCCCATACCAGGTCCAGGAGCTCGCTGCGCTGGAATACACGCCCGGGGTGGCGCGCCAGCAGCGCGAGCAGGTCGAACTCCTTCGGCCTGAGCTGCACCCGCGCGACGCCCTGGCGCACCTCGTGGCGCTCGAGGTCGACCTCGAGCTTGCCCGCCCGGATCAGCTTCGGCTGGTCGGGCTCGAGCCGCGCCCTCCGCAGAAGCGCCTTGGCTCGCGCCACCAGCTCCTGCGGATGAAACGGCTTGGTGAGGTAATCGTCGGCGCCGACCTCGAGACCGACGACCTTGTCGGTCACCTCGTCGCGCGCGGTCAGCATGATGATCGGCACCTGACTCTGCTTGCGGATCTCCTTGCAGATGGTCAGGCCATCAGTCCCGGGCAGCATGATGTCGAGAATCACGAGGTCGGGCTTGACCTGGCCGAACCGGGCCAGGGCCTGTGTCCCATCCCCCACTCCCTCCACGTCATAACCCTCGCGCGAGAGATACAGGCGAGTCAGTTCCAGGATGTGCGCCTCGTCATCGACGACCAGGACCTTGAAGCTCAAACCGGCCATACCATCAATACATCACCATCCCGTCATCCGGATGTCCGGGTGACGTGAGCGAAATGTAAACGACCTAAGTCCGGGCTTTGGCAGCCGTGCGCTTGTCCGTACCCGCGCGCAGCACCAGCTTGAGAGGGTTGCCCGAGAGCCCGAACCGCTCCCTGATCGCCTTTTCGAGGTACCGGCGGTAGGAGAAGTGCAGCAGCCCGACGTCGTTGACGAACATCACCACAGTCGGGGCCTCTGACGCCGCCTGGGTGGCATAACCCAGCTTGAGGCGGCGGCCCTTGAAGCTCGGGGGCGGATGGTCGACGAACGCCTGCCGGAGCACCCGGTTGAGCTCGTTGGGCGGAATCTTGGTGCGGCGGTGGCCGACCACCTCGAGGGCCGCCGGAATCAGCGACTGGATGCCTTCCTTCGTTTTTGCCGAAAGGGTCACGATGGGCGCAAACGGCGCGAACTTAAACCTCCCCGTGAGCACGGTGCGCCAGTAAGCGGCCTTGCGCATAGCCGGTTCGACGAGATCGATCTTGTTGACCACGATCACCAGCCCTTTGCCGGCTTCGAGCGCGTAGCCGGCCACATGCTGGTCCTGCGCCAGCACGCCGGCGGATGCGTCGAGCACCAGCAGCACGACGTCGGCTCGCTCCATCGCATGGATGCCGCGCAGAAGGCTGTACCGCTCGAGCTGGTCGCGGGCCGTCGATTTTCTCCGGATGCCGGCCGTGTCGATGAGCACCACCGGCACGCCGTCGAAGACCAGCTCGGTGTCGATCGGATCACGTGTGGTCCCAGGCAGAGGGCTCACCAGCGCGCGCTCGTCGCCCAACAAAGCATTCAGCAGTGATGACTTGCCGACGTTCGGTCGGCCCATGATCGCGAGCCGGTCCGCTTTCGAGTCGGGCGCCGGCTCTTCCGATGGTTCCGGCAGCTGCCCGATGACCCGATCCAGGAAATCGCCGATGCCCAGCCCATGCTGGGCCGAGATCAGGCTCGGCTCGTCGAAGCCGAGCTCATGGATCTCGTGGGCGAAGTGCCGGTCGTTGGGCGAGTCGGCTTTGTTCGCGGCGACGAGGACGCGGCGCCCCGAACGGCGCAGCAGGCCCACGATCTCTCGATCGATCGCCGTGAGGCCTTCACGGACGTCGAGGAGGAGCACGATCACATCGGCCTGATCGATCGCGACCCTGGTCTGGGCCTCGATCGCCGCGCGCGATTCGTCCTTGGCCGAGTCCATGTCGAGGCCCGCGGTGTCGACGATCGTGAACTCTCGCCCGCTCCATTCCGCGACGCCGTACAGCCGGTCGCGCGTCAGCCCCGACTGGGAGTCGACGATCGCCTTGCGCCAGCCCAGGATGCGATTGAACAGGGTCGATTTGCCCACGTTGGGACGACCCACGATGGCGACGATCGGCCTCGACATACCTTCAATTAGGCCAGCTTTCAATCAACAGCGTTGTGGAGTACCGTTAGCCCGGGTCGTTTGCATGCCAACCAATCCGGTCGGTTTGTGGTCTCGTCTGAACCGTGAGGTATACCGTCTGGGGACTTCACCGTTCGCCCCTGCCCCCTGCGCGTTGTGCGGGCGCGGATATGCATCGATCGGATGGGCCGTTGACCCGCTCGGACGGATGCACGGTCGCTGTCCGGGCTGCCTCGATGAAGTAGGCACGGGCAAGTCGACCGCGGCGTCTACGACCCCACACACGGGTTGACGCCTTAACCACCCGGCGCTTCACCGTCGAGGAACGTCGCGCGCGGCTGGCACGGCGCCATCGCCTGGCACCTGGAAGCCGCGTCAACACCGCCACCGAGGTGGCGCGCGACATCGTCGGCCTGCACAGCACCGACCCAGCCACGGTGTTCGTCGCGGCGTGGGCGCGCATGAAGAACGCGGACGTTGCAAGCATCGAACGCGAGCTCTACGACGACCGCTCGCTGGTCCGCGTGCTGGTCATGCGCCGGACGGCGTTCGTCTTGCCACCAGACCTCGCAGCCATCGCGTTGGCCGCGTGCGCACGTTCCGTGGGCCAAGTGCAGCGAAAGCAGCTCGTGCAGCGGATCGAGAAGTCCGGTGTCGCGAAAGACGGCGCCACCTGGCTGCACAAGCAAGAGGAGTTGGCGTTCAATGCCGTGGCGGCGCGTACCAGCGCTACTGCGGTTCAGGTGTCCCATGACGTGCCGCTCCTCAAGCATCACCTGCTGCTGGCCGAAGGGACGAGGAACGAGGCTCGAGTCAGCCTCACCCCATTCATCCTTCGCCTGCTGGCTGTTGACGGGCGCTTGATGCGCGGCCGTCCCCGGGGAGGCTGGCTCAGCACGCAATGGTCCTGGTCGACGACCGAGTCGTGGTTGGGCGAGGCCCTGACGGAATGGACCATCCATGCGGCCCAGGCCGAGCTCGTCCGCCGGTGGCTCAAAGCCTTCGGGCCCGCGACGGTCGACGACGTGCGCTGGTGGACCGGCTGGACCCTCGGCGAAGTCCGGCGGGCCCTCACCGAGGTCGCTCCGGTCGAGGTCGAGCTCGACGGTGTGACCGGGATCGCCCTCTCGGACGACCTCGGCCCCACCCGGCGTCCGGAGCCGTTCGCCTCCCTGCTGGCGGGCCTCGATCCAACCGTCATGGGTTGGGCCGGGCGCGACTGGTACCTGGGCGCTTACCGTTCCGCCTTGTTCGATCGCTCTGGCAACGCGGGACCGACGATCTGGTGGGACGGCCGCGTCGTCGGCGGTTGGGCTCAGCGACCGGACGGCGAGATCGTCCTGCGCCTGCTCGAAGACATCGGCCGCGATGCCCGGACCGCCGTGGATTCCGAGGCGGAGCGACTGCGAGTCTGGCTTGGAGAACGCAGGGTTCTGCCTCGTTTCAGCACGCCGCTCGTCAAGGAACTGGTCGCGGCGGACGAAGCACGAGGACCGAGGCCGCGCCTGCGCACAACGCCGCGCCGAAGCCAAAAGCAGCGGCCGGGCTGACCAGCGTCCACAACACGCCCGCCACCAGGCTCGAAGCGAGGTCGCCCACGCCGTTGACCGCGTTGAGCACTCCGAACGCCGTGCCGAGGCGTCGCTCCTCCACGATCGAGCTGCTGAGCGAGCCCTCCACCGAGCTGACGACCGGGTTCTGGGCGCCCACGAGCAGTGCCAGAAACATCACCGCGAGCCAGCCATGGCCGAGCATCCCGACCACACAAGCGGCGGCGAAGGTCAGGTAGGCCGAGGCCAAGACCGGCGCCTTGCCGATGCGGTCGGCCAGCCACCCGGCGGGGAAAGACACCGCCGCCCCCACCGCGTTGTGCGCGAGGTAAAAACCGACGGCGGCCGACAACGCCGCTGGGCGGCTCAGCTCAGGCTGGAGCATCTGGGCGGCGCGGAGCGTGAAGAATGCGGTTGCAAAGTTGCCGACCCCGAACACGGCCACGGCCGCGATCAACCGCCAGAAGGCCTCCGGCATCGGCACTCGCAGCGAGACGGGCTCAGAGCGTTCGTGTCGCGGATCTCGCGTGAGGATGCCGAACAGCGTCACAGCCACGACACCCGGGATCAACGCGACCGCGAACACGGTACGGAACCCGTGGCCGGCTGAGAGCAGGACGAGGGCGATTGCCGGACCGAGCAACGCGCCGGCGGTGTCGAGCGCCTCGTGGAACCCGAACGCCTTGCCCAGGTCCGCTTTGCCGACCGACCCCGCGAGCATCGCCGAGCGGATCGGCTGCCGCAGCCCGCGGCCCATCCACGCCAGCGCGCGGGCGATGATCACCTGAGGCCAGCTGTCGACCGCGATCAGCAGGCCGAGCCCGACGACCGTCGTTCCATAACCGCCGACCGCGAGGCGCTTGCGCCACGCGATGCGGTCGCTGTACCAGCCGCTCCAGAGCTTGACGACCGCCGACGAGCCGTCGGCCACGCCCTCGACGATCCCGACGGCGAGCGCCGGAGCGCCGAGGCCGGCGGTTATGAATAGCGGAAGGACCGCGAACACCATCTCGTAGTTGGCATCGGCGGCCAGATCGGCGATCCCGATGCCGAGGACGTTGCGGTTGAGCCAGGACGGCGAGGTCAGCTGATTTCTAGCGGCTCGGCGTGGAAGGGACCGCCATCCTGGTCGGTGACGAACGCGTTCGCATCGACCGGCTTGCCCTTCTCAATGGAGACGATGACGTAGACGTAGCCCGCCCACGCGCGCTCGGTGTCGAACCGAGAGGCCTGGGCGGGGTGGTCGGGATGGCTGTGGTAATAGCCGATGACGTCGAGGCCCGCCGCGTCCGCCTCACGCTGTATCCGGATCTGGTCGAGTGGATCGATCTCGTAACGGTCGCGCGATCGATCGACGATGATGTTGCGGGCACGCCGAACATCGGTGACGACGTGATCGCTGCCGAGCATGAGGCCGCAGATCTCATCGGGGTAACCCTCGGCGCCATGCGCCTGGATCGCCTCGAACGCCTTCCGGTCGATTTTCATTTGCGCCCGTAGAGGCCGGTTGACAGATAGCGGTCGCCCGAGTCGGGGAAGACGGTGACGACCACGCCCTCGCGGACGGTCTCGGCCAGGCGCCGCACGGCCCAAAGCGCCGCGCCGCTCGAGTGTCCGACCAGCAGACCTTCGGTGCTGGCGACCGCGCGCGCCAGGTCGTAAGCGGGCTCGGTCGGGCTGCCCCAGATCTCGTCCGCGACGCTCGCATCCCAGATCTTCGGGACGATGGCGGTGGGAATGTGCTTGAGGCCCTCGAGCCCATGGAAGGAGTCTTCGGGTTGGACGGCGATCGTGTGGATGGATGCGTCGTGCTCTTTCAGCCGTCGCGACGTTCCTACGAAGGTCCCAGTGGTCCCGAGTCCGGCGATGAAATGCGTGATTCGTCCGGGGGTCTGCGCAAGGATCTCGACCGCCGTCCCCTCGTAATGGGCTCGGGGGTTGGCGGGATTCGAATACTGGTCGGGATAGAAGTATTTGTCGGGGTCCATCCCGACGAGCTCACGGACCATCAGGATCGCGCCGTCGGATCCCTCGCCTGCCTCGCTGTAAACGATCTCAGCTCCATAGGCGGTGACCAGCGCTTTGCGCTCGGCGCTCACGTTGCCAGGCATCACGAGCCTCACGCGATAGCCTTTGGCCGCGCCGACCAGCGCGTATGCGATACCGGTGTTGCCTGAGGTGGAGTCGATGATCGTCTTGCGGTGCGTGAGGGCCCGGGTCCGCTCGCCGTCCTCGATCATTGAAAGCGCGGCGCGATCTTTCACCGATCCGCCCGGGTTGAACCATTCGGCCTTCGCGTAGACCTCGACTCTCGGAAAGTCACGCTCAAAAAGCTTCACCCGCAGCAGCGGCGTGTTGCCGATCAGCCTGACGATGTCCGGGCTCACGGTCCGCTGCATGTAAACAGGATAGGAACCATGGTCTGGGTCGCGCCGATTCCAGTAGATAGGGGCGAATGAAAGGTCAGCAGGTCACTTCTTAGTGCGTCTCGAGGCTGCCGAGGAAATCGCCCTCTGTTTTATGAGTTCGGACGCGACCCAGACGGACATCCTCTGATGCCTCGCGCTCCCGTCTCTGCCACGAATGGGTCCAAAACCATCGCTGCGCCCGGTTTATCATTCGGCCCTTGTGCCGGGAAGTCGGCGCGGATGGCCTTGGCCTACTCATTGCAATTCGAATTTAAGAACATTGCCCTCGCCGGCATATCGCGGGCGTCGGTTTAGGTCAGGAAGTGGGCGGCGATGATTCCGATCAGGGCATAGAGGCCTCCGAGCGCGTAGCCGATCACCGAACGCCGATAGACCGTGCCGCCCTCCGGCGCCAGGATGTTGAGGACCGCCTTGCCGATCAAGAACCCCCCGCCAAGGATGGCGATCGATGGAGAGCGAACCATGACGCCGAAGAGGAGCACAGCGCCGAAAACGAGGACCTCGACCAGCTGCACCAGCGTGTAAGCGGCCACCTAAGCGGATAAGGCTTGGGCGAAGTCGGCGACGATGTCCTCGGCCGCCTCGATGCCGGCCGACACCCGCACCGTCCCCGGTCCCACTCCGAGCTCGGCGCGCTCTTCTGGGCTCAAGGCTCGGTGCGAGGTTATCTCCGGGTACGAAATCGTGGTCTCGAGGCCCCCAAGGCTGGCGGCGAACCTGACCAGCTTTGGCGACGTCGTAGGACGGCGAGCCGTCCAGCAAGGGGTGATGGACGCGCGCGACGCCCGGCATCTTGCGCATGGCTCGCGCCAGCGCAAGGCCGTTGTCGCTGTGCCTGCGCATGCGCACGTCCAGGGTTCGCAGCCCGCGCAATGCCAGCCAGGCATCGAACGGCCCGAGCGTGCTTCCAGTGCGCACCGAGCGCGCCCGCGCCGCGGCGATTGTGGCGGCGTCACCGACGACGACACCGGCGACGAGGTCGGAGTGACCGCCGATGTACTTCGTGGCGCTGTGCATGACTGCGGTCGCGCCTACCTCGAGAGGTCGGAACAGGATGGGAGTCGCGAAGGTGTTGTCGACGAGCAGCGGCACGCCGTGGTCGCGAGCAACGCTTGCGATGACCTCGACGTCCGGCATCCGGCACAGCGGGTTGGTGATCGTCTCCACCAGCACCAGCCCGGCGCCGCTGATCGAGCGACGCACCGTCTCGAGGTCCGTCATGTCGATGAAGTTGGCCTCATACCCGGCGGGTTCGAGGTCCTGGCGGATCAGCGCGAGGGTGCCTCCGTACAACTCGCGCGTGGCCAGGATCGTGACCGGCTTCGGCGCCAGCGCGAGGATCGCAACATGCAGCGCCGCCATCCCGGAAGCGGTGGCGATGCCGGCCTCCGCGCCCTCCAGCTCGGCCACCGCCTGCTCCAGCATCGTGCGGTTGCTGTTGGAGTTTCGGCCGTAGTAATGCCCGGGGCGGTCTCCGCGGGCGACGGCGTCGTAGTCATCGAGGTCGGTGTACACGTGCACCGCCGCCGGGCTCAGGTCAGGCGCGAGCGGACTCCGGGCAACCAGTTCGCGGCCGGCGTGTACCGCCCGCGATGCCTCTTTCACGGCAGGCTCGAGCCCTGCGCGTAATACGCACCCGACCCCAACTCGCGCTCGATCGCCAGCAGCCGGTTGTACTTGGCGAC
>MNEW01000004.1:7850-10804 GCA_001917895.1 Actinobacteria bacterium 13_1_40CM_66_12
CGTCCCGATCTGGTTGACCTTGACCAGGATCGAGTTGGCGATCCCGCTTTCGATCCCTTTCTCGAGGCGTCCGACGTTGGTGACGAAGATGTCGTCACCGACGAGCTGTACCTTGCTCCCCAGCCGGTCGGTGAGCAGCTTCCATCCCTCCCAATCGTCCTCGGCCATTCCGTCCTCGATGCTGATGATCGGGTAGCTGGTGATCCATCTCTCGTACAGGTCTACGAATTGGAGCGCGGTGAATGCCACGCCCTCGCCGGCGAGCTTGTAGGCGCCGTCGGCGTAGAGCTCGCTGGCGGCCACGTCGATTGCCAGCGCGACCTCCTCACCAGGCTTGTAACCGGCCTGCCTGATCGCCTCGACGATGAGCTTCAAGGCGTCTTCGTTCGATGCCAGGTCGGGCGCGAAGCCTCCTTCATCCCCGACTGCGGTCGAGAGGCCCTGCGATTTCAGAATGCGCTTCAGCTCGTGGTACACCTCGGAAACGGCTCGCAGCGCCTCCGCGAACGACGGCGCCCCGACGGGACACACCATGAACTCCTGCAGGTCGACCGACGTGTCCGCGTGCACGCCCCCATTGAGGATGTTGGCCATCGGGAGCGGCAGCAGGTGGGACTGGGCGCCGCCCAGGTAGCGGTAGAGAGGCGTCTCGCTCGCCTGTGCGGCCGCGCGCGCCGCCGCCAGCGAAACGCCGAGAATCGCGTTCGCCCCCAGGCGCGACTTGTCGACGGTTCCGTCGAGGCCGATCAGTGCGGCATCGAAGGCGGCCTGGTCGGAGATGTCCATGCCGACGACGTGCACGGCGATCGTCTTCTCGACGTTGCTGACCGCCTTGAGGACTCCCTTGCCCCCATAGCGGTTCGCGTCTCCGTCGCGCAGCTCTAGCGCCTCGTGCTTTCCCGTGGACGCTCCAGACGGGACGATCGCGGTGGCGCTGCCCGACTCCGTGGTGGCAGTGACCGATACGGTCGGATTGCCGCGCGAGTCGAGCACTTCTTGCGCGCTCAGGCCCACAAGCCGAATCACGTCCGGGAAGTCTAAGCGCTCCCTGTCGCCGGGGATGGTTGCGGCCATGGTGGCAACGGAAGTCGCGTCTGCGTGCTGAAGCCGTAGTTGAGCAGCAAGGTCGCGTCATCCGCCGAGTGGTGGGTGGCGTTGAGGACGACGGCGATCAGATGCCGGTTGCCGCGCGTCGCCGTGGCGATCATGCAGCCGCCGGCGGCGTCGGTCAGCCCGGTCTTGAGGCCGGTGGCTCCGGGATAGCTCCAGAGCATCGGGTTCAGGTTGTGCGGGTAGAAGGCTTTGTGCTGCGAGGTGGCGGCGATGGCGACGTCCTTGGTGTTGGCGATCGCGGCCAGCGCCGGGTAGTACTGGTCCAGGTAAGCCGCGGCGTGCGCGAGGTCGTGCGCCGACATTCCATGTCCCGGGGCGTCGAGGCCGCTGGGATTGACGAAGTGGCTGGCCGTCAGGCCGATGCTCTTCGCCTTCTGGTTCATCTGGCGGATGAAACGGTCACGTGGAACGATCCCGCTCGCGAGGGCTTCGGCGGCGTCGTTGCCGGAGTCGAGGAAGAGACCGTCGATGAGCTCATGCACGCTCAAGCGCTCACCTGGAGAGAGGCCCATGACGCTGGGAACCACCTGCGTCACCTCTTTGCCGATGACGACCAGGTGGTCCAGCGAGCCTGCATCGTCGACAGCCACCATGGCCGTGATCAGCTTGGTCAGGCTTGCGGGTGCCCGCGAGGTTTCAGCGTCGCGCGACCACATCACCTGTCGCGTGTCGAGGTCGATCAGATACGCGGCCTGGCCGTGGATCGCAAGCGCCGGCTGCGGGTTGACCGCGAGCCAGAGGCTGGAGAAATCGAAATGATCGAAGTTCGTCGGCCGCTGCACCGTCGCCAGGGTGTTCGACTCAACGCTCGTGTGCTGGGCCGTGAAGATGATGCCGGCCGGGCGCTTGACCAGCGCGAATCCGCTGGTGACGCCTCCCACCACGAGCAGGGCGATCGTGGCGAAGAAAACGATCCGGTCGCGACTGCGCCGTCGGCGCCCGCGGATTCGGTGGAGCTCGCTTGCTGGGACGTAGGGTGAGACGGGTAGAACCCCCTGGTTAGGTTGCTGAGATTCTATTAGGTAGGTGCGTGCTCCGGGGCGTACGGCGGCGGCGGAGGCAGAGCAGGCACAGGTTTGGTGGTCGGTTCGCCGAGTCGGGAAGCCAGCTGGTCACTCGCGGCCTCCATGGTCGTGAGTGCCGTCGTGTTGTCGGTTGCGTTCATGAACACCGGCTGGCCGTAGTCGTAGCTCCGGACCGCCTTCCACGACGCGGCGACGAGCTGTGTCCCATAGAAGGTGTACGTCCCGATGACTCCCTCGCGCGTCTCCTCCGACCACATCTGGTCGAAGATGAAGTTCCCGTGCGCGTAGGTGATCAGCTTGCCGTGATAGACCTCGATGCCCTGATACCAATGCGGGTGATTGCCGATCACGATGTCTGCGCCCCAATCGATCGCCCGGTGCCCGATGCCCACCGGATCGTCGGGCGTCGGCACGCCCCGGTCGGCCATCGGCTGGCGCTCGTATTCCTTGCCCCAATGGAACTGCACGACGACGACATCGGCTAGCTGGCGCGCGCGTGCGATCCCCTGCTGCAACGCGTTCTGGTCGATCGCGCGACCCACGCCGTTGAAGCCGATGAACCCGAACTTGATGCCCCGAACGTCGATGACCGCCACGGGGCCCAGCCCGCTCGTAAGAATTCCGTGCTGGTTCAGCAGCTGGTCGGTGGCGGTGACGCCGGCCGCGCCGTAATTGGTGAGGTGGTTGTTGGCCAGGTTGGCGACCTTGGCCCCCATCAGCGTCAGCCCGTCGACGAATCGGGGATCACCGCAGAAGGTGAAGCTCGAGGCTGGGCTGACCGGGCACCCTGCGAACAGCGGCGCCTCGAGGTTCACG
>MNEW01000046.1:0-1691 GCA_001917895.1 Actinobacteria bacterium 13_1_40CM_66_12
GCTCCTCCCACGACTGCCGGGGGCGGGTAGCTGGGATCGATGTAGTGGTATCCCGACCTGGTGGCGCCGGCGATGTCGGGATACGTGCACGGGGCCGAAGCGCCGCTGGGGTAACAGGCGGTCTGCGCTCCGGGAACACTTGATTGGCAGCGGGCGTAGATGTCGCCCGCCACCCTCATGGCGGCCGACGAAACCGATATCGCCCCGCTCGCGACCACGTCGCCGCTCACCGTCAGTGTGCCACCGCCGCTGAGCGAGATCGCGCTGCCGCCGACACCGCCGCATCCGGACTGAGCGAGCGCCGCGACGGTTGGCGTGTAGAGGAGGTTGTTGACGTTTCCCGATGCAGCTCCGTTGATGACCGGGTTGGAACCGTTGGTGAGGATGCGGGCGAACTGGAGCTGCAGCGATCGCGCTGCGGTCAACCTGAAGTCGCTCCCCTGAGCACCCACCCCTGATACGACCTCCGTGAGAACGGTTCCGTCGGCGAACGTGCAGGTGATCGTCAGAGGGTTCGCGCCCGGAGATGCATAGGACGGTGAGCAGGAAGGTGAGCCGTACAGGCGCAGGTTGGCTCCGAAGATGGTGGTCGCCGCCTGCTCTGCCGAGGCATAGCTGCCCGTTTGCTGGAAGTTGTCACCGGCCGCGAGAGCTCCTGCATCGACGGCGGCCTGCAGGTCGCGGCGCAGGGCGTATGCGCGCGATCCGTCGATGGCGAGCGCCGCCATGCCCACGACCACGGCCAGCATGATCGCGATCAGCACGATGGCCTGACCCCGCTGACGCCTCGGGGACGGCCGGACTAAATCCGGCCTAAGGCTCCACCCCGCATCAGCCCTACGAAACTTGATCAATACTCGGTTCGGAAGACCGCCGTGGCCGTCATGATGATGTGGTCCGCGGTGGCCTGGGCGATCACCGGCGTGATCAGGATGAGATTGAAGCGAATGGTCACCTGCAGCGGGGTGTTGCCAGACGCGGGGTTGGTCGCGCTGCAGGGTCCGCTGGCGGCTGCGGAATACTCGCCGCCGGGGGCGTTCATCGGCGGATTTGTCTCCACGGACGACGGCGGGTTGGCCTCGGTCACGTAGACCCACGCGCTGTTGTCGGGCGGGGTCGCGCTGCTGATCGGCCCCTGCGGGCACGGCGCCGAATCCGGGATGCCGACCAGCTGCGACGTGACGGCCGTCAGCACGTCGGCGTTCGTGGGCAGCCGGTTGGATGCCTGCACGGCACTGCGGGCGCCCTCGCGCGCCGCGTGACCCAACGTGTCGTAGTAGAAGACGGCCCGCCCGATGTCGATGATTCCGAACAGGAGCAGCAGCAGGACGGGCGAGATCAGCGCGAACTCGATGAGAGCCTGCGACCGCTGGCCGTGAAACCTCGAAAGCCGCTGTCTCATGGGCCCTGCACTGTGATGTGCTCGTTGGCGGCCAGGTGGAATGTGCCGAACTGAGCGGTGATCAACGGGGTCAGCGGCCCATACGAATAAAGGACGATCACGTTGACGTCTTGCTGGCTCTGCCCGCCCGGTGGTGACGTGAAGTCGACGCCGTTGGTGTTGTCGTAACAGATGTAGAGCCAAGGCTGGTTGGCGGTGCTGGGGTAGGCCGAGTTGACGTAAGGCGGGTTGTGGTACGCGTTGCCGTCGGTCGGGGTGGGGCAGGTCATTCCCCCGAGATTTTTCAAGA
>MNEW01000046.1:1864-16756 GCA_001917895.1 Actinobacteria bacterium 13_1_40CM_66_12
GATTGGCGCTTGGGGACGCGGCGATTCGGGGGACTTAAGAGCGACGGCACCGCGGATATCTTGCCTATGATGGGTCGGCCTTGAGCGTTTTTAGGGGCCTGACCTCCCGTCGCCCGTTCACCCTACTCGGCATTTTGCTGGCCTTGCTCGTGATCGCGGCCTTCGTGCTCGTAGCGCTGAATGCAAGCTCGGCGAGCAACGTCCCGTACCAGTCGGTGGTCGTTGCCAACAAGGATCTGCAGCCCCGGCTGCCGATCGACGCCGGCTCGCTCGACATCAAACGGATGCCGGTACCCAACAACTACCCGCAAGTCTTCTTCAACCGAATCTCCGATGTCCAGGGCATGATCCCTTTGGTAACGATCCTCACCGGGCAGGAGATCACCTCGAACGTGGTAGTCAAGCCAAGCCAGGCGCTGGGATCTCAGTCGGAGTTTCTGCCCATACCGTCCGGATACGTGGCGCTCACCATCCCAACGAGCGAACAGCAAGGCGTGGCCGACTACATCCAGCCTGACGACTACATCTCGGTGATCGCGACCGTGTCGACCGCCGGCAAGGTCGCCTCGAAGACGATCTTCACCAACCTGCACGTGATCAAGGTGGGCACGAACGGGTCTACCGGTGGCTCGGCGTCTGTCACCAGCCTCACGGTGGTCATCACCCAGTGCCAGGCCGAGATCATCACTTGGTTCGTCAACTACGCCTCGCTCAAATACGCGCTCGAGTCCTTCCACGACTACCTCAACAGCGCCCAAACCCCAGATCCCGGGTGCCCGAACGTCAACTCGGCGCAGGGGGTCACGCTGCAGACGGTCCAGAAGGCCTACCCGACTCTCTTCTAAAGCCGATGGACCTCACGAACCTCCTCGCAGTCGCGGTCCCCATGGCGGCGGCTATCGCCGTGTTCTTCTGGAGCCTCGACCGCGTGCGCAAGGAGAGGACCCGGGCGGCCGACACCGAGCGTCCCCCGCGTGCGACCCCACGCGAGCTGGTCGAGAGGCTGCTCCGACCCGCGGCCGAAAACCTCAGCCTGCGGCGGACCGCCGAGGGCAAGCCGACGCTCACCGAGGACCTGGCGCGCGCCGGACTCAACATCACGCCTGCGGAATACCTGATGATCCGCATCGGCGCCGTGGCGCTGGGCGCGTTGATCGGCCTGTTCCGGTTCGGAATCTCAATCGGTCCGATCGTGATCGCGGCCCTCGGCTTCGTGATCCCACCGATCGTGGTCAACTACCTGCAGCGTCGCCGCCAGAACATGTTCAACGAGCAGCTGACCGGCATGCTGCAGCTGCTCTCCAACTCGCTCAAGACGGGGTACGCGATCGACCGCGCGCTGGAGACCGTCGCGAGCAAGTCACAGCCCCCTGTCTCCACCGAGTTCGAGCGCGTGGCCACCGAGATCACGCTCGGCACGTCGGTCGAGGACGCGCTCAGCGCCCTGCTGCTGCGCATCGACAGCCCCGACCTGGAATTCATCGTCACGGCGATCCTGCTGCACACCCGGGTCGGAGGCAACCTCGCTGAGGTGCTCGACAACATCTCCGACACGCTTCGCGATCGCTTGCAGACCAAGCGCGACATGAGCGTCCTCACCGCTCAATCGAGAGCGTCCGCAACCATCATCACGGGTCTGCCGATCCTGCTCGCGCTCGGCCTCTATGTCTTCGTCCCCGGCTACTTCGCGCCGATGACGAGCACCTTCGTGGGTTACGTCCTGCTCGGGATCGCGGGCCTGCTGATCCTTGTCGGCAACCTCCTCATCCGGCGCATGACCGCGCTGCAATCGTGAGCTGATGTCGACCGGGTTCCTCATCGCGATCACGGCGGGCGTCATCTGCGGGATCGTGGTCGCCGCGTATTTCATCGCCATCGACCAGACCAAGCCCATCGCCGCCACCAACGGGGGGTGGCACGCACCGCAGGGGCGGACAACCTGGCTCAAGCAGCTCGAAGCGGTTTCGCGTCCGCTCACCGCTCGCTTGCCGGCGCACACGACCGGACCGTTGCGCCAGAAGCTGAGCCGCGCCGGCGATCCCGGCGGCCTCACGCCGGCCGGATTCCACGCGGTCCGTTACGCCCTGGCTGCCCTCTTCGCGATCTTGGGGCTCGCGATCGGCGCCCTTCTGCGCCTACCCATCTCGCCGATCGTGGTGGCGCCCTTAGTGGGCGCGATCGCGGCGTTGCTGGGCTATGTGACGCCGAGCCTCTGGCTGCAGCAGCGGATCTCGCAGCGGCGCCACCAGATCGAGCGCTCGCTTGCCGAGGCGACGGACCTGCTGACACTGGTCGTCGAGTCGGGCATGAGCCTGGACGAGGGTCTACTGAGCATCACCGAGCGCTTCCACAATGCCCTCGGCGACGAGATCGGCAAGGTGCTGCGCGAGATCCGTCTCGGCCGGCCGCGCATGGCGGCCCTGGAGCACATGGCGGAGTCGACCGGCGTCGCCGAGGCTGCTGAGGGTGCAGGCGATGGAGATGCGGCGCCGCCAGCGCCAGACCGCTCAGGAGCGGGCTGCCCAGGCTTCGTCGCGCATGGTCTTCCCGATGGTGGGCTGCATCTTCCCCGTGCTTTGGATCGTGCTCCTCGGCCCGGCCATCATCCAGATCCTGAAGAGCCTCCACTAAGCACTTAGCGCATTTCGCGCGTTTTGATCCAAACGCGCTCTAGCCGAGCCTGAATACCGCACCTTTTGGCGCAGAACGCGCCGAATCGGGTTCTAAATAATCTGCGAGTACCGGTCGAACACCTCCCGCAGGTCGGCGGGCGGCTCCACCCGATGACGCTTCATGATCTCGAACAGGCTCAGGATGTGCCGGACTCCAGCCAGGGTCACGCCCTTTTCGCGGGTGAGGTGCTGGATTACCTGCACTTTGCTGATGTCGCGCTGCGAGTAGCGCCGCCTGTTGGTGGAGGTGCGAAACGGGTCGATGAGCCCGGCGTCCTCATAGAGCATCAGGGTCCGAGGGTGTGTCTCGAGGATCTCGGCGGCGACACTGATCGTGTACAGCGGCTTGTCAAGGTCGCCGAACGACGGCTGGGAGCCACGGCCTCGGCTGTTTGCGGGGTGCGCCACGGCCCCCCAATCCTAAGTGTCTAGACAGCCTTTCGACGGCGCTTATCGGCCCGACCCCAGAGGCTCTCCAGGTCGCAAATCGCGGTGGGGACAGATGTCCCCTCCGCGGGCCAACCCCTCTCCTCGGCCACGCTGGGTGGCGTCTGGTAGGTGGCGCGCAAGGAGACGGCCGGAATAAATCCGGCCTACAGCTCCACTTAGTTCTGACTACTTTTTCGACGGCGCTTATCGGCTCGACCCCAGAGGCTCTCCAGGTCGTAGTACGACCGCTCTCCGGGCAGGAAAACATGAGCCAGCACCGAGTCGAAGTCGAGCAGGATCCATGTCGCATCCTCGTAGCCGTCAACCGCGAGGGGCCTGAGCTCCCGGTCCTTGGCCGCATCGACCATGCCGTCCGCGATCGCGCGGACCTGGCGGTCGGTCTCGCCTTCACAGACCACGAAGTAGTCGGCGACGGAGGTCTTGTCGCGGACGTCGATGACGACGGCGTCCCAGGCTTTCTTGTCGACCGCCGCGCCGCGCAGCAGCCGCGCCAGCTGCAGGGGCGTGGTCCGACCAGTTTTCAACTTATTAAAGGTAGAGGCCATGGGCCGCGATGTACCGCTCGACCGCGGCGGGCACCTTGCCGTCGATCGATCGCCCCTCCTGGATGTCATGCCGGATCCCGCTCGCCGAAACATCGGGCGTGCCCTCGAGGCAAAGGATCACGGCGTTGCTGTCGAGGCCGGCAGCCTCGAGGTCAGCCGGCCGCGGCGACCCGCTGCCCGGACGCGCCACCACCACGATCGACGCCAGCTCCCGCACCGTGTCGGGCTGGTGCCAGGTCTTGAAAAGCCTGGCCGCATCCCAACCAAGGATGAGGAAGAGATCGGCTTGGGGATGTAGCTCTCGCAGCTCGCGAAGCGTGTCCGACGTGAACGAAGGGCCGGGGCGCTGGACCTCTACATCCGACACGTCGAAGCGCTGATTCGGCGACGTGGCGAGCCGTGTCATCTCGAGTCGGTGCTGAGGCTCAGTTGCCGTCGGCGGCCGGTGAGGCGGACGCCCTGTTGGCACGAAGACGACCCGGTCGAGCTGTGCGCACTCCATCGCGGCGCGGGCGGCGGCCAGATGCCCGACGTGAATGGGATCGAAGGTGCCGCCGAGCACTCCGATCCGTTCATGCGCCGTGCTCACGGCTGGTACTCGAACTCGATGCCCGCGATGCGCACCGTGTCGCCATCCTCGACGCCGGCCGCCTCGAGCGCCTCATTGACCCCGAGCCGATCGAGCTCGGTTTGAAAGCGCTCCAGCGAGCCGGCGGATTCGAGGTTGGTATGGGAGACGAGGTGCTCGACCCGGCTGCCGCTCACCGCAAAACCCCAATCCTTGCGCTCGACGACGAGGTTCACCGTCGCCGGCGTCAGCTTGACCGTCGCCCGCCGCGCCTGGGTGATCGGGTCGGGAGCGGCCGCGAGGGCGGTGACCATCGCGTCCAGCAGCTCCGGCAAACCCTGTCCTGTCAACGCGGAGATGAAATACACCCCCTTCCGCCGAGAACGCCTGCGCAGTCGTTTCGCCTCCTCGAGGTCGACCTTGTTGACGGCCACGAGGTACGGACGTTTCGCCAGCTCGGGTGAGAAGTGTTCGACCTCCCGGATCACATCCTCGAGGCCTTTCCATGGATTGGTTGTAGAGCCATCCACCACGTAAACGAGGACGCGTGTCCGCTCGGCGTGGCGCAGGAAGCGGTGTCCAAGGCCCGCGCCGCGCGACGCGCCCTCCACCAGCCCGGGGATCTCGGCGATGACGAACCGACCCGCCCTTGACTCCGCCACCCCGAGAGCCGGATCGAGGGTTGTGAACGCGTAGTTCCCGACGTCTGGCTTCGCGGCGGTGAGCGAAGCCAGGAGTGACGACTTGCCCACGTTCGGCGGGCCCACCAAGCCGATGTCGGCAATCAGCTTCAAGTCGAAGGTGACTGTGAGCTCGTCACCCTTCAAGCCTGGCTCGGCGTAGTCCGGAGCGTGCCGCCGTGAGCTCTTGAAATGAACGTTGCCGCGACCGCCGGCGCCCCCGTGCGCCACAACAGCATTGGCTCCCGAGTGCGCAAGGTCGGCGATCAGCCCACCCTCAGCGTCGAGGACGAGAGTCCCCACCGGCACCTCGAGCACCAGGTCGGCGCCGTTGCGACCTGTCTTGCGTCCGCCCGCGCCGTTGGCGCCGGCGTCGGCCTGCCATCGCGATTGCTGCTTGTAGAGGGACAGGTCGGTCAGCTGAGTGGTCGCTTTAACCTCGATCGAGCCGCCGCGACCACCATCGCCGCCATCAGGGCCGCCGTGTGGGATGAACGGCTCGCGGCGGAACGAGGCGGAGCCGCGCCCGCCATGCCCGGCGCGCAGGACCACCCGCGCCGAATCGACGAACGCCCGCCGCTTGGTCTTGTTAGCTGTTGAGGATGCTGACGCGCCGGCCGTCCTTGCCCACCCGCTCGTAACGAACCTCACCGGGGACGAGGGCGAAGAGCGTGTGGTCGCGGCCCAGCCCGACGCCAGAACCCGGGGCGATCCGGGTCCCGCGCTGGCGGACGAGGATCGCACCGGCGTCGACCGTCTGGCCGGCGTAGATCTTCACGCCCAGCATCTTCGGCTGGGAATCGCGACCGTTGCGGGAGGAACCCCCGCCTTTCTTGTGTGCCATCTATCTATTTATCGTCCTGCTTTGGTTTGCGCGCGGCGCGCTTCGGCTTCTCTTCCGCCGGCACCGCGGTCTCGACCTCGGCTTTGGCCTCCACCTTGGGGGTGGTCGCGCGCTTTGCGCCTCGGCCCTTCGCCGGCTTGGCCTCGGGCTCTGCAACAGCGGTGCCGGTCGCCACAGTGAGGCCGCCAACCGCCAGGATCTCGAGCGCCGTGTAGTCGGCGCGGCCGCCTCGATGCACGCGCACCCGCTTCTTCGACTTGTATCGCAGAGTCTCGATCCGAGGGCCGCGGCTGTGTGCCATCACCTTGGCGTCGACTTCGATGCCGTCGACGGCGGGCGCGCCCACCTTGATGTCAGAGCCGTCGTGGACGAGCAGCACAGGACCGAGCTTCACCGACGAGCCCAGCTCGGCGGCAAGGCGATCGACCAGGATCTTGTCTCCCGGCGCTACGCGGTACTGCTTTCCGCCGCTGACGACGACGGCCGACAGCGATCCATCAGGCTTGGGCACGAACGGAGATATTACCGGACAGGCGGGTCCTCTCGCGGTGCTGCAGGAGTGGTCGGCGGAGCATCATCGACTGGACGATGCCCAGCGCGGCAAGCGTGGTCACGGTCGCCGACCCCCCGTACGAGATCAGCGGCAAAGGGATGCCGGCGATCGGCAGCAGGCCGATGTTCATGCCGACGTTCTCGACCACCTGCGCGAAGATCATCACGAACACCCCGCCGGCCACCAGGCCTCCGAAGCGGTCCGGCGCCATAGCCGCGCTTCGCAGCAGCCGGACCAGCAGGGCTCCGAAAACGGCGAGCAGGAGCAGGCAGCCGAGGAGTCCGAACTGCTCGGCATAGACGGCGAACACGAAGTCGGTGGCGCGCTCCGGGACGAAGCCCAGCGCTCCCTGCAGGCCGTGAAGCCAGCCCTGACCGAACAGCCCGCCGGCACCGACGGCGATGCGGGCCTGAAGCAGGTTGTAGCCGGCCCCAAGCGGATCGGAGCCGGGGTTCAGGAAGATCTCGAGCCGGCGCCTCTGGTATCCGTGGAGCAGGTGAGGCAGCAGTGGCAGCACCACCGCGGCGCACGCCGCCAGCGACACGAGCTGGGTCAGTCGAGCGCCGGCCAGGAAGAGCATCCCGACGAGCACCGCGACAACGACGATGGTCGTGCCCAGGTCGGGCTGGGTCAGGATCAGTGCGGCTGCGGGCGCCACCAGCCCGAGGGCGCCCCCAAAAGCGCGCCAGCTCAGCTTCTCGAGTCTGCCCAGGTATGTGGCCAGGACCAGCACCAGCAGGAGCTTGGACAGCTCCGAGGGCTGCAGGGGAAAGCCGCCGACTGAGAGCCAGCGCTGTGCTCCCAGTGCGGACCGGCCAAAAATTTGCACGGCGAGGAGCAGTGCCAGCGTGGCGGCGTAAAGCCAAGGCGCGAGCGCGGGCAGGCGCCGGTAGTCGAAGGCCGCCATCGCCACATAGGCGGCGGCGCCGACGACGACCCACACCACCTGCCGCATCCAATCCGCATGCGCGCTGTAGACCGTCATCAGGCCGAGGACGAGGAGCATTCCCGCGAGCAGCGGCTGGAGATGGTCGAGCCTTTGCCAGACGTTCGGCCTCAAGGAGTCGTCAAAGGAGTGGTGACGTGGATGGCGGCGCGGCTGCCGTTGTAGAACTTCATGATGTCGACGCCGATGGGCGCCGCTTCCACCTCGGACAGCTCGCCGCGCTCCACGAATATCGACATCGCTACGTCGGGCTGCGCGTAGGGCGCGAAGAAAACGAACCACGCATGTGTCGGCAAATCCAGCCCGCTCCCGCCCCATTGCGCGGTGCCGGTCTTGCCGCCGCCATCGGCGGGCACTCCTGCGGCCCGGAACCAGTAATTCATGTTGTAAGGGCGGTTGATCTCCTCGCGCATTCCTTCACGCACGGCTTGCAGGTTGTCGGGCGAGGCCGGCACTTTGTTGACAACTTCGCGCTGCTGGGTTTCGGTGACGCGGCCCGAGGCGTCGCGCACCAGATGGACGAGCGTGGGCTGCATCACGGCGCCGCCGTTGGCGAGCGCAGCCACGTACACGGCCTGGTTGAGGGGCGTCGTCAGGAGAGCAGACTGGCCGATGCCAAAGGTGATCGTGTCGCCCAGGGTCCAGCGACACGTGTCGGAGTCGAGGTCGGGAACGCCGCACTGCAGCTGCTTCCAGATCCGGTCGGGCACGAGCCCAGCCTCCACGCCGGGCATCTCGATGCCCTTGGTCTGACCGAAGCCGAAGGCGCGCGCATAGCGCGCCAGCGTGACGTCGCCCACCATCGCCGCGACCTGGTAACCCGCCGTACGACAGGTAGCTCGGGCAGCCGAGCATCGTCTGCGGGGTGATCTTGCCCTCCTGGAGACCCGCGGTGGCCGTGACCATCTTGAAGGTCGACCCGGGGGCGTACTGGCCGGCGATCGCGCGATTGAGGAGGGGCCGGTCTGGGTTCGTGACCAGGCGGTCGTAATCCGCCTGGGAGATGCCATGGGTGAAGAGGTTGGTGTCGTAGCCGGGCATGCTCACCAGCGCCAGCACCTCACCCGACTGCGGATCGAGTACCACCGACGCGCCGGCGGTTTTGTGATCGCGTTGAAGCCCGGCCGCCAGGGCCTGCGCCGTCGCCCTCTGCAGCGATGCATCGATGGTCAGGTAAACGGCCTGTCCCGCGACCGCGTGCTGCATCGCGATCGTCCTCACCACCTGGCCGCGGGCATCGACCTCGACGTCGGCCCAGCCGTCGGTGCCGCGTAGGAGCGGCTCGAGGCCGGCTTCCACGCCCACCTTTCCGACCAACTCGTCGGGCTGGTAGCCGCGCGGCCGAAGGCGCTTGAGATCCGCGTCGTCGAGCGGTCCGACGTAGCCGACGACGTGCCCGAAGGTCAGCGGCTCGACGTAAGTGCGCACCCCACGATGCGTGAGCGATGCCCCAGCCAGGGTCGGCAGACGTTCGTTGATGGCAAGCAGCTCGGCGTCGGTGAGTTCCGGGCCGAGGCGCACGGAGCCGAATTGGTCGGCCACCGCCAGCGATGTTTCGAGTTGGTCTTCCGACTGCCCAGTCAGCGTCGCGAGCGTGGCAAGCTCCGCGGCGCGCTCACGTGAGTCGGCGGGTAGGTCCGCCGGGACGACCTGGAGGTTCCAGATGGGCGTGTTCTGCACGAGCGGCACGCCATGGCGGTCGTAGATGATTCCCCGGTCGGCTTCGATGACGACGCGGTGAATGGTGTTCGACCGCGCAAGCCCCGCCAGCGTCGACGCGTCGAACATCTGCAGCTGTGTGAGCTTGAGCGAGAGCACGCCGATCATCAGGACCACGATTCCGGCCGCGGCCACCATCCTGGCCGACCATCGCGGCCGGGGGGCGACGCCGCCGAGCTCGACCCAGCGGCCGAAGCCCCTATCCTCGATCAAGACGCTGTCTCCCAGTGGAGGCCGACCGTTATGCGCCGCAGCGACGCGAGCGCGAGCGGCATGAGCGCCGCGTTGTACAGCGATGCGGCGACTGTGAGCGCGAGCGCGGTGCGAAAAGAAGGGATGGGCATGCCGATCGCTTTGTCGGCGCCGACGAGGACGAGCGAATAGAGGATGGTGCTCAGCGCTGCCGCGCCCGCGGGGTGCAGTGGACTGTCACGATCGAGATTGCGAGCCCAAAAACCGGTCGCGTAAGCGCCGGGAAGCAGCGCCAGGGCGTGCGGTCCAAGCGGTCCCGGCGCGTTGAGGTCGAGCAGGATGCCGCCGGCGCATGCCCAGAGGAGCCCGGCACGCACCCCTTGCGTCCAGGTCAGTCCGATAACAGCGATCAAGACGAGGTTTGGAAATGCGCCCGCGATCTCGAGCTGCGACGCCCACGTGACCTGGACCAACGCGGCGGCCAGCATCAGCACGAACCCGATGCCCACCTTCATGACGGGGTGAAGTCCGTGACGATGATGACAAGGCTCAGCGACGCGGGATCGTTGACCCAATCGATCTGCGCGGCGTCGACCGTCGCCGCGTCGCTGTGCGTGACGATCACAACGTCACCAACCACCAGGCCACGCGGATAACCGCCACCGACGCCGCTGGTGATCGCCCACTCGCCTTTGGACGCGACCGCCCCAATGCGGTGCTCGATCTGCAGCTGGAGCGTGCCGGGGCCGCCGATGGCCGTGCCCTGCAGCCCGGATCCGGAAAGGAACACATTGGCGCGGCTCTGCGGGTCGGCCAGCGTCTGCACGATCGCGCCGTGCGGTCCGGCTTCGCGCACGCGGCCGACCAGACCAGCTCCACTCACGACGATCATGCCGGCATGCACTCCGTCGTCGGTGCCCCGATCGATCTGCAGCGTGCGGCTGAACGCGTCAGGCCCGCGGCCGACCACCGCGGCGACCAGTGTCCGGTGACCGAACGACCGCTGGAAATCGAGCGCCTGGCGAAGCTCCCTGTCGTCGTATGCGGACGCGTTGAGCTCCGCGAGCTGGCGCTGCAAGGATTGGTTTTCCGCGTTCAGCCTCTGGTTCTCGGCGCGCAGGCTCGCGATGTCGCCGAAGATCGCGGTGGCGCGCCCGACGGTCGACGCGAGCGACGTCATCTGCGCCTCGAGCGGCGCCATCGCGCTCTTGGCTGTGCCCCGGGCGCCTTCCGCCCATGACTGCTGGGACAGCACCGCCAGTACGAGCATCGCCGCGGCCAGGCCTAGAAAGCGACCCGTCGAACGCGACCGGGTGCTTCCGTGCATGGGGAACCCTCTACGAACGCAGGGCTCGCGCGCGCCGTGTGCGCAGCAGCACCCGGTTCAAAGTATCGATCTCCTCGAGGACGATGCCGGTGCCGCGGACCACACAGGTGAGCGGGTCTTCGGCCACTCGCACCGGCATGAGGGTTTCGTGCGCGAGCAGCTTGTCCAGTCCGGCGAGCAGCGCGCCTCCGCCGCAGACGACCATGCCGCGTTCGATGATGTCCTCGACCAGCTCATGGGGCGTCGCGTCGAGTGTCGAGCGGACCGCGCGCACGATGTCGACGAGCACGCCGCTCAGCGCCTCGCGTACGTGTGCCGTTGTCATCTCCACCGTTTTCGGCAGCCCCGTGATGAGGTCGCGCCCGCGGACGACAAACGACGTCTCGTCGGCCATCGGGAAAGCTGAGCCCATCGCGATCTTGATGTCCTCGGCGGTGCGCTCGCCGATGAGAAGACCCATGTTCCGGCGCACGTACTGCACGATCGCGTCATCCATCTCGTCGCCGCCGACTCGCGCCGACGTTGCCGCCACGATGCCGCCCAACGAGATGACCGCAACCTCGGTCGTGCCCCCGCCGATGTCGACGATCATCGAACCTCCCGCGGACTGGACTGGAAGACCGGCGCCGATGGCCGCCGCCATCGGCTCTTCGATCAGGTGCGCCTCGCGTGCACCGGCCATCGTGGCCGCATCGGTAACCGCCCGTTTCTCCACTTCGGTGACGCCGGACGGGATCCCGATCACGACTCGCGGATGGCTGATGTGCCACGCGCGGTTGTGGGCGCGCGCGATGAAGTGCCTGATCATCTGCTCGGTGTGCTCGAAGTCAGCGATCACACCGTCGCGCAGCGGACGCATCGCGACGATGTCGGCGGGCGTGCGGCCCAGCATCCTGCGCGCTTCGGTGCCGACGCTGAGGACCTGCCCGGTGCGTTTGCTCACCGCGACGACGGATGGCTCGTTCAGGACGATGCCACGCCCGCGAACGTGTACCAGGGTGTTGGCGGTCCCGAGGTCGATGCCGACGTCGGCGGACCAAAGCCCCAATACGGAAGTCAGCAGGCTCATGGCAGGGACGCATAGAAATGGTTAGGCAAGGCGCGGGACGGTGCGGATCATACACCCCGTTGGGGTCCTTTCTACGTGCTTACCCCATACCTAGTGTGTTAGCGGACTAGCAAGGAAGTCACCGCCACCAGCACCAGGACGAGCCCGGCGAAGGGGGCGACGGCGCGGCCATACGCGTCGCGCACTACATCGAGGCCCCGACGCCGCATGTACGCGCCGGCCAGAACGCAGAAGCCGGCGGCCGCCACGCTCACGCCCAAGAACCCCGCCAGCCCGAGTAGATCATCGTGTGTCGGCGGGAAGAAGAGCGTCGCAAACAGGCCGCAGTAAGGCCACCAGCACAGGGCTCGCAGCGCGTCGAGGCGGCGGCGAGCACGGCGCTCACCCGGCGCGGGTACAGGCCACACCTTGAGCAACGCCGGCAGGCATAACAAATAAAGGATCCCGCTCGCCACTTTCAGGGGCAGCAGCGACGGCACCAGCACCGCTCCGAGCACCTGTGGGCGCAGGCTCTGTGGCTCGACCGCCGGACCGAGCACCGCGACGAGCCAGCAGCACTGAACGACCAGGAGCAGGCCTGGTTCCGCGAACATCTCGGTGCCAAGCGCAAGCTCGGCCCACACCGTGAGCCCGAGCGCGATGGCGGCGATGATGAGGTTGCGCTCGTCCGAAGGCACAAGGTTGAACGGCGCGGACATCTGCACGGCCGCGAGCATCGATGACAGTGCCACCGTCGTCAGCACCGCAGATGGGCGGTGCCGTGGCAATTCCGGTCTCATCCAACTCCCCTCCGACACGCGCACCCACACGCTCTCCGCCGCGCCTCCGAACAGGGCGATCATGACCAGGCCCGGATACAGAAGCAGTGCGGCGGTGTGGGTGGCGAGCTGGGCAAGGACCTGTGTCATAGCCCGGCGAGGGAAAGGATCGGTTGCGGATACAAGCCGATCGCGACGCTGAGCGCGAGGGCGATCCCGACGCCCAACGCCTGGCGCCCGCGCGGCGCGCCGAGGCTCCGCCCAAGGCGGAGCGACGGTGGAAGCCAGAGCAGCAGGCCGATGCCGATCACCAAAGCGAGTGGCCAGTAGAGCTGAGTGGCCCCGCGCAGCAGGAACAGCCTGGCCGCGAAACCGGCAAAAGGAGCAGCCCCAGCAAGCATGGCGGCCGCGAGGAGGTTGATCGGCCGGTCCGTCTGAATGCTTTCTCGCATTGACTGGCGCGACCAGAGGTACAAAGGCAGGCGGCTCAGGACGATGCCGTAAAGAAGAAGGACGGCAGCCGCCTGGCCGTCGACCAATAGGACTCCGAACGCGCACAGCGCGAGGCCCCAGTCCGCCATGAACGAGTAGTGCCACGCGGACGTGCCCTTTTCCGTCAACCAAGAAGCCAGGCCACCCCACAGGACGTTGAGCAGGCCGAGACCGATCAGCATCGCCGCAAAAATGGCGCCGGCCGTGGGGATGAGCTCGTGCGCGCGGGTGATGACGGCCAAGGCAAGGATCGGACCCAGGAAAGCGATCCATGCAATCGGTGATGTCGCCGTCAGCTCTTCCGGATCGAACTCGTGGATGTAAGGAAGCGTGCCCAGTGCGGCGGCGAGGCCGGCGACCAGTCCGATGGCGGCGAACCTGGCGAGGATCTGCGATCCGTCGAGCCGGGCAAAGACAAGGCCGGCTCCAAGCAGCGCCACAGCCAGCGCCGGTGCGCGCAACCGAGCCGCCAGCGGACGCCGCCCGCCCATTGCTGCATGAAGGAGGGCGATCGCCAGTGTCAGCAGGATGACGTCGTCCAGGTTTGGCGCCGCCGCGATCGCGGCCATCCCCGCGATGCCGGCGAGGCCCCACGTCAACAGCAGGCTGCGATCCGCGCGCGGCGGCGGAAAAGCGACTATGAGCGCCAGCGACGCGGCCGCCGCCAGCAGGAGCGCCCGGCTCATCGCCGAAAGCGACAGGCTCACGCCGAGCTGATCCGACACCAGACCGGGAGCGGCCAGAAGCACCGCCGCGATACCGGCCGCACCCAAAACCGCCCCGGCCACCAGCGCCGCCCGCGGGCGCGGATGGAGCAACGCTGTGATGACCGCCCCGACTGCGGGCAAGCCGATCGCGAGCTCAGGCTCCATTGGACCTCGCGGCCGGGAGGAGCAACGCACCCGCGGCGATGACGGCCGCGATCAGGTAAGGCGCAAATCCAGGATGGTTCGGACTGAGCTCAGATGCACTGGCCAGGGCGATGGCAAGCCCGGCGGCGCCGGTGAGCGCCGGCGCGGCGGCTTTGCTCTGAAGCAGGCGCGCCGCAGTCAGCCCCAGGACGGCGAGGCTGGCGAATCGCAACGACGCCCCTGGCCCTGTCGTCACCGACGCCGCCATCCACAGCGACAGGATTGCGGCGGCGACCGCCAGTATCAGCCGAGGCGTCGAGCCGGCCGGCATCAGTCCCCAATCCTGGGGCCCGGATCGCAGCAGCTCGATCACGGCCACCGCCCCGCCCGCGAGCAGGAAGGCGCCGCCCAACCAGACTCCGCCTGCCCATGCGATTGCGGTGAATCCGACAGCAACCAAACCAATGCCAAGCGCCAGGCCGCGCCGTCCGTCGGCCAGCACGATCATCGCCGCGCCCAGCCACGCGGCGAAAGCGGCCACACCCGTCACGAGTGAGTCCGCGATCAGCGCGTGACCGCGAATGCGAGAGCGACCAGCGCGGCCAGCCAGAGCAGCGGCCCGCCGCCCGTCGCGGCCGCCTCCAGCGCCCGCAGGTCGACGAGCGATCGGTACTGCGCGGGGACGGTGGCGGCGCGCATCTCCTCACGCAGTCGAGCGAGCCGGTCGGTGCCTGGGAGTACGAAGAGCGGCGAGCGGGGCTGTGTGCGCACAGACATCGTTCCGCCGTAGATGTAGCCCACGACGGCGAGCAGCAGCACCGGAGCGAACAAAGCAAGTGCAGGCAGCACGGTGGACACCGTCACGACCGACGTGAGGCCTCCGACCGTGCTGCCGGCCGGAGCCGGCATCACAACGGCCTGGGCAGGTGTCGCCAAAACGGCAAGAACCAGGCCAAGCGCCGGGCCCGCGATCACCGTGGCACCTGCCAACCCCATGGCCACCCGAGGCTTGGTCTCGCTCGCCGGATGGCCGCGACCGGCCGGCAGGCCGACCGCGCGGGCCGCGGCGATGATGGAAACCATCCACGTGGCCGCGGCGCCGATGCCGATCAAGCCGAGCGGGTTGCCGGCTTCGAACGCGGCCTCCAACCCGAGCACGCGCACACCAAACGCGAGTCCGGGTGGTAGGCCGGCTGCCGCCGCGATCACCACCAGAGAGGCGGGAC
>MNEW01000069.1 GCA_001917895.1 Actinobacteria bacterium 13_1_40CM_66_12
TCCGAAAAGACGCGCGCACGCGCGCGGAGTTCCTGGACCTGATCCGCCGCCCCTAGGGCACGCATCCGAACCTAAACCAAGCTCGTCGCACACATAAACGGTCCTTTATGCTTTAGACTTCGATAAAGGAACCTTTATGTTTCTCCAGAGTCCGCGTCACGAGCTTCCGGACCACTTTCGGTCCTTCGCCAACCCCACGCGCCTGCGCATCCTGGAGCGCTTGGGCAAGGTCGGCGAAGAAAACGTCAACGATCTCGCGCTCCACATGCGCATGAGCCAGCCGAGGATCTCGTGGCACCTGCGCATGCTGCGCGTCGGCGGGGTCGTCCGGACGCGCCGCGACGGTCGTCAGGTGTACTGCTCGTTGGACGTCGAGAACATCGCGCGCGAGCGCGCGCGACTGGATGAGTTGCTGGGCATCACAGAGCAAATGAAAGTTCGCGAGGAGGTCGGGGCATGAAGAACGGCCAGAAGAACGGCCACAGGAACGGTCAGCACAACGGCAAGGTTCGCGTCGCGATAGTCGGCGTGGGCAACTGCGCGTCGTCGTTCGTGCAGGGTGTCCACTACTACCGCGACGCCTCAGAGAAGACATTCGTGCCCGGGCTGATGCACGTAAGCCTCGGCGGCTATCACATCAACGACATCGAGTTCGTCGCCGCGTTCGACGTGGACAAGAAGAAGGTCGGACTCGACCTCTCCGACGCCATCTTTGCCGGCGCCAACAACACGGTGAAGTTCACGGACGTACCGAAGACGGGCGTCAAGGTCCAGCGCGGAATGACTCACGACGGGATCGGCAAATACCTCGCCGACATCGTCGTCAAGGCTCCCGGCGAGACCTCGGACGTGGTCGGCATCCTCAAGAAGACGAAGGCCGACGTGCTGGTCAACTACCTACCGGTCGGCTCCGAAGAGGCGACGAAGTGGTACGTCGAGCAGGCCTTGCAGGCCGGTGTCGGCTTCGTCAACTGCATCCCGGTGTTCATCGCCCGCGAGACCTATTGGCAGAAGCGCTTCAGTGACAAGGGGCTGCCGGTCATCGGCGACGACATCAAGTCGCAGGTCGGCGCGACCATCATCCACCGCGTGCTCACGCGCCTGTTCCGCGACCGCGGCGTCAAGCTCGAGCGCACCTACCAGCTCAACTTCGGCGGCAACACGGACTTCCTGAACATGCTCGAGCGCGACCGCCTGATGTCGAAGAAGATCTCGAAGACGCGCTCGGTGACCTCACAGCTCGATTACGACATCGGCGCTGACAACGTCCACATCGGCCCGTCCGATTACGTGCCCTGGCTGAACGACCGCAAGTGGGCGTACATCCGCCTCGAGGGACGCTCGTTCGGCGACGTGCCTCTCAACGTCGAGCTCAAGCTCGAGGTGCACGACTCGCCAAACTCAGCAGGCATCGTCATCGACGCCGTCCGTTGCATCAAGCTCGCCCTCGACCGCGGCATGGGGGGTGCGCTCGAAGCACCAAGTTCGTACTTCATGAAGTCGCCGCCGGTGCAGTACAGCGACTCCGAGGCGAAAAGCCTGGTGGAGGAGTTCATCGATGCTGGTAAGGCCACGTCGAACGGCCGCCCCCGCCGCATCGCGCGAACAAAGCCGGCGACCGCAGCTGCTCGGCGCTAGCTACAGAGCCGGTGCGCGGATCCTGCGGGCGGTCCCGCCGGGCGTCCGCCATGCGGCCGCGGCGCCCGGCGGCGCGGCATGGTACTGGCTAAGCTCCGGTCAGCGACACGCAGCGCTCGAAAACTACGCGGCCGCCCTCGGGCGACGCCCGACGGACCCTGAGGTGGCGCGGGTGGCCAGGCGGGCCTTTCAGAACTACGGCCGGATGCTGATGGATTTCCTGTTGATCGGCAGTCTCACTCCGGATGAGCTGGTCGAGCGTGTCACGCTCGAGGGCCGCGAGGACCTCGAAGCTGCTCTGGCCCGCGGTCGTGGCGTCATCATGGCCGTGCCGCACATGGGCTCGTGGGACATGGCGGGCGCCTACGCCGGTGCGATCGGGTATCCGATCGCGGCCGTCGCCGACAAGTTCCCCGGATCGCTGAACGATGCGGTTGTGGAAACCCGGCAGCGATTCGGGATGAACGTGATCATGCTCGGACGCACCGCCATCCGGGCAATTACCGAAGCGCTGCGGGCAAACCATATCGTCGCCCTTCTCTGCGACCTGGAGCAGGGCCCGGGCGTGGACGTCCGTTTCTTCGGGCGGCACGCGATCGTGCCGGGGGGCCCCGCCGCGCTTGCCCTCAAGACCGGGGCTGCCTTGATGCCGGCTTGCCAGTACGCGGTCGCGCCGGGTCGTCATCACATCCAGCTCGATGCTGCCCTGGGCGTCCACGAAGGGGACACCAAAGAACACCTCATGCAGCGCGTCGTCGAGCGGTTCGAGGATTTCATCAAAGAACGCCCTGACCAGTGGTACGCGTTTCGGCCAATGTTCAGGGCTGGGGAGTGAGTGAGTGGCGCTGGCGCGCATTCAAGATCGTCCAATCATTGGTGGAGCGGTTGCCCCGGGCGTGGGCCTATGCGCTCGCCGTTGTGGCGGCACGATTCGCCTGGTGGTTCTCACCGCTCGCGCGGCCCCGCCTCGAGTACAACCTCAAGGTGGCGTGCCCGGAGCTCACGCCACTGGAGCTGCGGAAGCTCTCGTGGCTGAACTTTCGCAATCACGCCAAGGCGTATGCCGACCTCATGCTCCTGCCTCGCATGAAGGTCGAGGCGATGCGCCCTCTTCTCCACGTCGGCCAGAAGGAGCTGGACTACCTCGAGCAAGCACGCGCTGCCGGCAAGGGCGTCATGGTGGTGTCGTGCCACATGGGCTCGTACGAGGTGGTTTCCGCGATCTGGTCGGCGACCCTCGGGCCGGTCAGCCTATTTGCCGAGGAGCTGGAACCCCGGGCCCTGTTCGAGTGGTACCGCGACACCAGAGCGCGTCTGGGGATCAGCGTCCTGCCTCTGCATCTGGGCGGGTTGCGCAAGGTCACCCAGGCGCTGCAGGAACAGGAGATGGTCGTCACCGCGATCGATCGCGACATCACCGGGACTGGTCAGATGATGCCTTTCTTCGGCCGCCCTGCACCGATTCCGCTCGGACCCGCGGCGCTTTCGCTGCGCCTGGGCACTCCGCTCTTGCCCGTGTGCGTTTTCCGGCTGCCCGACGACACATACGACGTGGAGGGCGCGCCGCCGGTGTTCGCGAATTCAACGGGCGATGCGAAGGCGGACGAGGTCCGAGTGACGCAAGAGCTGCTGATGCACATCGAGGGATTCATCCGCCGGCATCCGGAGCAGTGGCACGTGCCTCATCGGATCTGGGAGGGCTCTCCCTAAAGTGAAAGTAGGGCTTGTCTCACCGTACGACTTCGCATCGCCGGGTGGCGTGACGGATCACGTTCGCCACCTCGCGCGCCAGCTGCGCCGGCTTGACCATCAGGTGCGCATTTTCGCGCCCTCCAGCCGCGCCGACGTGGACTTCGATTCCGCCGAGTTCTATCGGATCGGCAGCCCCATCTCTCTGCCGGTGAACGACTCCGTCGCCCGCATCACGCTGAGCTTCCACCTCGCAGACCGAGTGTCCGCGATCGTCGAGCGCGAGCGATTCGACGTACTCCATTTCCACGAGCCGCTCATGCCGGCACTACCCATCACGATGCTGCGAATGTCGCAAACCGCAAATGTCGGCACGTTCCACGCCTTCGCCAAATCGAACATCGGCTATCTCTACGGCCGCCCAATCCTCGAGCCGTACCTCGCGCACCTTGACCGCGGAATCGCGGTGAGCGAACCCGCGAAGGCTTTTGTCAACCGTTACTTTCCGGACTTCCCGCTCCGCGTTATTCCCAACGGGATCGACATCAGCGTGTTTCATCCTGGGCACCCACCGATCCGACACTTGCGCGACGACCGCGTCAACATCCTTTTCGTCGGCAGGCTCGAAAAGCGCAAGGGACTCGGATACCTCTTGCGCGCTTACGAGTTCATGAAGCCGCGCGTCCCCAACACGCGGCTCATCGTCGTCGGCGACGGGCCGCTCAGGAACAGTGTCGAGTCGTACATCTCCAGGCACCGGCTGCCGGACGTCGTGATGGCCGGCTACGTCCCGGACTCCGTGCTGCCTCGCTACTACTGCAGCGCCGACATCTTCTGCGCACCGGCGACGGGCGCTGAGAGCTTCGGCATCGTGCTGCTGGAGGCGATGGCCAGCGGTCTGCCGGTCGTCGCGACGGAGATCGACGGCTACATGTCCGTGCTGGAGCCGGGCCTCGACAGCCTCACGGTGAGGCCCAAAGGCTGGGCCGAGCTCGGGGCGGCGCTGGTCATCCTCGCGCGCGACGCCCACCTGCGCAAGCGAATGGGCGACTACGGCCTCGAGAAGGCACACCAGTACGCGTGGGAGGAAGTGGCGTCGCAAGTGCTGGAGGTCTATGGCGAGGCGCGGCAAGCGCGTGCGCAGCGAGCGGCAGTGGGTTCGCGAGAGGTGATGAATGTTCACGACGCGGTTTGAAGCCTGGGTCCGTCGACACGCGGAGGCGCTGATGACCGCGCTCGGCCGGCTGCCGGTGACTCCCAATCAGATCACCGTCCTCGGCACCCTGTTGACGTTCGTCGCCGCGGTGCTCACCGCCGCGGGTCAGCTGCGTTGGGGCGGGATCGTGCTTGGTTTCGCGGGCACGTTCGACATCCTCGACGGCGCCCTGGCGCGCTCGACCCGGCGCAGCTATCCCTACGGCGCCTTCCTGGACTCCACCCTCGACCGCTACTCGGAAGGGGCCATGTACCTGGGGCTGGTCGCATATTTCGCCACCTTTGGCGGGCCGCTCCAGCGTTGGCTCCTGCTTGGGACCGTCGCGGCGCTCGCGGGTTCGTTCCTGGTGAGCTACGTGCGGGCCAGGGCCCAGAGCCTGGGCTTCACATGCGAGACGGGATTGTTCGCGCGACCTGAGCGGGTCGTTGCGCTCGTGGTCGGTTTGATCTTCGGCGGAGTCGTGCTGGCGGGCGTCGTCTTCCTGCTCGCCATCCTGACCAACCTGACCGCCCTGCAGCGCATCCGCGAGGTGTGGCTGCAGGGCCGCGCCCAGCGGCTGGCACGCGAGCGCGAGGCTGCGAAAGCGCCGGCGAGCGGCCAACCCGTCAAGCCGTAGAAAGCGCGGGGACAGTTGTCCCCTCGCCCTCTCCTCGGCCACGCTGGGTGGCGCTTGGATGAGGCGTAGGTGACGGCCGGAATAAATCCGGCCTAAGCCTCCACTTTGGGTTCTTTTTGAGAGGTTTCGAGAGTAATCCGATTAGCCGTAGAGTTTCGCGCGTGGGGGATCCGTTCGAAGGAATCGCCGGGCACTCGCGAGCGCTCGATCAGCTCCGATCGCAGCTCGAGTCCGGCCGTCTGGCGCACGCCTACCTCTTCGTCGGCGAGGCCGGGCTTGGCAAGTCGACTACGGCTCGTGCGCTTGCCGCGGCCCTGTTGCCTGAAGCGCCACTTCACCGCCACCCCGATTACTGGGAGGACGACCGCATCAAGGCGCTGTCCATCAACGAGCTCAGGCTCCTTCCCGACAAGCCGCCGGAGTTCCACGAGCTCTCGCTGCAGGCGTTCCTGAACCTGAAGCCCGCGGTGGGCACGAGGAGAGTGGCGCTGGTCGCGAACGTCGGTCGCCTTCGCGATCAAGACCAGGGCGTGCTCCTCAAGACGTTGGAGGAACCTCATCCGCATCGCGTGATCGTCCTCACCACCCCGAGCCTCAACCCGTTCGTCGTGCTGCCGACCGTGGTCTCGCGCTGCCAGCGGCTGTTCTTCCACCCGGTCCCGGCGCCAGAGATCGAACGCCTGCTGCTCAAGCTCGATGTCGAACCGGGACGGGCGCGCCTTCTGGCCGAGCTCTCCCGAGGGCGGCCGGGCTGGACATTGCGCGTCGCCGGCGACGAGACGGTCATCGACCTGCACGAGGAATGGACGCGGCGCCTCGAGGAGGTTTTCGGCGCCCCCGCCGATGTGCCGCTGCGCGTCGCGGCCGAGCTGGACGGAAGTCAGATGGCATGGCGGCGCAGCGAAGGCGACGTCGAGGACCCTGCCTTGTTTGCGATCGCGAGCTGGCAGATCGAGCTGCGCCGGCGCATGCTGGCCAGTCGCGGCCGGGAGCAGGGCCGCTGGGCTCGCCTTCTCGAGCTGTCGTACGACACGCTCGGCTATCTGGAGCAGAACGTCAGCCCGCGCCTCGCCTTTGAGACGTTTCTCCTCGAATGTCGAAAAGCTTCCTGAAAAAAGCCCTCGAGGGCTACCACCCGTACGTGCCCGGCGAGCAGCCGCCCGACGGCGAGGACTGGGTCAAGCTCAACACGAACGAGTCTCCGCTGGCGCCGTCACCAAGGGTCATCGAGGCGATCAAGGCCGCGGCAGGCGAATCGCTGCGCCTGTATCCGAGTCCGACAGGGGCGCCGGCTCGGTTGGCGATCGCCGCACATTTCGGCCTTGACGCGAACCAGGTCGCGCTCGGAAACGGCGCCGACGAGCTGATCGAGATGTGCTTTCGCGCGTTCGTGGGAGCCGGCGATCGCGTCGCCTACTCGACGCCGACGTATCCGCTGCTCGAGCCGCTGTGCCGGGTGCACGAGGCCATTCCCTCAACCCATCCGGCCGCCGAAGGCTGGACCTGGACGGAAGCCCTCTTCGAGGATCCGGCCCCGCTCAAGTTCCTGGTCAACCCGAACTCGCCCACCGGCACCCATCACGGGCGGCTGTCGGTGGAGCGCGTGGTCGCGCGATCGCGCGGCGTCGTCGTGCTCGACGAGGCTTATGTCGACTTCGCGACGGAGTCGCAGGTCGACTTGATCGGCAAGTTCCCGAACCTGATCATCCTGCGCACAATGTCGAAGTCGTATGCACTCGCGGGCATGCGCATCGGCTTCGCGCTCGGCAGCCCGGCGGCGATCGTGGCCCTCGACGCCGTCAAGGATTCGTACAACATCAACCGCCTGGCCATCGTCGCCGCGGTGGCCGCGATCGAGGACGAGGAGCACCACCGCAAGATCGTCGACTACGTGGTCCGCGAGCGAGCCTGGCTCGAGGAGCAGCTCCGTGAAGAAGGCTTTGAGCATTCGCCGTCGGCGGCCAACTTCGTCTTCGTCAAACCGCCTTTGGGCTCGTCTGCGGCCGCAATCGCCGATGCCCTGCGCGAGCGCCGGGTCCTCGTCCGCCATTACGATCGTGAGCCGATCGCGGGTTGGTTCCGCATCACCATCGGCACTCGCGAGCAGGACCAGCGCCTGCTCGCAGCCCTGAAGGAGATATTGAGTTGAGACCGGAGATGCCAGCCGGATCTTTGGGCCCCATGCGGCCCGATCCGTGCGTTGGGGGGCCCGGCCCTTCGCATCCTCCCGCGCTTCGCGCGGGGACCCCAGAGGAATGCGCTCCTCCTAGGTCCACCCCCGCCTTCGGCTTGGACCACCTGGATGCCCAAATGTCTCGGCTGGCACTCCGGCCCCAACTCATTTGAGCGCAACTCCGACGCGTGACGAGGCCTGGGAGCTCGTGACATCGATGACCCAATCGGAGCAGCTCCGCCGGCACATGCGCAGCGTCGAAGCGGCGATGCGCGCGTACGCGCGACGTTTCGGCGAGGACGAGCAGCGGTGGGCGGTGCTGGGCTTGATCCACGACTGGGACTACGAGTCCGGCCCGACCGCTGAGCTTCATCCGATGCGGGGGATCGCGATGCTGCGCGAGAAGGGCTGGCCTGACGACATCCTCGACGACATCGCCTCGCACGCCGACTACCTGAACGTTCCCCGCGATTCGAACATTCGCAAGGCGCTCAACGCAGTCGATGAAATGTGCGGCTTCATCATCGCCTGCGCGCTTGTCAAGCCTGACAAATCGCTGAGCTCGGTCGAGCCGAGCACCGTGCGCAAGAAGATGAAGGACAAGGCCTTCGCGCGCGGTGTGCATCGCGATGAGCTGATCGCCGGAGCGGAGGCCCTCGGTATACCCTTCGACGAGCACGTGGAGATCGTCCGCGATGCACTCAAACCGATCGCACAGGAGTTGGGTCTGAATCCATGAGCACGAGGGGCAAGCCGCGGGTGCTCCTCATGCATCCCATACTCGATCCCGGTCCCTCGATCCTCGCGGAGGCCGCTGAGGTGGTGGCGTATCCGTCCGACCGCCCGCTCGACGAGGCAGGCATCCGTCTCGCAGCGGATGGATGCGTCGGCATCGTAAGCCAGCTGATGGATCCCATTCGCGAGACGGTTCTATCGACTCCCGGCCTCAAGATCGTGAGCAACGTCGCGGTTGGTTACGACAACATCGATGTGGCGGCCGCGACCGCAAACAAGGTGATGGTGACCAACACTCCTGGCGTGCTCGACGACGCCACGTCCGATTTCGCGTTCACCCTCTTGATGGCGACTGCGCGACGCGTCGTCGAAGCCGATTACTTCACGCGGTCGGGCAAGTTCCAGGGGTGGGCGATCGACATGATGCTGGGCCACGACGTCTTCAATGCCACGCTGGGCATCGTCGGCATCGGCCGCATCGGCCGCGGCGTCGCGCACCGCGCGAAGGGCTTCAACATGCGCGTCATCTACTACGACCCGCATCCGCTGCCACCCGACGCCGAGCAGCAGCTGGCCGCCGCACGCGTGGACCTGAACCGGCTGCTCGCGGAGTCCGACTTCGTTTCCGTGCACGTGCCTCTGACGCAGGAGACGCATCACCTGCTCAGCACCGCTCAGTTCGGCCTCATGAAGCCCACGGCGATCCTCATCAACACCTCGCGTGGCCCCGTGATCGACGAGGCGGCGCTGGTCGAGGCGCTGAACGCGAAGAAAATCGCCGGTGCCGGTCTGGATGTGTATGAGCGAGAACCGGCCGTTCACCCTGGTCTCCTCTCGCTTCCCAACGTGGTGCTGGCGCCACACATCGCCAGCGCGACGGTGCGCACTCGCTCGGAGATGTCGGCGATGGCCGCGCGCAACATGGCGACGGCGGTGCGAGGTGGGCGACCGCCGAATCTGCTCAACCCCGAGGTCAAGCGATAGCGGTCACTACTGCGTACAAGCTGCTCGCGCTGGACCTCGACGGGACCATCATCGACGCCCGGCTCAACCTCGACCCGCGCGACGTCGCAGCGCTGGCGGGGATCATCGCGGCCGGCGTGGAGGTGATCGCGTGCACCGGCAGGCCGTTCCCCGGCGCCCTTCCGTGGGTGCACCGCCTCGGCCTCGAGGGGCCGATCGTCTGCTACCAGGGCGCGCAGGTGAGGCTGCCGAGCGGCGAGATGCTTCTCGACCATGGGATTGCACACGGCCTGGCGATGGAGGTCATCCGCTACGCGCAGGAACTCGATCTCCACATCCAGGCCTACCGCGACGACCAGCTGCTGGTGGCGCGCGACCGGCCTGAGGCGCACGAGTACGCGGGGCATGCCGGGATGGAGATCCATGTGGTCGGTGACCTCGACGCGGCGATGGGACCGACAACGCCGAAGCTCGTGATCGTCGCCCAGAGTGCGACGCTCGAGGAGCTGCTCCCGGACGTGCGCCGGCGCTGGGCGGGCAGGCTCAACGCCGCCACCTCCATGCCGACCTACCTCGAGTTCACCAGCGTCGAAAGCGACAAGGCGACGGCGCTGGCGTTCCTGTGCTCGCGGATGGGCGTCGCCCAAGCGGAGTCGGTCGCGGTGGGCGACGGCCGCAACGATGCCTCGATGATCGCGTGGGCGGGCCTTGGCATCGCGATCGAGGGTTCGCCATCTGAGGTGCAGGCTGCCGCTGACCGCACGATCCCCGGTCCCGGCAAAGGTGGAATCAAGCAGCTCGCCGACCTGTTGGTGCGATCGTGAGCACTTTGCTCCTCGTTCATGCGCATCCGGATGACGAAGCGATCTCGACAGGCGGCGCGATGATGAAGGCGCACGAAGACGGTCATCGCGTCGTGCTCGTCACGGCGACTCGCGGCGAGGTGGGCGAGATCCACAATATGGACGAGGAAGCCACGCGCCCGCACCTGGCGGAGGTGCGCACGAAAGAGCTCGAGAATGCCTCCCGGATCCTCGGCGTCGACCGCGGTGAGTTCCTTGGCTATCGCGACTCGGGCATGGTCGGGACCGCCGACAACGAAAATCCCACCTCGTTTCACCAAGCAGCGCTCGCGGAGGCAGCCGCCAAGCTGGCGGCGATCTTGCGCGAGGAGAAGCCTGAGGTCGTGGTGACGTACGCGGAAGACGGCATCTACGGACACCCCGACCACGTCAAGGCCCATTTCGTGACCAATGCCGCGCTGGATTCATTGCTGCGCTCGAGCGAGCCGTGGACGCCGAAGAAGCTCTACTACACGGCCATCCCGCGCTCGTTGATGCAGGCCTTCCGGGAGCAGATGCCCGAGGAAGCGCGTCGCGACGACACCATCGGCGCGACCATCCAGGGCACGCCCGATGAATTGGTGACCACCAGAGTCGACGTCACCGAATTCGTCGACCGCAAGCGCGCCGCGTTCGCCGCGCATGTGAGCCAGAACGATCCCAACTCGTGGTTCGCCAACATGGCCGACCAGATCTACAGGCTGGCATTCGGCACCGAGTATTACCAGCTGGCGCGCGGCAAACCAGGATCGGCGCTGCCAGAGCCGGACCTTTTTGTGGGGTTGAGCTAGTCGCCGACAGAACCTGTCGGCGTGGTCTCAACTGACCAGGACGACTCGCGGATCGGCCCGGCGCCAAGCTGCGTCGCCGGTCAGGATCGTGTCGGCGTTGAGCATCTCTGCCGTGGCGATGACCAAGACATCGGGTAGGCGAAGCGACCGAAACCGCGACCGAAGCTGTGCCGCCTGCTCGGCGATCGTGCTCGTCAACGGCTCGATCTGAAGCTGGAGTTCTGCCACGCGAGCGCGCGCATCGACCAGCCGGCCACGTCGTGCGGGGCCCACCAGACACTCGGCGTAGGCCGAGGCGGGCAGTCGGAGATCGTCTCCGGCGTGCGCCAGCATCGCCGCAGTGGCAGCCTGGTGAAGCTGATCAGATCTATCGAGAAGCCCGATCACGATGCTTGAATCCAGGATGGTCAGCGCCACTCGGACCGCAGCTTCTTCAAGTAGTTCGGGCCGTAGCTTCCGGTCAGGCTGCCGGCCGCTGTCCGAATCGAATGGGCTCTTTGTGTACCAACTGTTTCGGCTCGGGACAGGATGACCCTATCTCCCTCCGCGTCCACCCGCAGCTGATCGCCCGGTTCAAGCCCGAGGTCCTCAACAACGCGAATCGGCAGCGTGATCTGGCGTTTCGCCGACAAACGCGTAAAACCCCGTTGCCGCTTGATCTTTACTCGCTCTGCCATGAGTAAAGCTTAGCAGATCGATAAGAACGGGTCCGCGTAGACTCGATAGCCATGGAAGTCGTCAGGATCACCCCTCGCGGCTACTGCCACGGCGTGGTCGATGCGTTCCGGATCGCCAAGCGGGTGCGCGAAGAGACCAATGGGCCGGTGCACATGCTCGGCATGCTGGTTCACAACACGCACGCGACAGACGATCTCCAGGCGCAGGGGATCGCGCTGGTCGATCCGCCCGACCGCCTGGCAGGTCTCGACCAGATCAAGGACGGCACGGTGATCTTCACCGCGCACGGAGTTTCGCCCCAGGTCAAACAGCGCGCGGTCGAGCGAGGCCTCACCGCAATCGACGCCACGTGCTCGGACGTCGTGCGGACGCACGAGCTGGTCGCCGATCTCGCCGGCAAGGGCTACGAGGTCGTCTACATCGGACGCAAGGGACACCCCGAGCCCGAAGGTGTCGTGGGCGAGGCACCCGGAAAGGTGCACCTGGTCCAGGACCCGGAGGACATCGATGCGCTCGAGCTCGAGGGCGATCGGATCGCCGTCACCTGCCAGACCACCCTTTCGGTGTGGGATACGGAGGACCTCATCGGCCGCGTGAAGTCACGCTACCCGCAAGCCGAGGTCCACAACGAGATCTGCCGCGCCACGCAGGAGCGGCAGGAGGCGGCGGTGGAGGCCGCGAAGCTGGTCGACGTCGTGATCGTGGTCGGCAGCCCGCGCTCCTCCAACTCCCTGCGCCTGGTCGAGGTGGTCAAGAAGCTGGGCAACAAGCCCGCCTACCTGGTCGACCGGCTCGAGGATCTCGACCTCGCCTGGCTCAAGGGGGCCCAGAAGGTCGGCGTCACCAGCGGGGCTTCGACTCCGTCGCAGCTGACCCGGCGCGTCATCGAGTACATCGAGGCCCTGGAACCGCCGGCCTAAGTTCGGCGGAGCCTCTTCATTACGCGGCTGAGCGCACCGGTTGGCGGGGCCGAAGCCGGCACGGTGACCGGCGCCGGTGACGGCGGAGGGGAACTGGCGGTGGGCGCCGGAGGGGGCGAGGAGGGCTGGCCGTCGTGGCCGGATGAGCTGCCGGCACGTGGGCGCCGGCGCCGGCGCCGCCTGGCGGTGCTCGTCTTCTCGGCAGCCGCTGTAGGCGCAACCTCGACCGGGGGCGGGGCCGGCTCCACCGGCTTTGCCGTGGCCGGCGACCGCCGACCTCGGCGCCTCCGGGACGCCGGAGCGGCCTGGGCGGCGTCGGCGGGTTGGGCGGGTTGGACCGGTTGGGTCCGGGCGGCCGGAGCCTTGCGCCGCACGCTGGCCCCTACCTCCCCCTCCGCGCACATGGCTCCATCGGCGGTGTGGACGTCCACCCTCCACACGACGATGGCGGTGGGTGCCCCGCCGACGGGCGGCCGCTTCTGCGTAAGTGTCCAGCGGGCGTAGATGGTCTCCCCGGCCCGCACTGGGCGGGGGAACTTCCAGTTCAGCCACTCCCATTCGGCCACCGAGGGAAGGGGCATGTCCATGGTTCCCAGGCCTATGGCCACCGCCACCAGGAGGGCTGGCGGGGCGAAGCGCGCGCCGGCGTGACCGGCGTCGATCGCGAGTGGGGAGAAGTCGCCGGCGACCCCGGCAAAGAGCGCGATCTCAGCCTCCGAGATGGTGCGCCGCCGGGTCGTCCACTCACCGCCGAGTGGTAGGTCGTCGAAAGAGATCGGCTCCAGGTCGCGAGCGAGTATAGCGGGGATAGCGGGGATCAACCTTACGCCCCGCGGCGTTACCCTATGGCAAGTTCGAACCCGGGGAGGGTTTCCGTGCCCGATATAGCGTCCGTTCTTTTGATCACCTCGGTGCTGTTCATCATCGCGGTGATCCTGTTGACGATCGCCCTCATGCGCATGCGAGGCATGACGCGACGGCTGCAAGAGGCGCTCGAAGACGAAAGTGGCGCCCGCGATCGTGCGGCGCTTCTCCTGGCGATGGCTTCCGCGGTCAACTCCTCGTTGGGTCTCGAAGAGGTCCTCGACGTCGCCATCCGGCACGCGGGCCGCATCATGGGTGCCGTCGCCGGCTCGATGTACCTGGTGGTGCCGGGCAAGACTGAGATGCGCCGCCAGGCTCAGTACGGCCTCACCCACCGCCCGCGTGGCACCGTCCGCGCCCTGGAGGAAGAGCCCTTGCGGTCGGCGCTCGCGGCGATGCGGCCGGTGGTCGTCCGCCTCGCCGAAGACTCCGCACCCGGCCTCGAGGCGGGTGGTCACCCGCAGCACGTGCTGGTCGTGCCCGTTACTCGTTCCGGCCAGCTGATGGGCGCGCTGGAGCTCTACTTGAACGCCTGGCGCGAGCTGACCGAGGACCAGAGCGACCTCCTGATCGGAGTCGCATCGCAGGCCGCGATCGCCATCCGCCATGCGCAGCTGTTCCAGGCGCAGGAAGAGAACGCGCTGACGGACGAGCTGACGAAGCTTCCGAACCGGCGGGCTTTGGCGCAGCAGTTCCTGAAAGAGACGACCCGCGCGCGCCGCCACCACAAGCCGATCGCTTTCTTGATGGTCGACCTCGACCACTTCAAGCAGGTCAACGACACGTACGGCCACCTTCACGGCGACGCGGTGCTCGCTGAGCTCGCCTCGATCCTGAGCACAGGCGCCCGCGAGTCCGATGTCTGCGCGCGATACGGCGGCGAGGAGTTCGCGCTCGTGCTGCATGAGACGAACGACGCCGGCGCTCGCATTCTCGCCGAGCGCATCCGCGCCAAGGTCGCGGCGCACACGTTCCCCGGCGGTTTGAAGCTGACGATCAGCATCGGCGTGGCGGCCACGGCCGAGGCGGCGCTCTTCACTAGCCTTATCGAGCGCGCCGACCAGGCCCTGTACTCGGCGAAGATGGGCGGCCGCAACCAGGTGCGTGTGTCGGACATGAAGGCAGCGCCCTCCAAGCAACAGCAGCACGCGTAAGGTCGCGGGGGGGGGGACAGCTGCCGTTTCCCAGCTATCGCTATGTGCTCGACGAGCTCCTCAAGTCCCGGGCGCCGGCGGAGGCAGCCTCACCCCGGCGCGTCGCCGGAGCGGCTCCGCGTGGAAAGCGGCCATCACGATCGCGAGCACAACCGCCGCCACAGCGCACACGGTGAACCCCGCGGCATAGCCGTAGTTCTGGACGACCGGACCGAAGAAGAGCGGGCCCGCGGAAAGGCCCAGGAAGAGCACGGTGCCGTAAATCCCCATCGTCACGCCGCGCGTGGATACCGCGGATAGGTCGGCGAACACCACTCCCATCGCGACGAATGCGGTGGCCATGAACGGCGTCGCCACGACCAGCACGATCGCCGGCGCCCAGAAGCCGGTCAGGTGGCCGAGGACGATAGCGGCCGCCGACCAGACCACGACCCCGGTGAAGACGATCGGCCAGCGACGCCGGGCGCGATCGACCAGCATCCCGCCCGGGATTCGCGACACGCCGTTGGCGACAGCCTGCAGAGCGAGAAGGAGGCCGACCTGAGCGCTAGGCAGCCGAAGCGCTTCTTTGCCAAAGATGGGGAGAAACGCGCCGACCGTGCCCCATGCGAACGAAGCCGCGACCAGCCCGATCGCGACCGGCACGAAGGCGGGCTGAGCCACGAGCGCGCGAAAGGGCTCACGCAGGGAAAGCCCGCGTCGGGACGATTGTCGCGTGCCGCTCGCCAGGAGCCCGCCGGGGATGGTGAAGACGAGCAGCGCGGTGGTGACCGCCAGGTCGGTCCGGATGTCAAGCCAGTTCAGGAGTACCCCTGCGATGGACGGGCCGATGAAGAAACCCGCCTGCATCGAGAACGTGAGCCATCCCATCGCTCGGCCGAGTCGGCCGCTCTTCACCGATTCCGTGACCGCCGAGAACAGCGCCGCTTGCTGGGCGCCCCCGCCGAGCCCGCCGACGATCTGCCAGATGAACAACGGGAGGACCGTCGTCGTGGCGGCGGCCGCGAGCTGTGAGCCCGCGGCCACGAGCAGCGAGAAGATCAGCAGCGATCGCGCGCCGAAGCGGTCGATGAGAAGTCCAGACGGCAGCGAGAGCAGGGCCGCGGCCAGAGTGCCCACCGAGAACAGAGCGCCGACCTGAAACCGATCCGCGCCGAGGTCGTGCGCATAGAGCGGGATGGTGAGACCGCGCGCCGAAAGTGCGGCGAACGATGCGCCGGCCGCGATGTAGATCGCGAGCGTCCGCCGCGATTCGAGGACGCTCAGCCGCACCCCTCCTAAGATAGCGGCGCATGGTCCGCGAGCGGGTCGGCGACTGGCGCTTGGCCTGGCGTTTCGCGCTGGCGGGCCTGATCGCGGGCATGCTGGTCACCGCGTTCGGTTACTTCGGCGTGATCAACAGGTCGTTCGACGCGGCCCAGGATCAGCTGTTCCCCGCTCCTTCGGCCGACCCACGCATAACCCTGGTGGCGATCGATCAGCGATCAAATGACTCTCTCGGCGCTTACCCTTGGCTCAACTCCTATCACGCGAAGGTGATCAACTACCTCGCGAGCCTGCACCCGAAGGTGATCCTGTTCGACGTCGTCCTCGACCATCTGACATTCAACGATCCTGAGAATCCGACTGAAAACACCGACGCCGAGCTCACGTCGGCGATCAAGTCGGCGGGCAACGTCGTCCTGGTCTGCACCGCGGACGATGCGCCCAGGCCTGAATTCGCGGCGGTGGCCGCAGCGGTCGGCGAGCGCGGGTTCTCGATCCCTGATGCGGCCGACTCGATCCGGGGGGTGGAGCTGCGACCAAAGAACACGTGTCCGGAGAACGAAGCGCAGGAGCCCGCTTTCATGCAGGCGTTGAGGATCTCGCAAGGCATCAGCTCGGCCCTGTCGATAAACCCAGCGGGTACCGAGGCCACCTTCGGGTCGCACCACATTCCGCTCGTCGGGAACCAGATGTTGATCAACTTCACGAAGGGCGGAAGCCCCACGTGCCCATACGTCGACGCTCTGAACGCCAGCTGCCCGCACCCGGAAGTCATCACCAACCACATCGTCGTCATCGGCACGAAGCTGATCGATGCGGGCGACGTTTACTCGCAGGCGGTGAGCTTTCCGCACGACAAGAGCCTCTGCCCGGCTGCCCGGCAGAAATGCATGCTCGACAACCAGAACTACGGCTACCGGATCATGGGCGACGCGATCAGCACCGTCCTGTCTACGTGCTGTCGTTCCGGAACGGAATGCTGCTCACCGCCGTCATCCTGCTCACCTACTTCGCCGTCGTCGTCGTGCTCGGACAGAACGGCTATTTGAGCGACCCTCTCTACGCCCCGATCGCTATTGCGCTGGCGGCGTCGTTCTCGCTTGGTGCGCGCTACGTGCTGGAGGAGCGTGAGCGGCGCAAGGTGGAGGCGATCTTCGGCCACTATGTCGATCCGCGTATCGCGCGCCAGCTCGCGGCGTCGAAATCGATCGACGAGATCATCTCGCGCGGCGAGAGGCGCGATCTGACGATGCTGTTCGTGGACATCCGCGGTTTCACCGCCATGTCCGAGGCGATGCACGCCGAGGATGTGCTGGCGGTGGTCCAGGAGTACCTGGAAGAGATGAGCGCGCTGATTTTCAAGTGGGACGGGACCATCGACAAGTACGTCGGCGACGAGATAGTCGCCATCTGGAACGCCCCGGTCGAGCAGCGAGACCACGCGCTCCTCGCGCTGCGCTGCGCGTATGACCTGGTCAACCAGGCCCCGGCGCTGCTGGCCAGGCTGGCGGCCAAGCGATTGCCGCCGATCAGCTGGGGCGTCGGCATCAACACAGGTCCCGCGGTGGTGGGAAACATGGGCAGCAAGGACCGGCTGCAGTACACGGCCCTCGGCGACACCGTCAACACAGCATCGCGTTTCTGCGGGGCGGCTGAAGCGTTCACGGTGATCATCGGCCAGCCGACCTTCGATGCCTGCGCAGAGTTTGTCGCCGTCGACCAGGTTCCCGGCATCCAGCTCAAAGGCAAGTCGGCGGAAACTTTCAGGATGTTCCGAGTGAGCGCGATTCGCCAGGATGCGTCATCGCCCTGGGTGCCGTTTCCGACCGAGGCAGCGATGTCCGCCTACTCGGCTCAGAAAAGATGAGCATCGAGCGGGCCGCGGAGCTGATGTCGACGGTGCGCCGGGCGGTCGCGCTCACCGGAGCCGGTATTTCCGCCGAGAGCGGCATCCCGACCTTTCGCGGCGAAGGCGGATTGTGGTCTCAGTACGACCCCGTCAAGGTGGCCTCGATCGATAACTTCCTCCAGGACCCGAGTGCGTACTGGAAGGTCGCGAAGGAGCGCGGTCCCGCAGTGCTCGCGGCGCGTCCGAACCCAGCCCACTTTGCGCTCGCCGCACTGGAAAGGGCGGGCCGCCTGGTTGCGGTGGTGACCCAGAACACCGATGGATTGCACCAGGACGCCGGCAGCCGGCGCGTCATCGAGCTGCACGGATCGGGGCGGACCGTTCAGTGCCTCGATTGCGGGTCGCGCGAGCCGCGCTCGGAGGTCCAGGCCCGCCTCGAATCCGAGATGCCACCACGCTGCAGAACGTGCGGCGGCGTCTTTCTCAAGCCGACCGTCATCCTGTTCGGCGAAGCGATGCCGATTCCCGCGGTCGAGGAAGCGTTCGCGCTGGCGAGGGCGGCCGACGTGATGCTGGTGGTCGGGTCCTCGCTCGTGGTTTACCCGGCTGCGCACATTCCGATGGCCGCGGCCGAGTCTGGCGCGACTCTCATCGTGGTCAACGCCGAGCCGACGCCTCTGGACCGGATCGCCGAGGTTGTCATCCGGGGGCGTGCGGGCGAGGTTCTGCCCGAGCTGGCGATGCTGTTGTCAGCCGCTTAGAACAGTCACGCTTCCCGCGCTGATCGCCGTCCCGTCCACGATCAGGTTGCCGGCCGCGTCGATGTCCGACGCGGTTCCTTCGAAGTTCCGGTCGGGCAGCTCGACGCGAACCCGCTTGCCGATCGTGTCGGACAGCTCGCGCCACCGAGCGATGACCTCGCCGGCCGGCGCGGAGGTCCACCGTTCAATGGAGTTGCGCAGCCGATCCAGGAGCTGATCCCCGGGCTCGTCGAGCTGCGCAGCGCCCTCTGGCGCCCACGTGAGGTTGATCCCGATTCCGCATACAGCCTTCGCCGGCGATGCCTCGACGAGGATGCCGCCCACTTTGCTGCCGTCGAGAAGGAGATCGTTGGGCCATTTCAATCGCACGCCGCGGCCGCACGCTTCGGCGGCAGCCACACCCGCGGCCAAGCTCAGCAGCGGATTCGGTGCGATTACGAAGCTGACGAGAAGCGCCGCTCCCGGTGGCGACTCCCAGCGGTGCGATAGGCGGCCGCGGCCCCGAGTCTGGTGGTCCGCCAACACCACCGAGCCGATCGGCATGTCCCGCGCGACGTCCTGGGTCGACGTCACCGACTCCAGGTGGACGAACCGTGGCGTATTCATCAGGCCTCTAAGCTAACGGCGTGAAGATCCACCGCGCGGCCATCCTCGTGGCCATCATGCTGCTGGCGGTCGGGGTGCTGGCGGTGATGATGGTGACGGCGATCGCGACGTTCGACAGCCGCAGCCTGATCGCACTGGTCGTGGTCCTGCTCGCGGCCGCCGCGGGCGGCGTCGGCTTCAGCTGGAAGCGTTACTACCGGCGCTGAGTTCCACATAGACATGCTGCGGCTTGGGTACAAGGCTTCGGCCGAACAGTTCGCACCGCGCGTGCTTCTCGATTTCGCGGTCGACGCCGAACGGAACGGGTTCGACTCGGTTTTCGTGAGCGATCACTTCCAGCCGTGGCGGCACTCCGACGGCCACGCGCCATTCGCTTTCGCCTGGCTCGCAGCTACCGGCGAGCGCACGCAACGAGTGCAGCTCGGAACCTCGGTTGCGACTCCGACGTTCCGCTATCACCCCGCAATCGTTGCGCAGGCGTTCGGGACGCTTGGGTCGCTCAATCCGGGGCGGATGATCCTGGGTGTGGGCACTGGCGAGCACTTGAACGAGGGCGCGCTTGGGATCACGTGGCCGGACAACAAGGAGCGCTTCGCGCGCCTGCGCGAAGCCGTCAAGCTGATCAAGCTGCTGTGGGCCGAGCCGAGCGTGACCTTCGACGGCGAGTACTACCACACGCGAAACGCGACCATCTACGACAAGCCGAAAGAGCGGATCCCCATGTACATCGGAGCCGGTGGCCCGCAGGTTGCGAAGTATGCAGGGCGTGCAGGCGACGGTCTCATCTGCACGTCGGGCAAAGGAATGGAACTCTACTCTGAGCAGCTGCTGCCGTCTTTCGCGGAGGGAGCGACCGCGGAAGGGCGCGATCCTTCATCGCTCGACAGGATGATCGAGGTCAAGGTCTCCTACGACTCAGATCGCAGGCGCGCCATGGAGGACACAAAGATCTGGGCGGCGTTGGCGCTGCCCGCGGACGTCAAGGCCGACGTCGACGATCCGCGCGAGATGGAGCGTCTCGCCCGTGATGCCGAAGGCATCGCGCATCAGCGCTGGCTGGTCTCAAACGATCCGGAGGAGCACATCGACCAGCTGCGGCCGTACCTGGAGCTTGGTTTCAACCACCTCGTCTTCCACGCGCCGGGCAACGATCAGGCGCGATTTCTCGACCTTTACAGCAAGCAGATACTGCCCCGTATCCGTGAGAGGTGGGGCGGCAGGTGAACACCTGGGTCGTGGTCCTCGTCAAAGACTTCGATTCCGCCAAGCAGCGGCTTGGTCCGGCACTCGATCCGCCCAAACGGAGGGCGCTTGCCCGCCGCAACGCAACGCGCGCCATCCGCGCCGCGGCGGCCGGCGAGCATCGTGTCGTGGTGGCGGGCAGCGAAGAAGCCGCTACGTTGGCGACGGATTTGGGCGCCGAAGTTTTGATCGAGCCACGGCAAGAAGGCCAGAACGTCGCCGCCCAACGCGGCATCGTTCGCGCCACCGAACGCGGGGCGGATGCGGTTCTGCTCCTCTCCAGCGATCTTCCGCTCGTGACCAAGAAGTCCGTGCGCGAGCTCCTCGCGGTCGCGGGCCGGTTCGCCCCGCCGGTCGCGGTGGCGGTACCGGCTACCGGTCGAGGCGGGACCAATGCGCTCTACCTCCATCCGCCTCACGCCATCGGGCTGCATTTCGGCGCGGACTCCCTGGCCGCCTTCCGCCGCGAGGCGCGGAGCGCGGGCGTGCGTTTCGAGATTCACATCTCGGCCGGGATGGCTCTCGACCTAGACGAGCCGGCCGACCTCGTGCGCCTTCGCCGCGCGGTGTGAATCGCATCGAGCTTTTCGCGGTCGAAGGCCTTCCGGAGGTCCGGCCCGGTGATGACCTCGGCGACCTGATCAGCTCGCGGGCCAAGCTCGAGGCCGCCGACGTGCTGGTGGTGGCGCAGAAGGTGGTGTCGAAGGCGGAGGGCAAGCTCCGCCACCTTTCGACCGTGCAGGCCGGCGATGAGGCGAAGCGCATCGCCAAGCAGCTGATCGCCGCGCCGGATCCGCGCCTGGTTCAGGTGATCCTCGACGAAAGCGTGCGTGTCCTTCGGTCTCATCGCGTGCTGATAACCGAGACGCGCCACGGCTTTGTGTGCGCCAACTCCGGAGTCGACCAATCGAACGTTGGTGAGCCGGACGTCGTCACTCTTCTGCCCGACGACCCGGACGCGAGCGCGCGCCTCATCCGAGAAGGGATCCGGGAGCGATCCGGTGTCGAGGTTGGCGTCATCGTCTCCGACACGTTCGGGCGTCCGTGGCGCCTGGGCATTGTCAACGTGGCGCTGGGTGTGGCCGGCCTGCCGGCGCTGATCGACCTTCGCGGAGCGCCTGATGACGCGGGTAGGGAGATGCATGCAACGGTGCTCGCGATTGCAGACGACCTTGCTTCCGCCGCGGGGCTGGTGATGCGCAAGACGGCGCGCGCACCGGTGGTGGTCATCCGCGGCATGGAGCTGTTCGGTGACGGGCAAGGTCGAGACCTCGTTCGCCCTGCTTCGGAAGACGTGTTCCGGTGAGAGTAGTAGTTCTCGCCGGAGGCACTGGAGGGGCGAAGCTCGCATCCGGCTTCCAGGCGCTCCTTCCACCAGGCGACCTCACGGTCATCGCCAACACGGCGGATGACGACGAGTTCTGGGGACTCCTCGTCAGCCCGGATGTCGACGCGACCATCTACCGGCTCGCCGGTGTGTTCGACGAGTCTGTGGGATACGGGCAAAGGGGAGATACGTTTTCGACCCTGGAGGCGCTCGGACGTCTGGGTGAGCCCACGTGGTTTCGCATCGGCGATCGAGACCTCGCCACGCATGTGCTGCGCGCGGAGATGCTGAGCCGTGGCTGCCGGCTGACTGAGACCGCGCTCGAGCTCTGCCGCCGTTTTGGGTTGGCCACGCATGTGCTGCCGATGACCGATGACAAAGTCCGTACCCGCTTCGTGACCGACGGCGGGACGCTGTCGTTCCAGGAATATTTCGTCCGCGAGCGCCTCGTACCCGCGCTGCGTTCGATCGACATTGCTGGTAGCGACCTGGCACGACCAACTCCCGAGGTGAAGGGGGCCCTCGCGGATGCGGACGTGGTCGTCGTCGGTCCGTCGAACCCGCTCATCTCGATCGGACCCATTCTCAAAGTGATTGGCGGCCTGCTGCCGCGGGAGCGCACGGTGGCCGTGACGCCGATAGTCGGTGGTGCCGCGTTGAAGGGGCCGACGGTCGAGATGCTCCGCGCCCTCGGCCTGGACGCGTCGCCGATTGAGGTGGCGCGGATGTACCGATCTGTGGTCGGAACGTTCGTACTCGATGCACGCGATGCCGGCGCGGCGGACGACATCGATGCCATGGGCTATCGGGTGCTGACGAGCGACACGGTCATGACGGACGGCGGAGCAGCGCTCGCGAAAGCGATAGCGGGGTTGTTCTAGCCCTCCGCGGCCAATCTCTCAGGTGACGTGAGAGTTGGCGACCATGACAACGACGCCGATCAGGACCATGACGAGCCCTACCACCAGCACCGCGTACTGCGCGATTGCGATCGCGGCGCTTGGTTTCTTGGCGATGTCGTCGCCTTCGTCTCCTGGCAGCTCACCGGCGGCGAGCTGCCAAGAAGCCCCTGTCTGCCCGCGCTTCTCCTTGTCCCTCTTGTCTTTCTTGTCCCTTTTATCAGTTGCGGGTTCGGCAGCGGCGCCTTTGGCCTCTCCGACGATGGACCAGGAAGCGCCTTCCCCGGCGGGAGTCGATACCTGTGGCGCTACGGGTTCTGCCATGGGGTCTGCCCGTGCCGGCGCAAAGGACTCAGCCGGGGCGGGCGTCCAGACTTCCTCGGGCGGCGGGGCGTACGTAGGTGCGGATGGCGTGTATGGCGGCGGGCTTGGAGGCGCCATGCTCGGCGGCGGGGGCGGCACCGTTGGCCCGACCTCCCATGCCTGCTGCTCCTGTGATGGCGGCGGCGCTGGAGGTGCTGGCGCCATGTCTGGTCGGGCAGCGGGTGGGCCCCAGGTGGCGGTCGGGATGGCGGTTTTCGCCTCCATCCCTGGCGCGGCGAAGGTCGCGGCCTGGGCCGCCTCTTGCTCCGCGTGCTTGCTCGTCGGGGCGAGCGTGCGCTGCCTGGCAGCCCGTACCTTGCGTTCGATCTGAGATCGTCGCGCCGAGTACATCGATTTCTCTTGCACCGATCTGTGGCGCATGACGAAGAACACGGCGACGAGGCCGACGGCGGCGACGAAGGGTCCGATCAGCAGGGCCATAGGCGCCGATTATCCGTGATCGGTCCACGATCGGTGCATGTGTGACAATCGCCGCCATGGCCCTCTACGATCGCCTTCAATCTGAGCTTGTCGACGCCCGAAGGCGCCGTGACGAGCTGGCTTTGAACACGCTCTCGCTGCTCAAGAGCGAAGTGGTGCGGGCCACCAAAGAGGCCGGCGCGGCCGGGTCCATCGACGACAGCCTCGTTGAGCGGGTCACGCGCAAAGAGGTCAAGCGACGCCAGGATGCGATCGAGGCATATCGCAAGGGCGGGCGCGAAGAGGCGGCCCGGCGCGAGGAGGCGGAGATGGCGATCCTGCGCGGCTATCTACCCGCGGCGATGACGCCGGAGCAGGTCGAGGCCGAGGTCCGTGAGGTGATCGCCGAGCTCAAACCGGACGGCCCGAATGCATTCGGCGCGGTCATGAAGGCAGCCACCGCGCGACTTGCCGGGCGGGCCGAGGGCGCACAGGTCGCAGCCGCGGCGCGCAAGCTCCTTGCCTCCTAGGACGACAAAGACGAAGGCGAAGAGGGGAGCGTCTCTGCCGCGCCTGCCCCGTGGGGCGCGGACGCGCGCGCTGCTCACGGTGCAGCGTTTGAAGGAGCTGTATCCGGCGGCGACCGAGCTGTCGTTCCAGAGTCCGTTTCAGCTTTTGATCGCCACGATTCTGTCGGCCCAGACCACCGACAAGATGGTCAACCTGGTGACGCCGAATCTCTTCTCACGATATCCGACCGCGTTCGATCTCGCCGGCGCGGATCCCGCCGATGTCGAGGCCATCGTCAAGGCGACCGGCTTCTATCGCGTAAAGGCTCGGAGGATCATCGCTGCCGGCCGCGCGCTGGTGGAGCTGTTCGATGGTGTGGTGCCGGCGACCATGGAGGATCTGCTCAAGATTCCCGGCATCGGCCGCAAGACCGCCAACGTCATCCTCGGGGCGGGCTTCAGCCAGCCGGGCTTTGCGGTCGACACCCACGTCATCCGTCTGACCAATCTGATCAAGCTCGTCTCAACTCGGGATCCGGTCAAGATCGAGCAGCAGGTCACGTCGATGGTGCCTCCGGAGGAGTGGACGGGGTTGTCGCTGCGGCTGATCCTGCACGGGCGTCGGGTGTGCATCGCGCGCCGGCCGCGCTGCGAGGAGTGCATCCTCAACGACTTCTGCCCGTCGTCGTGCACACGCCCGAAGGCCCGCCGGAAAACCTGACCCACCTTTAGCGGGCCCTCCCTTGATTTCCGGTTCCTCCCCCAACCGGCGCGCCTCGGGCTATTCAATTCGATCGAAAACCGGCCGGCAACCCAGCTTGTTAAGACACTTACGAACATTTGTTCTATCATCGGAATGTGGAGTCGCCCGAGGCCCGCCGCACCGACGTCGAGTACCTCGAGGTTCAGTGCAAGTCGGCTCTCAACCCGGTCAAGGGCATGGGCTTTGGCTGGTCGCTCAACCCGTATACCGGCTGCGAGCACCGATGCGCCTTCTGCTACGTCCGCGCCTTCGAGCTGCGCGCGGACCGGCCCTCGGACGATCGTTACGGCCGCACGGTCCGAATCAAGGTCAACGTCGCCGGGGTTCTGCGCGGCGAGCTGTCCCGAAGGTCATGGCGGAGGGAAACCGTCGTCGTCGGCGCGGCCACCGATCCCTACCAGCCGGCTGAAGGCCGCTACAAGCTGACCCGCCAGTGCCTCCAGGCGCTGCGTGATTTCTCGAACCCGACTTCGATGATCACCCGCGGCCCGATGATCGTCCGCGACATCGACGTCCTCACCGAGCTTGCTCGGCGCGCCGATCTCCACATCACCTTCAGCATCCCGACCGTCGACGACGACATCTGGCGGCGCACCGAGCCCGGCACCGCCCATCCAAAGCAGCGGCTGCGGGCGATCGAAAAGCTGGTCGCCGCAGGGATCGACGTGGGCGTGGGCATGGCCCCCATACTGCCGGGCCTTTCCGATCGCCCAGATCACATCGAAGCCGTGATCAAAGCCGCCCGAGGGGCAGGCGCCACCGGGCTCTGGGCGGGGATGCTGCATCTGAAAGACGGGACCCGGGAGCATTTCATGTCGGTGCTGGGCAAGCACTGGCCCGAGCTTGTGCCGCGCTACGAACAGGCTTATCGAGCTCGCGCCTACCTCCCGCCGGCGTTCGGCGAATCGACGATGAGGACTGTGGCGCGCCTAAGAGCAGCACACGGCGTCTCCGACCGCCGCCAGATCGTCCTCAAGCCCCCGCCGGAACCCGAGCAGCTCGCGCTCCTCGGCTAGCATTCGTCATGCAGCATGCGGAGCCCGATCGACGTTCTCGCAGGCAGGGTCGGAGGCTTCAAGAAGATGGAGGTCGCCCGCCGCACGGTTCCGTGCTACAAGCACGTCATCGAAAAGGACGGAGAAAAGCTCTCGCTGTGCCTGCTCGTCGACTCGGGCAAGCTTTACCGCTTCCCCTACGAAGACGTCAAGGGCATCAAGAGCCTCGCGATCAAGGCTCGGTATCTACGCGGCGAGATGGAACACCTCCGCCTGCGTGAGTTCCAGCCAGGACTTTGTCGCTATGTCGAGCGAGCCGAAAAAGCCGGCTGAGTCGCTTGTCCAGGGGCTCCTGGCCGAGAAGCGGGAGCTGAAAGTACT
>MNEW01000057.1 GCA_001917895.1 Actinobacteria bacterium 13_1_40CM_66_12
AGGAATCGGCGTGGCGTGGCTGGGCGGTCGACGAGGACGGCGCGCCGGGATCGCGACCGCGCTGGCGTCGCTCGGGACCACCTATGTCGTGCAGCGGATGGTCAAGCCGATATTCCGCCGCCGCCGTCCGTTCGTGGCTCGCGAGGTGATGGTGGTCGGGATTCGCACCGCCGACGCATCGTTCCCGTCCGGCCACACCGCGTCGTCGTTTGCCGCGGCAACGGCGCTGGCCACCTTCTACCCGAACGCGGCCCCGCTCGTCTTCACGCTGGCCACCCTGGTGGGGGCATCGAGAGTGCACCTCGGCCACCACTTTCCCAGCGACGTCACCGCCGGCGCGCTGATCGGCGTCGGCACAGGGACCGTGACCGCCTGGCTGCTCAAGCTGCCGCGATTCCTCTGACGCGACCCCCATATAGTGGAAGAGCCCGGCCCTTGCAGGCCAGGCTCCCCCATCGCTCCTACGCCTCAGCCCGGCTGCCTACCCGGCCAAGACTGCGCAGGCTCGCCCCGTATGCTCGGGGCATGGTCATAAGGAGCGACCTCGAAGGTATGACCGACGCCGAGGCGCGCCAGACGCTGGTCGGGCTGCCCCGGGCCGGGGACTACGAGGTCGTGGTCAAACCGCTCCGCTACCGGTCCTCCCCGCATCTCGCGGCGCGCTGCGAGTTCGAGGAGCGCCGGATCGTCCTCCAGGTCCCGGTGCCATTTCGCCCTTTCAAAGAGCCGGTGATCTACGCGGCGCGTCGCAAGCGTGGGCACGGCATCCGCTTCGCCTGGGCGTCCGAGAGCGTTTCATTCCGCCAGCGCCGTGAGGTGCTGCGCTTCCTTTACTGCCACGAATGGATGCACTGGTACCTGCACGAGGAGCTCGGCAAGAAATCAGCGGCCGAGACGGCCTGCGATCGGTTCGCCCTGAGGAACTTCAGGCGTCCTCGCGTCACGACTGCCGACGCCGACGCCGCGCTTCGCCGCCGGCCGCGCCGCCAGGCGACGGCTTAGCTCACAGCTCTAGACGCTGGAAAGGAACCTGGCCACCTCGGCGGCGAACGTCCTCGTGTTGATCGGCTTCGAGATGTAGCCGGAGCAGCCCGCCTCGAGGGTCAGCTCCCTATCGCCCGTCATGGCGAGGGCGGTGAGCGCGACGACCGGTATGTCCGCCGTCCGCGTGTTGCTCTTCAGGCGTCGAGTCAGAGTCAAGCCGTCCATGCCCGGCATCTGCACGTCCATGAGGATCAGGTCCGGAGATCCGATCGCCAGCATGTCGAGGGCTTCCTGCGCGTTGCCGGCCATCTCGACCCGGTAGCCCTCGCGCTCGAGCACCGCGCCCGCAAGCAGCCGGTTCGCCTCGTTGTCCTCGACGATGAGGATCAACGCGGGGCCGTTCATTTTGGCGGCGACACGGAGTCGACGGCCTGGCGCAAGAGCTGGAGCAAGTCCGAGGCGCCGGTGGACCCGCGCTTCAGGATCGTGGAGACATGTCCGTTCAATTGGCGGATGTCGGCCTCAGTGAGGTTTTTGGCGGTCAGCACCATGATTGGCGTCGACTTCGTAGCGTCGTCCGCACGCAGCGCCTCCACCACGTCGAAACCGGTGACCTCCGGCATCATGAGGTCGAGCAGCACCAGGTCTGGCTTGCGCGATTTGGCAAGATCGATCGCTTCCCGCCCACCTTTTGCCTGGATGACGGCGAACCCGGCGGGCTCGAGGATCCTCTTCAGCCACTCGCGGTTGGCTGTCTCGTCGTCGACCACAAGAATGCGGGGCTTCTCGCCCGCCTTCCGTCCAAACCTGAATCGGCTCAGCCGGTTGATCAGCTCTTTGGCGGGGACCGGCTTCACGAAATAGTCGAGCGCTCCCAGCGCGATGCCGAGCTCGGGATTGTCGACCACGCTGACGACCACAACCGGGATCTCGCTCGTGGCCGGCTCACGCTTCAGGCGCGTGAGGACCTCCCAGCCGTCGAGGTCGGGCAGGAGGATGTCGAGTGTGATGGCGGCCGGCTTGCGCTCGATCGCTTTCGAGATGGCTTCGCCGCCGCTGCGAGCCACCTCGGTGCCGAAGCCCGCGCGCTCCAGCTGCCGTGTCAGCAGCTCCGCCGCCGCGGGATCGTCCTCCACAACCAGGACGAGGGGCCGCGACGCGTCGGGCACGCGCGTGGTCGAGGTCGAGGGAGCGGGCGTTTCCTGGCCGTGCGCCTGGATGGGCAGGGTGATCGTGAACGCGCTGCCCTTCCCAGATTCGCTCTCGAGCCGGACGTCCCCGCCGTGGAGCCTTGCGAAGCGGCGCGTCAGTGTCAGGCCCAAACCGGTGCCAGGTTGGGAGCGCCCGACTCCCGAGTCAACCTGCTGGAACTCGTGGAAGATGCGCTCCTGGTCCTGTTTGTCAATGCCGATGCCGGTGTCGGTGAACGAAACCTCGACCGAGTCCGGAAGGCGACGCGTCTGGATCGTGACCATGCCGCCCTCGGGAGTGAACTTGACGGCGTTGGACGCGAGGTTGAGCAACATCTGCTTCACCTTGCCGGCGTCTGCGGTGATCTCTCCCGCGGCGCCATCGACGATCTTGAATTGAATCTGCTTCTGCGCGGCTAGCGGCTCTACAGTGGCGGCGACCTGGCTCACGACCTCCTCGATGCTGACGGTCTGGAGGCGCAGCTCCATCTGGCCCGCTTCGATCTTGGAGAGGTCGAGGATGTCGTTGATGAGACCGAGCAGATGCTTGCCACTCGAGTGGATCTGCTCGAGGAAGCGCTTGCGTGTCGCAGCTGAGAACTGCCCATTGTTGGCATCGATCAGCAGCTCGGAGAAACCGAGGATGGCGTTGAGAGGAGTTCGGAGCTCGTGGCTCATGCTGGCGAGGAACACGCTCTTGTGCCGGTTCGCTGCCTCGAGCTGCAAGTTGCTTTCCTCCAGCCTCGCCATGAGCTGCCTGCGGTCGAGCGCGGTCGCGAACGCGCTCATGAACTGCTGGACACGGCGCATCTCATCGGAGCCGAACGCGGGCGTGAATGGTCCGGAAACGACGATCAGAGCTCCCGCCCCGGCCAGCCCCTTGATCGGCAGCATAAGAACGGCGTGATCAGACCCGGTGATGTTCATGCGGCCCACGCCCTCGCCGAGGTGCCCGACGCCCTCCCTCAGATCGCTCAGCTGATCCGGCGGGAAGCCGTGTGAGGATCGCAGCGTTCCGGCGGTGTCGAATGAGGCCGCGGCCGCGCCACCGACCAGGCGCATCGCCCACTCCAGGGCTCGGTTGGCAAGGGCATCCTGGTCTTCGCTCAGGAGCAGCTCTTCCATGAACGCGCGCAGGCCTTCCTCCTCCGATGCGCGCCACTCCCGGCGGAGCCAGGACGGTGGCGAAAAGCTCACGTACAGGAGGGGGACGACCGCCAGGACGACCAGCTGGACAATGAGCTGCACGGCCTGGTTGCCCGAGGCCGCGCCGGCACCAAGAGCCAGGACCGCGAAGACGAGGATGCCGACGATGCCCGCGAATCCGAGGCTCAGCGAGCGCAGCCGCCAAGCCTGAACCGCGGGAAGGTTGCGCGCAACCAGCCAGAACCTCACGCAGGGCTCGATGACGGTCGCCGCCCAGACCAGCAGGATCAGCAACGCAGCCCCCGTCTGGAGCTGGGTCGAAACACCGGCGACATTGCCCAAGAACCTGGCCAGGAAATAGACCACGAGCGCCACGACCATCGCCGTGACCGCGGCGATGTGCCACACACGTGGCAGCGGGATCAGCGAGGCGCGGAAGCGAAGCAGGGCGTAGCTCGAGCCGACGAAGAAGATGAGGTCGATCTCGGTCAGCAGCGGCGGCGTGAAGTGCAAGAGTGCGGGTAGGCGGCCGAGAACCGTGACCGACGACAGCAGCACGATGGCCAGCGCGAGGAAGCCCAGCGCCCGGTCTCGGTGGCGCGCCCACGTGATCGCCGTGGCGACGCCGAGAAGGATGAACGCGACTGTGGTTACGTTCTGCAGGACCGCCAGGACGCTGGTCACGGTGTTCGGCTCAGGCCGCGCCGAGCCGGTGTATGGCGGGCATCTCACCCACGAAAAGGTCGACCACCTCAGGATCCCATTGAGTCCCAGCGCCATCGACGAGCACGGCCAGCGCTCTATCGACTTGAAGCCGCGGCCGGTACGGCCGATCGTTGACCAGCGCATCGAACGCATCGCAGACGGCGACGATCCTGGCGAGACGAGGAATCTCACGACCGCGCAGGCCATCCGGGTAGCCCCGGCCGTCGAAGCGCTCGTGGTGGTGCCGGATGATCGGGAGAAGAGTCGATGCGGAGCGCAGCGGCCGCACGATGTTCTCGCCGATCAGCACGTGCGAGCGCATGCGAATCGTCTCATCAGGGTCGAGCGGACCGGGCTTCAAGAGGATGGAGTCCGGGACGCCGATCTTGCCGATGTCATGGATGATGCCGCCCCGATAGAGCGCATCGAGGGCCACTTCAGGCATGCCCAGCCGGGAGCCGAGGTGCCGCGCCGATTCGCCCACCCGCTGCGTGTGCTTCTCGGTGAGGGAGTCCTTCGCCTCGACGGCCGCCGCGAGCGAGAAGATCACCTGCTCGGCGCTGTCCAGGGTGTTGTAGAGCGCCTTCAGGCGCAAGGCCGAACGGACCCGGGCGACGAGCTCGACCCGCTCGACCGGCTTGGCCATGAAGTCGTCCGCGCCCGACTCGAGGGCGCGCACCCGATCGTCGGTCTGGTTCAAGGCGGTGATCATCACGACCGGAAGCAGGCGCCCGCCGGGACCGGCCTTGATCCGGCGGCAAACCTCGTAGCCGTCCATGCCAGGCATCTGGACGTCCAGAAGCACGAGGTCGGGGGGCTCTTGCTGGATCTGCTCGAGCGCGGAGGCGCCGTCCGCCGCCAGGCGGACGTCGCAGTCGAGGCCGCTCAGGTAGGCCTGGACGAGCTCTCGATTGGCAAGGCCATCGTCAACTACCAGTACGACCGCCATCCCCAGGCCGTCCTTCCCACGTTGTTAAGTGAATCACGGGGCAACATCGTAGCTTCAAACGTTTGAGTTAACGCATTCTTAGCCCTGCCGGGTCGCCAGGCGACCCAACTTCTTGGCCAGGGCGGCCGGGTTTATCCCGGCCGCGGCTGCGCGCTCCTGCAGTCTGCCAAGTGTGGCCGGGCGTATCCATTCTGATAATCACAAACCGCGGGAAAGAGAGCAGCCGCTTGCGCAGCGCCCGGTGATGAGAGGGAACCGGCAGGTTCGTTCAAGGCGAGCCGCAGCTGATGGTTGGCTGCGGCCAGGTCGCCGCGTTTTTCGAGGAGCTCGGCGTACACCACGTGGCAGCGGCTCAGGCGCTCCTCCGCGCCGAGCGCATCGAGGATGCCCCACGCTTCGCGGAATTCGGCATCGACACGATCGTGCTCACCACGCTCGGCGGCGATGCGGCCAAGCCACTGGTGGCAGTCGGCGAGCGTCGCCTTTTCGGCAAGCCGCTCGGCGTAGGTTCGGGCCTCGACCGCATAGGTCTCAGCCGCATCGAGTCGCGACCGGGCGATGTCCAGCTCGCACAGGCTCAGCAGGATCTCGGCACGTCCGACCTCGATCGCCGCTTCATCGAATAAGGCCAGCGCCCTCGTCAGGTGTTCGCCCGCGCCGGCAAGCTCGCCGCGTTTGACCAGCAGCCGACCCAGGTTGTTTTCCGAGCGGGCCAGCGACAGGCGATCGTTCAAGGTCTCGTGGATGGAGATGGAGCGCTGTGCGTAGTAGGCGGCCTGGTTCAGCTCGCCGGTTTCGGTGTAGGCGATGCTCAGCCCGCCGTACATCAGCGATAAGCGACGCAGGTCCTGGACGACCGCCCCGGCGGCGATCGCCTTCTCATAGCAGTCGATCGCGGCCTGCCAGTCTTCGTTGGTGACGTGCACTGTTCCGAGCACGAACAGCAACCGGGCCTCGGTAGTCTCGGGCACCGGGCGCAGCGAGCGGCAGATCGCGAGGGCTCGCTCGGCCAGACCAAGCGCGGCCGGATCCTGCAGGAGATATGCGGCTGAAGCCTCGTGGCCGAGGCACTCGGCCGTCATGAGACGGTCGCCGGTCCTCTCGAAGTAGTCTCGTGCCGCGGCGGCCAGGCGCTGCGCTTCCTTGGGTTGCGCCGTTCGCAGCAATGCGTAAGCAAGTAGGTGTTGCGCCCGGGCCGTTGTGTCCGGATCGAGGTCTTTGGCCAGGAGCGCACGACCGGTGGCAAGCGCACCCTGAAGGTCGTTGGTCGCCATGAGGAGCTCGATCTCGAGAGTGTGCGGCGAAGACCTCGGCTCGAGCGTCGACGGCTGGGCCAGGAAGTAGTCGAGGGGCCGCCCGGTTCGCTCAGCGATCAGCACCAGCGTCTCCATGGAAGGCTTGGCCTTGCCGGTCTCGACGAAGTAGATGGCGGTCCGGCTCACGGCGCCGTTGGCGACTTGAGCGAGGCTCAGGCCGGCTTCCTTGCGGGCCTGCTTCACCGATCCTGCCTTGATCTCGATGCCGTGCCTTCGGCCCCGCCGCCCTGATGGGCTGGCGGCAGGTGTGGGGCGCGCGCCAGCTTCAGGCATTTCGAGCCAGCTTACAGGACCCCACAGGCGGTTGACACGAATGGATTAACGCAACTCGAGGCGTTTCCAGTCGATCAGCAGCAGGGTGGTAGGACGCCCGCGCCGGCGGTCGTCGCCAGCGAGAGCGCCATCGTGGCCGCCAGGATGGCGGCCAGGATCAGCTTCCTCATCAAATCTCACCTCCTTTGCGGCCGCGGACCGCTAGAGGTTCGAAACAGGAAGCCAGGCCGGCCGCGGCTCGCGAATCGCGGCCACCAGGCCCGCAGCCCACGCAGCGATCTTCACGCCGCCAAGGATTGCTATGGCGGCTCCCGCGCCAAACTCGAGTGGTAGTGTCGTGCCGAGCAAGATGGCCATGCCGATTGCCGCCGGGAGCAGCGCCAGCAGCAGGGCCGCCATTGCAATCGCGAGCACGGCCGGCGAACAGTCAGACGAGCTTTCCTCGCCCTCTAGCCCTTCGTCGTCAGCGCTGAAGGGGAAGGCACATTCGCGGATCTCGTACGTGGTCTGATGGATGGCGCCTGCTCCTTCACAAAGTCCCGACCTCACCCTTCGCGGCTCTGCTCTGGTCGCGCAATGTTAACTCAAGCCTCGTTTGAATTAACATACGGTTCCCGATAAGTGGCCTGGCAAACTTCCCCCGCCGATCTCAGCCCGGGCCTGAAGGCGGTTCAGCCCGCCTCTGAAGGCACCACCAGCGTCGTCGCGACTTTCCTGCGGCGCGCCGCCATCTCCCTTGAATGGAGACGTTTCGCGCTCGCCGCGGCCCTTGCCCTGGTCGCGTCGGTGCTATTCCTCATCTGGACAGCCTTCCGCCTTGGCGGCGACAGGACCACGATCGCCATCGACGACATCGGCGAGGGGGTCGCATCTGGGATCGCCGCGATCAGCCTGCTCTTTGCCGCGTTCAGGTCTTCCGGCCGTACACGAACGGCCTGGGCGCTGCTGGCGATGTCAGCGGCAAGCTGGACGATCGGCGAGGCCATCTGGTCCTGGTATGAGGTTTTCCAGGGGATCGCCGTGCCGTTTCCCTCCGCAGCGGACACCGGCTTCCTGCTCGCGATCCCGTTCGCGATCGCGGGGGTCCTCACGTTCACCACAGCCCCGAGGCGCCTGGCGACCCGCGGAGAGGCAGTGCTCGCCGGCGTGATCGTCGCCCTTTCGCTTCTCTTCGTGGCCTGGGCGCTCGGGCTGCGCACGGTCTACGACCAATCGCAACAGCCGGTTCCCGCGACGCTGATCGGCCTCGCGTATCCGGTCGGCGACATCGTCGTCATCACGGTGCTGTTGATCGCTTTGCGACGGGCGAGCAAAGAGCAGTTCGGTCGCATGCTGATCCTCATCGCCGGACTGGCGTCGATCGCCGTGTCTGACAGCACCTTCACTTATCTCACCGCCAACGGGACCTACGGAGCGATCGGGAGCGTCCTCGACATCGGTTGGGTGACCGGCTATCTGCTGCTCGCGCTCGCGCCCCTATGGCCCGTTTCCGCTGTGGAGCGCGAGTCCGAAGAAGGGCCGATCGAGCTCTGGCAGATGGCTCTGCCCTGGGTCGCCACGCTGGCGGCAGCGCTGATGGCCATTCGGATCGCCTTGATCAATCAAGCCATGGACCAGTTCGAGACCGTACTCGCCGGCAGCATCGGAGTGCTGTTCGTGTTCAACCAAATACTCACCCACCGCGACTCCTTGAACCTGCTGGTCAATAGCAAGCGAGCGGAAGCTCAGGTTCAGGCTCGCACGACGCTTCTCAACCAGGTCATCGTCCAGGCGCCGCTCGGCATCGCGCGCGTGGGTACCGACATGACCATCCTCGACGCCAACCCGCGACTCGGGATTCTCCTGCACGCGAAACCCGCCGCCATGATCGGCGACTCGATCGCCCACTTCATGCCGCCCGAGGAGATGCAGCGGGTCGTCCAGTCACTACAACCGCTGTGGACCGGTGCCGCGGACACCGTCGAGTCCGACAGCCATGCGCTGCGTGCCGACGGGAGCAACGTGTGGCTGCACTGGAGCGCGACCTCGATCAAAAGGCGCGGAGGGAACACAGACTTTTTCCTCGCGATGTTCGAGGACGCGACCGCGCAGCACACCGCCCAGGAGGCAGCGATGGCCAACCTCGCCGGGCTCGAGCGGCTGAGCCAGCTGAAAAGCGAGTTCGTCTCCCTGGTCAGTCACGAGTTTCGAACCGCCCTCGTCGGCATCCAGGGCTTCAGCGAGATGATCCGCGACCAGGACCTGACGGCCGATGAAACCAAAGCCTTCGCGGGCGACATCAACAACGACGCCCTGCGCTTGAACCGGATGATCACCGAGATGCTCGACCTCGATCGCATCGAGGCCGGGCGGATGACCCTCAACATCTGCCCCGTCGACCTCAACAGCATTCTCACGGATGCGGCTGAGCGCGCGCGAGCCGTGAGCCCGAAACATACGATCGAAGCCAATTTGGATCCTGCCCTGCCCGCGGTCCGCGGTGACTCCGACCGACTGTTCCAGGTCGTCGCCAACCTGCTCAGCAACGCCGTGAAATATTCGCCCAGCGGCGGCGAGATCCGTCTCACGAGCGTAGCCAAGGACGGCATGGTCGAGGTCAGCGTCATCGATCACGGTCTCGGCATTCCGGCGGACTTCGTCAAGAGGCTGTTCAGCCGATACGAGCGATTCGAGGACAAGACCAAAGCCAAGATCATCGGCACGGGTCTAGGTCTCGCCATAACTCGACAGATCGTGGATATGCATGGGGGCAAGATCTGGGTCGACAGCACTGTGGGCGTTGGATCCGAGTTTCACTTCACGGTGCCGGTCGCGACGCCGGTCGCCGCGAACTGAACGGAGTGAGCGGCCGGATCCTGATCGTCGACGACGAGCCGGCCAACCTGGCGCTGCTCGAGGCCATCCTTTCGGAGAGCGCCAGCGAGATCCGCACATTGAACGACTCGCGTCAGGTGGAGCAGGTTTTCGCGGAATTCGAGCCTGACATCGTCCTGATCGACCTGCACATGCCGGATCCGGACGGGCTCGAGATCCTGCGGCGGCTCCGCAGCGCGCGCAATGCTCTCGGATACCTACCGGTGATCATGCTCACCGGCGACACCGGCCACGTGGCGCGCAACAGCGCCCTGATCCTCGGTGCGGACGACTTCCTGACCAAACCGGTGGATCACGACGAGGTCGTGCTGCGCGTTCGCAATCTGCTGCGCAATCGCGAGCTGTATGTGGATCTCGCCAAGGCCAACCTCGCACTCGAGGAAAAGCGCCGCCGGTCTAGCTGAAAACCGACCGCACGTTCCGTCCCCACAGAAGCCAGATAACAGCCGCCGGCACCACGACGTTCGTGAGAAGCGTTACAGGGGCGTGGTTGGCGCCGATCGGCAGGACGAGCTGAAGAACGGAGCCTGCCAGACACACGATCTCGAGGCCGATTGCGGTTCGCCGCGCCCAGCGTCGGCGCCACAGGACTCCGATCGCAACCAGGCACACGAGCAGCGCGACCAGCAGGGTTGCGAGGCCCAACCCGACCATGTGAAGCTCGCCCCCGAGCGCAAACGGGAGGGCAGAGATGCCGGCAACCATCCAGAAGATCGATTGCGTTAGCAGCAGGACGAAGACGGTTTCGGGCCGACTGGTTTCAGTTGAATGAGCGCCCTGCGCGCGCCCGGCGGCCTTTTCCATCACGAACGATCCATTGCGGCCACGACCGATGAGTCGATGTCGACCGCGAACGGTCCGCCGTGCGGGTTGTCAACAATCCACACGTGCAGCATGGGCGGGGCGCTGATGTCGATCGCCCCGATCGGGCACGTCGCATACGGGGTCATCAAGCTGAACTCAAAGCCGAACGGCGTGAAGCAGATGTTTTCGTGCTGGTGCCATGCGGTCATCGGGCCGCCCGGGTCGGGACCGAACCTGTTCAAGCTCTTCATCTGAAACATCGCGCCGAGCAGCACAGGACCGTGGTGCGTGTTGGCGTAGACGAGTCCTTGCGGTCGCTGGGGATCCATGACGTAGCCTGCGTCGACGTAACGCTGGTTCATCCAGTGCGATGAGGGCAGAGTGGTCGAGCCGCCCGGACGATAGCCTGCAGCCCACGCCTGGTGCCAGTCCTCATAAGGAAGGATCGCCGTCTTCGTCGCGGCATACAGACGGTTGGCAGCCTCGACCTGCGCGGGTGTGGCCACGGTGTTCGTCGCCTGCAGAAGCGCGCCGGCATGGACGTGGCGCGGATCAGGACGAGCCAGGTCCACGATCCAGACGGTCGCGCCGGTGATGACAAGCAGCATCGGCATCGCCACGCCGAGCGCGGCCCAGCGCCATGACCGATGCGTGCGTCCAGCCTCGCCGCGGACCGGCACCAGAGCGAGCCCGAGCGCGGTCACCTCGACCAGCTTGGTGGCGAGGCCGACCTGGTCAGGACCTTCGAATCCGATCCCGACGTACACGAGGTAGGCGAGCACGGTCGAGATCAGCAGCCCCGCGGACGCCAGCCGCCAGTACCTCCACGTGAAAGTCGCCGCCAGGGCGATGAATGCAAGGCCGTTCAGAACGAACAGCACTGACGTGACCGGCTCCGACGCCAGGTGGTGCGGGATCAGCGCCAGGTGCACGCCGGCGCTGACGGCCATCAGGACCGCAGCCGCACGGACGGTGCCGGGCACCGAGCGCCAGCGTGGGTGCATGCGCAGCGCAATCAGCGCTATGGGCAGAGCGAGAAGGCCGCCGACGATGCCGATCGCGTGTTCTGGGTTCACCGAGTACATGAACCAAGAATCGGTGCCGTTGCTAAGAAGGTCGTAAGAGCGGGAGGTCGACGTACAGCCCGGCGCCGCCGGCTTGGCTTTGGTCGGCGATGATCCGGCCGCCGTGTTGCTCGGTGATCCAGAGCGCGATCGACAGTCCGAGACCGGCGCCGTGCCCAGTGCGCGATGGGTCCGAACGGTAAAAGCGCTGAAAGATTCGCTCCCGCTCTTCGACCGCGATCCCCGCGCCGTCGTCGCCGACCATCAGCCTCACCCAGCCGGAGTCGACCACGACGTCGACCGAGATTTTCGAGCGCGAGTAGCGGAGTGCGTTGTCGATCAGGATCCATAGGAGCTGGCGGAGCGCGTCCTCGTCTCCGGCGACTGACGCGTCGACCACCTGAACATCGAAGGTTCTCTCCGCGTGGACTGCGGCCGCCTGGCGCGTTACATCGAGCACCAAGGCACGCAGGTCGACGGCCGCCAGCTCGAGGCGGAGCCCGGAGTCGGCGCGCGCAAGCGTGAGCAGACGATCGACCAGCCTACCCATCCTTTCGCTCTCGTCCGCGATGTCGGTGGCTGCCGCAAGCCGTACCTGCTCCGCGATCGGTGGACCGTGCGCGAGCAGCCCGGCATTGCCCTGGATCGTCGCCAGCGGCGTGCGGAGCTCGTGGGAAGCATCAGCCACGAAGCGCCGCTGGGA
>MNEW01000023.1:0-16723 GCA_001917895.1 Actinobacteria bacterium 13_1_40CM_66_12
GGTAAGCGTTCATGAAAACCTGCGCGGTGATGTCCTCCGCGTCGGCCGAGCTCGTGACCTGCGCCCGCACGTAGGCGTAGATCCGGCCCAGGAAGTCCCGGTAGAGGTCCTCGAACTGCGGCCGGTCGGCAAGCACGGCCGAATCGTATTGGTACTCATGCCCAATTGAGCCAACGCCCGCTGGACGGTGGGGTAACGCTAGGCGGTGGCGTAGGAGCGAATCGCCGGGCCGATCTCGACCGGGCGGTTCGTGAAGATCGAATCCGGGCGGCAGATCTGGCACCAGGCGACGGCCGCATCGTCGTCCACGGTCCACACGCCCACCGCTCCGCCCGCGGAGTGGATCTCCTTGACCAGCTGCGGGTCAGTCGCCCCCCAGTGCGGCGAATACACGTCGGCGCCGGCCTCGCGCATTATCCGCGCCGGGTCGATTGGCCGCGCCCCCTCGAGAATGCCGAGCTGCAACTTGGGTTCCATCTCTCTGAGCTGGCGGATCGATGGGTGATGGAACGAAACCACCGCGCATTCCGAGATCGCTCCAAGCTGGCGGAGCATCGCGACCAGCTTGTCCTCCAGGCCCGGGTACTGGATCGGCACCTGCTTGATCTCGATCACCAGGCCGACCTTGCCGATCGCGAGCTCGACCACCTCCTGCAAGAGGGGGATGTGCTCGCCCTCGCCGGCATCGAGGCGCCGCAGCTCGGCGGCGGAGTGATCGCGCACCAGGCCGGTTCCATTGGTGGTGCGCTCGAGCGAGTGGTCGTGGATGACCATCAACCTGCCGTCCGACGAAAGGTGCACGTCACATTCGATCAGGTCGCAACCGGCGGCGATCGCGGATCGGAATGACCGCATGGTGTTTTCCGGATGCTGCGCGGGGTTGCCGCGATGTCCGCCCAGGAGGGCGCGGCCGTCGTCGTGGGCGGCCTCGTAACGGGCCCGGATTGATTGGGTCAAGGCGCCGGAAAGTCTAACCGCGTGGCCACAGGTTTCTGGTGTTCCGCTTCTCTATAGTGCTGAGGATGACCTCCGCCGCCGCTCGAACCATCGCTGAGCTCAGATCTTCCGGCCACTCGCGCGAAACCGTCAAGCAAGAGATGCGCCGCAACCTGCTGGCGCGACTGCGCAGCGGCGAGACTCTGCTCCCCGGAATCGTCGGCTACGACGAAACGGTGCTGCCTCAGCTCGCCAACGCGGTCATCTCGGGCCACGACATCATCATGCTCGGCGAGCGAGGCCAGGCGAAGAGCCGCATCATGCGCTCGCTCATCAACTTCCTCGACCCGCAGGTCCCTGTCATCGCGGGCTGCGAGGTCAATGACCATCCTTATGCTCCGATCTGCCGGCGGTGCCTCGACCTCGTCGCCAAAGAAGGCGACAAGGTTGAGATCACATGGATCGATCGTGACCAGCGGTACGGTGAGAAGCTCGCGACTCCGGACATCTCGATCGCGGACCTCATCGGCGAGGTCGACCCGATCAAGGTCGCCGAAGGCCGCTACCTCGCGGACGAGCTGACCATTCATTACGGGTTGCTGCCGCGAACCAATCGCGGCATCTTCGGCATCAACGAGCTGCCTGACCTTGCTGAGCGCATCCAGGTCGGCCTGCTCAACATCATGGAAGAGAAGGACGTACAGATCCGCGGGTATCGCGTGCGTCTACCCCTCGACCTGTTCGTGATCGCAAGCGCCAACCCCGAGGACTACACGTCACGCGGTCGCATCATCACGCCGCTGAAAGACAGGTTCGGCTCACAGGTCCGCACCCACTACCCGCTCAGCATCGGCGAAGAGATGCAGATCATGGAGGCCGAGCGGCATGCGATTCCGGAGGACTTCGAGCTGATCTTTCCGAGCTTCATGAAAGAGATCGTCGCGGAGCTGACACACCTCGCGCGCCGCAGCCCGCACATCTCGCAGTCGTCGGGCGTGTCGGTGCGCATGTCGATCGCCAACTTCGAGAACCTCGCGAGCAACGCCGTCCGTCGCGCGGCGCGTTTGGGCGAGTCGCTGGCGGTGCCGCGCATCACCGACCTCGCCTTCCTCACGTCGTCGACCGCAGGCCGCTTGGAGATCGAGGCGCTCGATGAGGGCAAGGAAGAGCAGGTTCTGTCGCGGCTGGAGCGTGGCGCGATCAGCGCCGTGTTCAGCCGGCATTTCTCGGCGGCGCAGTTCGATGGCATCGTCGCCCGGTTCGAGGACGGGGCGATGCTGGAGGTAGGCGAAGGCATTCCCGCCCGCACCTACACGCGCGCGATCGGCGAGCTGCCCGAGGTGGCGACCGCGCTCAAGAAGCTCACACTGCCGGATCGCCCGGAGGTGCGCGCGTCGGTCATCGAGTTCCTGCTCGAAGGCCTGCACCTGAACAAGCGCCTCAACAAGGACGAAGTCGAAGGGCGCGCGATCTACCGCCGCTGAGCCGTTCCGGATAACCGGAACGCGTCGACGTAATCAGGCCGCAACTTCGATTGCATCGGGCGTGGCTTGCGACTCCTTCGTCAGCGGCACCTCGCGCAGAAAGACGCTGACGACCAGTGACACCACAGCGACCAGCGCGGCCAGCAGGAAGAGGTCGTGCAATGTGCCGGCAAGCGCGAGACGGGTGTGTTGATTCGAGAGGTGGTTGGTGAGGACCGCCCCCAGCACGGCCGTACCGATCGTGCCGCCGAGGCTTCGCCAGAACGTGATCTGGCTCGTGGCGACGCCAACCAGCTGGTGCGGCAGGCCGGCCTGGACCACGACGAGAGTGAGCGGGAAGGTCACGCCCAGGCCCGCACCGATGATGACGATGTCGCGGGCGACTTCCCACGGGCTCGAATGCGGCCCGATCTGAGCCAGCAAGACCAGCCCCAGGATCATCGCGCCCAGCGCAGCCGTACCGACGAACCGGTAGCGCGGAATGCGGGCGAGGAGAACGCCTGTCGCGGTCGCAGTGACCACGACCGCCAGCTGCATCGGCGTCAAAAGCTGGCCGGCGTTGGACGCGCTCACGCCGAGCACGCCTTGATAGACGAGCGGAACGAAGACGATCGCACCGAACATTCCGATCGCGCTGAAGAATGCGATCAGCGCGGGAACCGCGAAGACGTTGAGCCGGAACAGTCCAAAAGGCACGATCGGGTGCTCGACGCGGCGCTCTGTGATGAAGAAGGCAACCAGGATGACAACAGCCAACCCGAGCAACCCCAGCACCTGAACGGAAAGCCAGGAGTGGTCACGCAGCATCGAAAGCGAGATGAGAAGCGGCGTGAGACCGGCGAGAAGCAGAGCCGTGCCGGCAAAGTCGATGTCCCGAAGCCTGGCTTGGGAACGCACGCGGGGGAGCTGCGTCGCGACCAAGATCGTGGCCACGACCCCGAGTGGAATGTTGACGTAGAAGACCGAGCGCCAGCCGGGCCCGTCGGTCAGGAATCCACCAAGCGACGGTCCGACGACCGACGAGAGACCGAAGATCGCGCCGAACACCCCGCTCATGCGCGCTCGCTGCTCCGGCGGAAAGATGTCGGTCATGACCGCGAACGTCGAGGCAAACAGGACGCCGCCGAAGATGCCCTGCACGCCTCGGAAGAGGACGAGCTCGATCATGTTTTGAGACACGCCGCAAAGCGCCGAAGCGGCGATGAACCCAACCATGCCGGCGAGCATGAAAGGCTTGCGCCCAAACATGTCACCGAGCTTGCCGGCCACCGGCACCAGCGCGGTCGAGGTGATCAGGTACGCGGTGGTGACCCACGCATATAGCTCGATGCCGTGCAGGTCGGACACGATGCGGGGCATCGCGACGCCCACCACGGTCTGATCGAGCGCCGCGAGCAACAGCGCCATGGCCACGCCGAGCGTGGCCAGAATCACCTGGGAACGAGACGTGCCTTGGGCCATGCCTTTTCTCCTTTCATCGGGTTTGCTTTGCATGGTCGCGTTCTGACCCTTCTCGAGTCCCGCCGCGATTGGTCCGGCGCCGACCTGGCGGAGCGGCTGGAGGTCAGCACACGGACCATCCGCAACGACATGGTTCGCCTCCGCACGCTGGGCTATCCGGTGGGTGCGGCATCCGGGGTGGCGGGCGGCTACCGGCTGGGCGCCGGATCGGCATTGCCGCCGCTTCTGCTCGACGACGACGAGGCGGTCGCCGTGGCGGTGGCGCTGCGTTCATCGACCGGCGGCCTGGCGGGGATCGAGGAGACTTCGGTGCGCGCGTTGGTGAAGCTGGAGCAGGTCCTCCCTTCACGTCTTCGCCGCAGGGTCAACACGCTGTCGGCTTACACGGTGCCGGTTGTCTTCTCAGGGCCCACCGTCGAGCCGCAACTTCTGTCCACGATCGCGGCGGCGTGTCGCGATGCCGAGGTGCTGCGCATGGACTATCGCAAACACGACGGCACCGAAAGCACTCGGTCAGTCGAGCCCTACAGGTTGGTCCATCTGGGCCGTCGCTGGTACCTGGTGGCCTGGGACAGGGACCGGCGGGCCTGGCGCACGTTCCGCGTCGACCGCCTTCAGGTCCGCAGCCCGAACGGCCCTCGTTTCACACCTCGAGAGCCACCCGCTGAAGACATTGGGGAGTATGTGATGCGAAACGTGCGCTCGGCGCCTATGACGCATCGGGCGCGAGTGGTGGTGCGCGCTCCGGCGGCGGTCATCACCGAGCGCGTGCCGCGCGGAATCGTCGTCGAGCCGATCGACGACGAAACATGCGCCGTCCACGCGACAGCGAACACGATCGAGATGCTCGCCCTCTACCTGGGCATGCTTGACGCCGAGTTCACCGTGACCGAACCGCCCGAGCTGCTCTCGCGACTGAGCAAATTGGCTGAGCGTTTTTCGAGCGCCATACCCGATCCCCCGCTACAGGCGCCAGCGAGCTCGCCGGGAGGCGAGCCACGCTCCGGCTCCACCAACGATTCCACCCTCGAGAGCGCCGGCCAATAATCCGACCGGGATGTTGATCGCCGGTTTGCCGAACGCAAGGTACGTCAGCCCTCCCGCGCACCCGCCGAGCGCGCCGGCAATTGCGCCTGCGAGCGCACCCGCCATCAGACTCGTCGCGCGCTTTCCGGCCCGTCGGCCGGTTAGATACAGGGTCGCGACCTGAACCAACAGGAAGCCGGCGAGGAGTGGCGCCTCAGGAACCCACCTGAACGAGCTCGACAGCCCGACGATCCCGAATACGATCGCCGCCACGACCAGGATCGAGCCGCCGCGAAGACCTACTGAGAGCGCGACCGCTCTCAACGCTGGACGGAATATATCCAGGTGAAGGCGATCACGAGCCCGACCACCATCAGGAAGAACAGGAGCTCGACCCGGATCGCCAGCCGGACCAGCCGCCGGGCCCGCCGTGTTCTCGCGCCGCAGCGCTCGCAGTAGGCGGCGTTCGGAACCAGCTCCGCGCCGCAGGTGTCGCACGCGGCCTGAACCTGCTGCATCCAATTGAGTATGTACAGTTCGAATGTGGAACTGCAGGAGGAGCTCTCGCCGGCCGACGCCGTGCTGCTGATGAGCTCGGTGCCCGAACGGATCGCCGATCTCGTCTACGGCCTGGACGAGGCTCGGCTGCGCTACCGCCACGGACCCGCCTTCCCGACGCTGGGCAGACTGATCGGTCACCTCCTCGACTCGGGATCGAAGGTCGACGGCCTGCTGCGGCATGCGCACCTCGACGGGATCGCCACAGCCGACGTGCGGGGCACGATCGACCCCACCTACGACCATGAGCTCGACCGCCCGCTGCAGGAGGCGCTGGAAGACTTCGCGCGCGTACGCCGGCGAACCGTCGACCTGCTTCACGGCTGGGGCAAGAACGAATGGGAGCGGACGCTGAGCGATCCGCGAGGCGGGTCGTTCACGCTGCTCGAGGTCTGCCGCATGGTCACCCGGCACGAGATGGCCCACATCGCCCAGATCCGCAACCTGACCGTGCTGCTGCCAGAGCACGAGGACCTCGGCCCGCTGGAGCCACAGGATGTGACCCCATGACCGACGAAGAAACCACAGCTCCGGAGCCGGCCGCGGCCACAGACCGGCCGCAAAAAAGCGGCCGCTCGCGCCGAAAGCGAAAGTCAGGTCGCTCGGAAGGTCGCGCGCTCCAGTACTGGATGGTGGTCAGCTCGCCCGACAACTTCCGCAAGACGCGCGAACTCGGCTTCACCATCCAGGGCTTGAAGAGCCGCCACCGCCGTCGCGTGGAGACGATGCGCGTCGGCGACCGGCTCCTCTACTACGTCACCGGCCGCATGTCCTTCGCGGCCACCGTCACGGTCGCCTCACCGATGTACGAGGACCACACCCCGACGTGGCGCTCGGCGCGGCGCGACGAAGACTATCCATGGCGGGTGCACATCCGGCCGGACATCGTCCTCGACGACGCGATCTGGATTCCTGCGAAGGAGCTCGCGTATCGCCTCGACTACGTGCGCAAGTGGCCACCCGAACACTGGACGCTTGCGTTCCAGGGCCACATCCACGCCCTGCCGCGAAACGATTTCGCGATCATCGAGGATGAGATCGCCCGGAGCGCGCGACAGAAGAGATCGCTAGCGGGCTAGCCCGTGTTGAAGGTCCTCACCGAGCTTTATCGCTTCCATTTCAAAGACGAAGCCCGTGAGCGGCTGTTCCTCGCCTCGGTGGCATTCCTGGTCACGTTCGGGATCGTGCGGCTCATCACGCATGCGATCCGGGCAGGCGTCGGCCCGTTTCACAACGTCAGCAGCGGCGGCCTCCACATCCATCACCTGGTGTGGGGAATCCTCATCCTGCTGGTGGTCGGCTATGTGTGGCTCATCGAAAAGGCGGTGGGCTCGAGCTCGTTGGCCAGCATCACCGCCATCGCTTTTGGCGTAGGGGCCGCCCTCACGCTGGACGAGTTCGCGCTGTGGCTCAACCTGCGGGACGTCTACTGGGAAGAGGCCGGCCGGGCGAGCGTCGACGCGGTCGTCATCTTCGCCTCGCTGCTCTCTGTCGGGATCTGGGGGCACCCGTTTCTTCGGGCTGTGGCAGGCGAGCTGATCAAGGTCTTCCGGACAAAGCCGGCGTAGGTGTCACAAACCCGACTGTGGTGGGGCTTGGTTTGTAGTGGGTGTACATCTCGCTGAGGCCTCGAAGCACCTCGTGAAATCTCGCGAAGAGGCGTTCGAAGCGCTGTTCAAAAGTGAATACACGCGTGTCGCCGGTATAGCCAACCGCGTGCTGGCTGACCCGCACGAGGCCGAAGACGTCGCCCAGGAGGTTTTCATCAACTTCCACCGGCTGCACTCGGCCAGCGCGCAGTTCGCGCCGGCGTGGCTGCATCGGGCCGCCGCGCATACGGCGCTGAACCGGATTCGGGGCCGCAGGCGACGCGAGCGGCGCGAGCAGGCCCAGGCCCCGGAGGAAGCGTCGCGAACGGTCGACCCTCAGCAGATGCTCGAGGTCAACGAGGACCGGCGCGCCATACGGGCCGCGCTCGCCCGGTTGTCGCCCAAACCCGCGGCCGTGCTCGTCCTTCGCGCCAGCGGCCTCAGCTATGCCGAGGTCGCGGAAGCGCTCGGAGTGCGAACCGGACAGATCGGAACTTTATTGAGGCGTGCAGAAGCCGCGCTGCGCAAGGAGGTCACCCGTGGCACATCTATCTGAAGGAACGTTGCGCCGGATGTTCGACGATCCGGACGCGCTCACCAGCTCGGATCGCCGGCACTACGCCGAGTGCACCGACTGCCAGGCCCGGTACGCCGGGATGGCTGACGACGCGCGCGCCGTCGCGACTCTGCTGGCCGCGCCCGACCTGAAGGTCGACGCCGCCTCCGCGTTCGAGCGAGTCCAGGCCGCGCCGGCGGCCAAGCCGCGATTAGGCTTCACCCTCCCGATCCTGCGGCCCGCATCGCGGACGATGTTCGCGGGCCTCGCCGCCGCGGCGCTGCTGGTCGTGGTCGTTGCCACCGCGTTCGCGAACGTACTGCCGCTCTTCCAGCCGAAGACGGTCGAAGCGGTTCCAGTGCAGATCACCGACATACAGGCCCTGTCCGCGCTCGGCGACTACGGGACCATCACCTGGTCGACCCAGCCTCAGCCTCAAGTGGTGCTGTCCGCGGCTGACGCCAAGGCGATCGCGGGCTTCAACACCCCAGTCGCGAAATACGTGCCCGCAAGCGTGTCTTCGACCATCACCTACGCAGCGATGCCGAAGGCCGTCGCCGTCTTCACCTTCGACGCGAGCAAGGCGGCGGCGGCCGCGGCTAAGACCGGAAAACCGCTGCCCGCGCTCCCGAAGGGGGTCGATGGGGCGAAGCTGACCGTGACAGCCGGACCCGCGATTGTGGAGCTGTACGGAAACCTCAAGGCGAATGCGAATTCGAGCTCGCAAGACATCAACCTGCCGCAGCTAGTCATCGCCGAGTCGTCCGCGCCTGTGGTGACATCGACGCAGGTGACCGCCAAGCAGCTCGAGAACTACATCCTGTCCATCCCAGGCCTGTCGAAAGACCTCACCGCCGCGATCAAAGCCATCGGTGACCCAAGCACCACGCTCATCATCCCGATCCCGATCCAGTACGCGACGTCGACCTCGGTGACAGTCCAGGGCGTCCACGGCGTTGCCGTCGGCGACAACACCGGACTCGGCTCCGGCGTGATCTGGATCAAGGGCAACGTCTTCGTGGTGGCCGGCCCGCTCAAGCAGTCCGAGGTCATCAAGGTCGCCGACAACCTGAAGAGCTGACTCCGCTAGCCTGCGTTGGTGGCTGAACCGGCGTCTGTTTCCGAGGTGGCCGCTCCCTCCCCAAGGGTGCGGCCGCAAACCCTCGGCGAGAGATTCGACGATCCAGGTGGCCCAGATTCGGGTGAAGCGACGAGCAGCGCAGCGAGCGCATCACGTAGATGCGTGAGCGAGCAGCGCAGGAGCTGAGCCCGAAGATGGGTCGCATGGGCGTCGAAGATCCGTCGAGGGCCTTTGCGGACGCACCCCAGGTGGCCGCCGACTCTCCGGCCATACACACGGTCGACCTGTCGAAGCGATTCGGCAGCACGGTCGCGCTTGCCGGTCTCTCGATGACGGTGCCGCGCGGCGAGATCTTCGGATTCCTCGGACCCAACGGCGCCGGCAAGACGACCTCGGTCAAGCTTCTGCTCGGCCTGCTCAGGCCGACCTCCGGCGAGGCATGGCTGCTGGGCGAGAAGATCGGCGACCTCAAAACCCGCCGGCGCATCGGCTACCTGCCAGAGCTCTTTCGCTACCAGGGGTGGCTCGACGCGCGCGAGGTCCTCGCGCTGCACTGCGAGCTGGCACCCCTTCCGCGCTCGACATGGAAGGATGAGATCGCGGCGGCGCTGGAGACCGTCGGCCTATCGGAGCGGGCCGACGATCGTGTGAGCACGTTCTCGAAAGGCATGCAGCAGCGCCTCGGGCTGGCGGCGGCGCTGGTCGGCAAGCCCGAGCTCGTGTTCCTCGACGAACCAACGTCGGCGCTGGACCCGGTCGGCCGCCACGACGTGCGCGAGATCATTCGCGGCCTCTCCGCACGAGGCACGGCGGTGTTCCTCAACTCGCATCTTTTGACCGAGGTCGAGCAGGTCTGCGACCGCGTCGCCGTCGTGGACCACGGACGGGTGATCGCATCTGGGACGATGGATGAGCTGCTCAGCGGCACAGCGGTTCGTGTGCGGGTGAGCGGTCTTGACGGAGCGGCGAGGGCCGAGCTGTCTGCTTTCGGTCCGCTCGACGACGAGGGCGACCAGCTCACGTTTACCAAGCTCGACATCGAGCGCGTCCCCGAGCTGGTGTCGACGATCGTCGGCCTGGGCGGCAGGGTCTACGAGGTCGCGCCTCGCCATCAGACGCTGGAGGACCGATTCCTGCAATTGCTGAACGAGGAACAGACGTAATGCCTCCGGTCCTCGTCTTCGCGCGGCTCACGGTGCAAGAGTCCTCACGCCGGCGCTTGCTGCTGGCGCTGGTGATCCTCACGCTGCTGGTGGTCGGATTCTCCGCGTGGGGCTTCAACAAGATCACGACCGTCACACGATCTGACGGCACATTGCTGCCACCTGAACAGGTCACGCTCATCTCGTCGCAGCTGCTGATCGTCGTGACCTTCATGTACAGCGGGGTGCTGGCCCTGAGTGCTGCAGTGGTGGCGGGTCCGCTGATATCGAGCGAGGTGGAGAGCGGCCTGCTGCTGTCGATGCTCGCGCGCCCGGTGCGGCGGAGCGAGGTCGTCATCGGCAAATGGCTCGGGCTGGCGGTGCTGGTGACCGTATATGCGGCCGGGTCTGCCCTCCTCGAGCTGACGGCCGTGAACTGGGCCACCGGCTACCTGCCTCCGCATCCGATCGAGCTGACGCTGTACGTCGCGGCCGAGGGCCTCGCGCTGCTCTCGCTCGGACTCGTGCTTTCGACCCGGTTGTCAGGCATCACCGGCGGTGTGATCGCGCTGGTCGCGTGGCTCATGGCCTGGATCGCGGGCGTCGTGGGCGACATCGGCACCGGCTTGCAGAATTCCGCCCTCGAGAACGTAGGCACGATCAGCCATTTGCTGCTGCCGACCGACGGCTTGTGGCGCGGCGCCGTCTATGCGATGGAGCCGGACGCCATCCTGGCCGCGCTGCGCGCCGCGGGAACAGCGGGCCGCGCCAATCCGTTCAGCGCGGTCGACCCACCGCCGGCGGCATTCCTGGCCTGGGTCGTGGTGTGGTTCGCGCTCATGCTGACTTTCAGCGTCTGGAGCTTCCGCACCCGCGAGATCTAGGGATAAAGGCCCCGCTCCCGCGTAGCTCCGGCGACCCGAGATACCGCACGGCAGTATGCCGCCATCCGCATATCGAGCTTCTTCTCGAGCTTTGTCTTCAGTACTTCAGCGAAGGCACGCGACAGGATCGCTTTCAGCTTCTGGTTGACCTCGTGCTCGGACCAGAAGAATGACTGCAGGTCCTGCACCCACTCGAAGTACGAAACGGTCACGCCGCCCGCATTGGCGAGGATGTCGGGGACCAGGAAGATGCCGCGCTCTCGAAAGATCGCGTCGGCCTCCGGAGTTGTGGGTCCGTTGGCGCCTTCGACGATGATCGTCGCCTTTACGTCGCGGGCATTCCGCGACGTCAGCTGGTTTCCGATCGCCGCCGGGACGAGCAGATCGCAGTCGACGGTGAGGACGTCCTGGTTGCCGATCTCCTGTGCGCCAGGGAACCCGCGAAGCGTCTTCTCGCGGGCGCGGTATTCGAGCACGCGCTTGATAGACAGGCCGAGCGGGTTGTAGATGCCGCCGTAGTCCTCGCTCACCGCAACCACCGTGCAGCCTGCCTCTTCCAGCAGCCGCGCGCTGATGCTGCCGACGTTTCCGAATCCCTGCACGGACACCTTCGTCTGGTGTGGATGACGGCCCAGGTGTTCAAGCGCCGCCATCGAGCAGATGGTCACGCCGCGGCCCGTGGCCTCGACGCGACCCAAAGACCCGCCGACCTCAATTGGCTTGCCGGTCACGGAAGCCGGCACCGAGTAACCGAGGTGCATCGAGAGCGTGTCCATGATCCAGGCCATCGTCTGGCCGTCGGTGTTGACGTCGGGAGCAGGGATGTCGCGGTCGGCGCCGATGAGGATCGAGATCTCGGTTGCGAACCGGCGCGTCATGTGCTCCAGCTCGCGCGCCGAAAGCTCCTTGGGGTTGACGATGATGCCGCCCTTCGCGCCGCCGAATGGAATGTTGACCACGGCGCATTTCCACGTCATCCACATCGCGAGGGCCTTGACCTCGTTCAGCGAGACGTCGGGGTGGTAGCGGATGCCGCCCTTCGCGGGCCCGCGGTTGATGTTGTGCTGGACGCGATAGCCGGTGAAGATGCGGTGCGAACCGTCGTCCATCTCCACCGGGAAGTTGCATGTGAACTCGCGCTGGACCTCGCGCAGCACCTCGCGCAGCCACTGCTCGAGCCCGATGAGCTCGGCCGCAGTGTCGAACTGGGACTGCGCGGTCCTCCACTCATCTGCCTCAATGACCGGGTGTAGCTCTGCGGTGCTCACATCGTCACTGAATGTAGGGGGGAACTCCCCCCTCATGCGGCAGTCGGGCAGAGCTCGCCTGCCGCACCCCTCTGCATTCATCAGCTTCCACGACCGGGTGCAGCTCTGTCGCGCTCACATCAACACCGATGATCGCGGATATTCCGCCTCGGGATCACAAATTACGTTGATGCAGGCCGGCAGCCCGGACTTGAACGCCCGATCGAGGGCGGGCCGGATCTGATCCGGCCGGTCGACCATCTCGCCGTAGCCGCCAAGCGCCTCGACGACCTTGTCGTAGCGAGTCCGCGGCGCCAGGTCGGCCGCAATGCTCAGGCCGAGCAGGTTCAGCATCGGGTGCTTCTCCAGGGCCCAGATCCCGTTGTTGCCGACGACACACACCACCGGGATGTGATGCCGGACCATGGTGTCGAACTCCATCGCCGAGAAACCCAGGGCGCCGTCACCGGCGAGAAGGATGACCTGGCGCTGTGGAAATGCGAGTTTGGCGGCCATCGCGTAAGCGGGGCCGGAGCCGAGGCAGCCGAACGGCCCTGGGTCGACCCACAGCCCCGGCTTCGGCCGCTCGATGAGGCGGCCGGCAAAGGAGACGAAATCGCCCCCGTCGCCGACAAAGATCGCGTCGTGGTCGGCGTAGCGATCGACCTCGGCTATCAGGCGCGCCGGGTGCACGAGCGAGGAGTCCGACTGCGTCATCGACGCGTCGGCCGCTCGAGCCGCCGCCTCGGATTCGCGCAGGTGCGCGAGCCACTGCGCGCGTTCGGGGATGCCGGCCACAGCGGTCGCGAGCGCCGACACCGAGGCGCGTAGGTCGCCATACAGCGCGCCCTCCGCGGGGCGGTGCTTGCGGAAGTTGTCGACGTCGAGGTAGACGAGCTTTGCGTCCTGCGCGAAAACCGGTGGCTGGCCCCAGTTGAGCAGAGCCTTGCCGCGGGCGCGCGGAAAGAAGAGCGGATGACCGCCGGGGAGGACTCCCCGCGCCATGCCGTTCACGTTCAGCGGGAGGCGCGCGCCTTCGATCAGCCGCTTCACATCGTCTTCGGCATGGGCCCACCACACGCTGGCGCCGGCGATCACGGCGGGCCGATCCGCCTCGCGCAGCAGGCGCGCAATCTTCTTGACCTCGTCGGGATCGGGGAGCGCGCCGGGATCGGGCGTCAGATGCTCGGTGGCTTCGGGCAGGTCGGCGGCGCCGAACAGGACGTCCAGTGGAACGTCCATGAAAACAGGGCCGGTGCGGCGGCTCAAAGCGGTGCGCACGCAATCTGCCGTCGTGCTGTACGCCTCCTCCGCGGAGCCGAGCGTGAGCGCCTTCTTCGTGATGCTCTGGACGACCTGGACGTGATCCATCTCCTGCAGCGAGCCCATCCCCCATCGCGCGACCGGCGCCCGACCGCCGATGACGAACATTGGGCTGTCGCCGGACTGCGCCTGCGCAAGCGCCGATGTCGAGTTGGTGACCCCCGGGCCGGCCGTGACGGAGGCGACACCGCACTGTCGCGTGACTTTGGCCCAGCCCTCCGCGGCGAACGCGGCGGACTGCTCGTGGCGGACGTCGATGATGCGCAGGCCCTGCTCGTGGGCGCCGACTAGGATCGACCAGATGTGCCCGCCGTTGAGCGTGAACAGGTGACTGACCCCCGCGCGCTTGAGCGCGAGGGCGATCAGCTCACCAGCATTGGCGGAGTCGCCCAAGTCTTTATTGAGCCATGGCCCATGGCATCGCCGGGGTGTTGAAGGCCGCGTGAGGGTGGCCCTCGCGGCCGACGAGGATGACCCCGCCCTGCGCCGACAGCGATTTGCCCAGAAAGTCGACCGCACCCTTCGCCACCGCGGCGGGATCCATCCCGTGCTGGAGCTCGATGACCATTAGGCGCGCCAGCCCAAGCCGGATGAAGGCCTCGCCCTGGCCCGTCCCGCACACGGCGCCGAATAGATCGTCGGCGTAGATGCCGGCGCCGGGTATCGGCGAATCGCCGATGCGACCTGGCAGCTTGCCGCTGATGCCGCCGGTCGACACCGCCACCGCCAGTCTGCCGTCCGCATCCCGGGCGACGGCGCCGACGGTGTCCGCGCCGGCCAGGCGCTGCTGGCGCTTGCGATTGTTGATGAAGACCGACGGGTCGCACATCTCGACACCGTGGTCGCGGGCAAAGCGCGAGGCTCCCGACCCCGACAGCAGGACGTGCCGCCCGTCGCGCATCACCTCCACCGCCAGGTCGATCGGGTGGCGCACGTCCTTCAGGCACGCGACGCCGCCGGCGCGCAACGCCGCCCCTTCCATCACGCCCGCATCGAGCTCAGCCTCGCCGTCGGCGTTCAGGCAGGCGCCAATCCCGGCGTTCAGCAGGGGTTCGTCCTCCATGTGACGAACGGCGGCTACCGCGGCAGCCAGGGCGCCTCCGCCGATCTGGGCCCAGCCGAGCTCGAGCGCGCGCTCGACTGCGGCCTGGCGCAAAGGGCGTTCGGCGGCCGGAACGAGTCCCGCGCCGCCATGGACTACGAGCGCGGGAGGGGCCAGGGGCTTCTCTTCAGGCGGGCTCGAACGCCCGGCGATCCACGATGCGGCGTTCGTCGGTCCGCCTGTCCGGCACGTAAATGACGCGCCTGCCGACCGTGGCACGGTCGGGGGATCGCCGCTCGCCAAACCGCCGCTCGGGGTTAGAACGCCTCACCCCTGCACGCCTTTCCACGCCGCGCTCAATCCGAATTTCGTTGGACACCATACCCGCCCTCCCGCTTTTTGGTCAGAGCGTCGATGCTATAGCACCGGACCGTTGAGTGCGCGGAGCTTTTCGTCCAGGCGGCGCTCCGACTTGCGCCGCTCCAGCTCATCACCCGGGCCGAGGTCGACAAAACGGGCGTAGCCCGCCAGCCTTGGGTGGACCTCCGACACGCGGCGGAACATCTCCTGAGCGATCAACCGGTAGTCCGGATGGCCCTGCGGCGCCGTCCTCAGCTCGCACAGGTGGTAGATCTCGCGCAGGTTCGCGCGGACGTACCAGCGCACCCTGAACCCCATGGGCAGCACGTACTGTGCGGTCGCCGCACCCAGGTCTCCCTCGAGCTTTTTGTGCGCCGAGGCCGCCTCCCCTATGGCGCGGGTGAAGTCCCCCTCCATGCCCAGCTCGACCGCCCCCGGCGGCATCTCGAACCCAAGTCCGATACCGAGGACCTGCCGGTCCTGGGTAAGCATCCGGTGGCGGTGCAGGTCGCGGTAGGCGGCGAAGTTGCCGATGATCTCGAAGGTGTACTCGGCGTGCTCCAGGGCCCGAGGGGGCCGCTTTCTGCACTTCTAGGCGCAGGTTCGAGTGGGGAAAAAGGGCCGCGGCCACCACCTTGCGCTCGGCGTCGACGTCGAAATCGACGAGTCGGACCGCCTCCGCGCTATCCCAATCCGATGGAGTGGTGTCGCGGCTCGCCAGCCTGGCCGCGCCTTCCCGGATCCTCGCCATCCGATCCGCGGCAGCCCGCCCGTACTTATCGTCGAGCGCACGTCGCACGAAGGAAGGAATGACCAGCGACAGTTCGTGATGAAGGTCGGTCGCCAGGCGACGGCACTCGGCCAGCTCGTGCGCCGCCAGCTTGGTGATCAGGTACTCGAACGCTCGGCCGTTGCCGTAGACGCCAAGGTTGGTGAGGGCGCCCGCGGGAAGCAGCCCCCGCAGCAGGTCCAGGGCCTTCGCCCGGGTGGCCGATTTCCAGGCGCGATCGGTCTCCCCCGGCTCTTGCGGATAGCGCTCACGGATAGCCAGGGTCGCCGGCTCGACGAGCCGACTGTAGGTCTCGAACAGCGAATCCATCGTCCGTTGGTAGAGCGGGTCTGCCAGCTCCTCGCCGCGGTAATACAGGAACCGCCCGTCCGTTCCGAGCCTGTCGAAACGCACGTAGCGGGTCGACTTTTCCAGGGGCGAGATACCGATGCGGCTGTCCTCAACTGCTTTGGCTCCCAGCATCGACACCTGCTCGACCGCGACGTGAGCGCCGGCCAGCTCCGCGACCGAATCGTCCCCGTATCCGACAAGGACGCGTTCGTAAAACTCTTCCGCTCGCCGCACGGCCACCATGTCGTCCTCGGTCGCGCCGCCGGCCAGGTGCTCGAACCCCGAATCCGGTTCGTTGATGAACTCGTCCAGGAGCACCCGGCGAAGGCTCTTCTCGGTTCGGGAGTAGCGGGAGAAGAGGGCGCCTTTCACCACCTCCGGAAGGTTGCGAAGGGCGAAAACGGGACGGTCCAGGTTGGTGAAGTAGCGAGCAAGGACTCTCGCCTCGGCCGGGTTGAATTCCGACGATGGTTCGACTGCCACAGCCGCCTTATCGTAGGGCGTGTTCGCGGGGCCCGACCCTAGATCTTGTGTCTCTGAGCTGAGGGACCCCATCATCTTGACCAGGAGCCTGCAACTTGTCCCCCCTTTGTCCCCAAGAGTGTTAACAAGTTAGCCTCGAGTCAAAGGAGGGTGGGGATAACCGGCCGGCTGGAGGGGATCGACTGGGCAGAACGATGGCGCGCGATGGTCCGGCTGCGAGCTGGAGGATCGGACAAGCGGGCGCCCTCAGGCTATTGGGACCGGCGTGCGCCTTCGTACGCCCGTATCACCCGCCACCGGTCAGACGATTTCCTGCGCGTGATGGAGCCGTACCTGGCCCCGCGCAAGACCCTCATCGACGCCGGGGCGGGGGCCGGCCGGCACGCGGTGCCGCTGGCTGAGCGCCTCGAGTGGGTCACCGCGGTGGAGCC
>MNEW01000023.1:16730-33182 GCA_001917895.1 Actinobacteria bacterium 13_1_40CM_66_12
CGCTCCCGCGGACATCGTGATCTGCTGCCACGTGCTGTATGGAATCGACGAACCCGTCCCCTTCATCGCCAAGCTCCAGGCGTCCGCGCGCGACCGCGTATTCATCATGCTGCGGCAGGGACCTGTTCCGCATCCCGCCACTGAATTGCGCCGGCGGTTGCTCGGCACCCCGGACCTCCCCGTGCCGCAGTTCAGCGACCTGTTCATGTTGCTGACGCAGATGGGCATCGCACCCGACGTCACATTCATCCGCTATCCGGTCGTCAACCGTTATGCGGACGTCGACGAGGCCATGACCGACTGCCGCATGCTCATCGGGGACGGCTGGGACGAGGCGCGGGCTCGTACCTTGCTGGAGGAGATGCTGACAAGAGATGGTGACGACCTGGTGATCGACAGCGGCATGGCCCTGGCGGGGATCGCGCATTGGCAACCCGCGACTTAATCATTCGGCCCGTGAGGCCGGGCGATCGCGACCGCGTCATCGAGGTGACCAGGGACGTATGGGGCGGCCACGACTACCTGCCCGAGGTTTTCGACGACTGGGTCTCTGACGCCGGGTCGGCTTTCGAAGCGGTGGAGGTCGACGGGACTGTGGTCGGCCTGCAGCGGCTGCGGCCTTACGCGCCGGGGCTCGTCTGGTACGAGGGACTGCGCGTGGCGACGAGCCACCGCCGGCAGGGCCTGGCGCGAGCCATGCTGCTCTCGGCGATCGCCGAGGCGCGCGAGCAGGGCCACGGCGAGATGCGCCTCGCAACCGGCAACCCCGATGCCGTTCGCCTCTTCGAATCGGCCGGCTTCAGACGGTTGCTGGACGTCCGCTGGTGGAGAGGACCTCGAATGGAAGGCGGCGAGTCACCACGTATCCCTCCTCCGGCTGAGGCCGAGAAGCTGTGGCCGATGGTGGCCGCCAGCCCGGGCATCGAGCTGTATGGCGGCGTCATCGCCGACTTCAACGGCGCCCGAGACCTCAGCGCCGCGGAGCTGGCCAGGCTCGCCGAGACAGGCATGCTGCGGGTCGGTCCTGGAGGCCGCGCCGTGGCCGGCCTGCGGCGGCCGTGGGGAGACAACATCGCCGTCGCTTTCATCGCGGGCACAGGCGGCGCGCTGCGCGAGCTGCTCGTGGCGCTGCGTTTCGAAGCCGACGCGGACGGGCTCGACGACGTGGTCGTCAGCTTGCCCCGCGACCACCCGGCCGCCGATGACCTGCAGGCTTCCGGATACGATTTCGCGAATGACGCCGACCACAGCTACATCTACGCCCTCACTCTCTAGTTGAGTCGTCGTTACGTAATACTCGGCAACGGGATTGCCGGGCAGACGGCCGCGGAAGAGCTGCGCAAGCTCGATGCCGATGCGTCCATCGTGATGATCGCGGCGGAACGTCACCCTCTCTACAACCGCGTGGCGCTGCCGCGATACCTGCGCGGCCAGGTGCGCAGGGAAAAAGTCTTCATGCGCACCGTCGAGGATTATGCAAAGCACAATCTCGAGATCCACTTCGAGACCTGGGCCACCGAGGTCGACGTGGTGACCAGGATGGTGCGCACGAACCGAGGCCAGGAGTTTCCCTACGACGCGCTGCTGGTCGCGACCGGCGGCCGTCCCAAACCACCGCCATGGCCGGGTTGTGACCAGGTCTCGCAAACGCTCGGATTCCAGACCCTGGACGACACGGATGCGATCATCGAAAAGGCGGACGCATCCGAGCGCGTGCTCGTGATGGGCGGCAGCTTCATCGGCTACGAGCTCGCAGAAGGAGTCAGCTTTCGCAAGAAGGCGCAGCTGACCTGGATCATGCGCGGTCCCTGGTTCCTCCGCTACGTCCTGGATGAAGAGGGCGGGCAGCTTTGCCGTCAGCTCGGAGAGGCGCAGGAGGTGGAGTTCATCACCTCAGACGAGGTGCAGAAGTTCAGCCGCCTCAACGGTCGCTTCCTCGCCGAGACGGTGAATGGAAAGCGAGTGGAGTTCGACCTGCTCACCTACGGCGTTGGGCTCGACTACTACACGGAGCCGGTCGGTGGCGGCTCGGTCAAGCTCGACAAAGGCGTCGTCACCGACGCCAAGCTGCGCACTTCGGCCCCCGACGTTTACGCCGCCGGCGACATCGCGGTCTTCTATGACCTCATGGTCGAGCGCCACAACCAGATGGGGACGTGGGACAACGCCGAGGCGCACGGGAAGGTGGCCGCACGCAACATGGCCGGCGCGGACGAGGACTTCTTCGACGTGCCCACCTACACGACCACGATGTTCGGCTCGACGCTTGCCGTCATGGGCGTTACCCCGGACGTACAGCCAGACCTCGAATCAGTGCGCACGTTCAGCTTCGACGAGAAGTTCTATCGCAAGCTCTTCTTCAAGAACGACCGCCTGGTGGGCGCGATCATGATCGGCCCGCCGAAGGGCCGCAAGAAGCTGATCGAGATAATGCGGTCTCGCCAGGTCATCGAGCGGCCGAAGCAGGACCTGCTCGACCCCAACAACCTCAAGGACTAGAAAGTGGCCGCTGAGTACCACTTCATCACCCACTGGAAGATCAAGGGCACGGCCCGCGAGGTGGCTGACGTCCTGGGCGATCCGCTGGGTCTCGAGCGCTGGTGGCCTTCCGTCTACCTGGACGTGCGCGAGCTCTTCCCGGGCGACCCGGTCACGCACGTCGGTCGCGTCATCGACCTCTACACGAAGGGCTGGCTTCCTTACACCCTTCGGTGGCGGTTCAAGGTCACGGAGTCGCGTGGCGTCGATGGCTTCACGCTCGTCGCCGAGGGCGACTTCGTCGGCACCGGCGTGTGGACCTTTGAGCCCAAGGGAGAGTTCGTCGACGTGATGTACGACTGGCGTATCCGGGCCGACAAGCCCCTGCTCCGGTACGGGTCGTTCATCTTCAGGCCGATCTTCGGCGCCAACCATCGCTGGGCGATGGCTCGCGGCGAGGAGAGCCTCAACCTCGAGCTCCGCCGACGGCGCGCCCAGACCGAGGAGGAACGCGCGGCTATACCCGCGGCGCCCCGCCCAACCTTCCGGTAGACTTCGCCACAGAAGAATGCCATTCGCCTACAGCGAATCTGCGCAACTGGTTCGCGAAGCCCTCGGCTCGGTGCTCAGACGCCGCCGGGAGGCTGTCCACCGGACCCTGACCGAGGTGGCAGGCGAAGCCGGCCTGTCGCCGGCGCACCTTTCGGAGGTCGAGCGCGGCCGCAAAGAGGTCTCCACGGAAAGGCTGCTGGCAGTCGCGCACGCCCTCGGTGTGAGGCCGGCGGATCTCTACGGCGAGCTGGCTCGCCTTCTGGGCGCCGACTCCGAGCGGCCGGCATGGCCTGAGGACCCGCCCGCGAAGCTCCGCCTCGCGACCGCGGGTCTGCCCCTGGAGGCGCTGCGGAGCGTCGCCGATTTCAGCGCCTATCTCGCGATGGCCAACCCGCCACCGAAAACACGACCACGCATCGGTTTTGAACCGAGGAGGTAACCAGCGATGCATCTCATCCCGACCGTGATCACCAACGACGGGCGCGGCGAGCGTGCCTACGACATCTACTCGCGGCTGCTCAAAGACGGCGTCGTCTTCGTGCGCGGCGTCATCGACGACGAGCTTGCGAGCAACGTCACGGCGCAGCTGCTCTTCCTCGAGAACGAGGCGCCCGACCGCGACATCCAGCTCTACATCAACAGCCCTGGCGGATCGCTCACCGCGGCGCTGTCGATCTACGACGCCATGCAGTACGTCGGCCCGAAGGTGGGCACGTTGTGCACGGGGCTCGCCGCGAGCGGCGCGTCGATCCTGCTGGCCGGCGGGGACAAGGGGATGCGGATGTCACTTCCCCACGCGCAGATCCTCATCCACCAGCCTTTCACGCAGGGCATCCAGGGTCAGGCCACAGACATCCAGCTGCACGCGCAGGAGATCCTCCGGCAGCGCGAGTCGATGGCGCGCATCTACGCAAAGCACACGGGCCGGCCGCTGGAAGACGTCGAGCGCGCGATGGAGCGCGACTTCTTCATGAACCCGGAAGAGGCGAAGGATTGGGGCCTAATCGACCTCATCGTGGAGCGCAACCCGGCGGTACCCAAGCCAGTCGCGTGAGGATCATCGTCCTCGGCGGCACCCGATTCATCGGGCGCGCGATCGTCGAGGAGCTGACCTCCACGGGCCACGACCTGCTGATCGTTCATCGTGGGGTGCTGGAGCCGGTAGACATGCCGGCTGTGCGGCACCTTCATGCCGAACGCGTCGAGCTGCCCGCTCATCGCTCCGAGCTCGCTGCGTTTGATCCGGATGCGGCGATCGACTGCCGGGCGCTCACCCGAATCGACGCACAGACGGCGATCGACACGCTTCCCGATGGCATCAGGCTGCTGGTGGTATCGAGCATCGACGTCTACCGCGCGTTCGCCGCCCTCAACGACGGACGCGAGACCGATCCCGTCCCGATCGACGAGGACTCGCCCGTCCGCAGCGAGCGCTATCCGTATCGCGGTAAGACGCCAGGCATGGACGACTACGACAAGCTCGACGTCGAGGACGTATATCTGCCGCGAGGCGCGACGTCGCTGCGGCTCCCGATGGTCTATGGACCGCACGACTACCAGCTGCGCGAGGAGTTCATTCTTCGCCGGGTTCGGGCAGGGCGCACGCGCATCCCGTTCGGCACCGGCATGTGGCTTGCCTGCCGCGCCTACGTCAGGGATGTCGCGCGCGGCGCTCGGCTGGCGCTTGAGTCACCAGCGGCGGCGGGTCTCGCGCTCAACCTCTGCGAGGACCGGACCTTCTCGATGAGGATGTGGTCGCGGATGATCCTCGACGCGGCCGGATCGAACGCGGAGCTGGTGAGGGTATCGGACGATGCACTGCCTGAGGACCTCAAGCCGACTGGGACCATGACCCAGCACATCGCCGCGAGCGCCACGCGGGCCCGAACGTTGCTCGGCTGGACGACGTCGGATCCCGCCGAGACGCTGCGCATGACGGTGCGCTGGCATCTTGACAATCCACCGCCCGCCGGCGAGACCGATTTCACCGCCGACGATCGCGCTCTGGAGACGGTCTAAGCTTCGGAGGCAGATGACCCGCCGGTATCGGCCGTTTGATCCGTTCGAGCGCGGCGGACCGTTAGAAGGTCGCGAGCTGCGCATCCCTCGCCCACCCCGCCGCTTCTGGATCGGCGCTGGCCTGTTCGGCCTCGCCATCCTGATCTTCTTTTTCGCGAGCCCGATCGTCTGGTTGCTCACGGAGATGCAGTGGTACGACTCGCTCGGGTTCAAGGATGTCTTCACGACGCGCCTGTCGCTGCAGGTTGCGCTGTTCATAGGCAGCTTCGCGCTGGCGTTCATCTACCTCGTCGCCAACGTCGTCATCGCGCTCCGCCTGCGCGCGGGACCAAGCCTGCGCGCCGTCGGGATCAGGCGCTCGAGCATTCGCAGCGCCACCGGTGGCGCGGCCCTCGGCGCGGCCGCGCTGGTGGCACTCGTGCTTTCTGGCGGGGCCGGCACCCAGTGGCAGAACCTGGCTCTATTCCAGCACGCCCGACCGACGGGCATCACCGACCCCGTCCTCGGCCAGGACATCTCCTTTTATCTGCTGACGCTGCCGCTCCTGCACTCGATCGTGAACTGGGCGCTCGGCCTCGGGTTCCTGACGCCGCTCTTGATCGGTGTCATCTACGCGTGGCGCGGCGACACGTTCGACTTCAACTTCAGCCCGCCGGCGATCGCGCACATCTCAGCGCTGCTGGCGGTGTTCGCCCTCGTGCTGGCGGCGTGGATGTGGATCGGCCGCTACGACCTCCTCTACGCCCACAACAGCAGCATCGTCTGGGGCGCGGCCTACACGGACGTCAACGCGCGCCTGCCCATCATCACGTTCCAGTCCGGCGCCGCCGTCGTCCTGGGTGGCGCCCTGCTGGTCAACGTCTGGCTGCACCGGCTCTGGCTTCCTGTGACGGCCGCGGGTGTATGGGTGGCGCTCCTCCTGATCGGACAGGTGTATCCGGCCGTCGTCCAGTCGTTCCTCGTCACTCCGAACGCGCAGACCTACGAGCTCCCATACATCGAGCGCGAGATCGCCGGCACGCGAGCCGCTTACGGACTCTCGAATGTGGCCGTCAGCAATTTCAGCGGCGACCAGCCCTTGACGCTGAAGGACGTCCAGAACGACCAGGTCACCGTCAACAACCTGCGGCTCTGGGACTACGCGCCCCTCAAGCAGACGTACGACCAGCAGCAGACGATCCGCACCTACTACACGTTCAACGACATCGACCTCGACCGCTACACCATCAACAACCAGTACCAGCAGCTCGAGATCAGCGCACGCGAGTTCGACTTTACGCGGCTGCCGGCGTCGGCCCAAAACTGGGTCAACCAGCATCTCGGTTACACGCACGGCTACGGCGTGGCGGCCAGTCCCGTGAATGCCGTGATCGGCGAAGGCCTGCCCGACTACGTCGTGGGCAACCTGCCGCCGAGCGGACCGCTCGCGGTCACTCAGCCCGCGATTTATTTCGGCGAGCTCAAGCCTGCTAGCGGCGCCGACTACGTGCTCGCGCCCTCCAACACTCGGGAGTTCGACTATCCGCAGGGCAGCCAGGACGTGTTCACGAACTACACCGGAACCCACGGCGTGCCGATGACCAGCCTCAATCGCGCGCTCTGGTCGCTGAAGCTGGGCGATTTCAACTTGCTGGTTTCGGGCCAGATCACCGACAAGACACTCATGCTCTTCCGGCGCAACATCACCGATCGCGTGTCCGAGCTTGCGCCCTTCTTGAGCTTCGACGGCGACCCATACATCGTTGTCGTCGACGGGCGCCTCTACTGGATCGTCGACGCGTACACGACCGGCTCGACCTACCCGTACTCGCAGACCCAGACCTTCCAGAACAGCGACATCAACTACATCCGGAACTCGGTGAAGATCGTCGTCGACACCTACGAAGGGACGCCCACGTTCTACATCGTCGACCCGAAGGACCCGCTGATCAACGCGTACGCGGCGACGTTCCCGTCGCTGTTCAAGCCGATGGACTCGATGCCCGCCGGCATTCGCGCCCATCTGCGAGTACCGGTCGACCTGTTCAACATCCAGGTCAACACCTACGCCACCTACCACGTGACCGCGGACGCGGCCGGCGCCAAGGTCTTCTTCGCGAGAGAGGATGTCTGGGACATCCCGACCGCGCAGACGTCACCCGGCAGCGCACCGACACCGGTCCAGCCTTACTACGTCTTGTTCAGGCTGCCCGGCGAGCAGAACGCCGAGTTCCTGCTCATCATGCCGTTCACGCCTCGCGGCAAGAACAACATGGTCTCTTGGATGGCGGCGCGCAACGACGGCGCGCACTACGGCGAGTACGTCTCCTACGTGCTGCCCAAGGACAAAGCCATCTTCGGGCCTCAGCAGGTCGCCAACAGGATCAACCAGGATCCAGTCATCTCGCAGGACTTCACCCTCTTCCACAGCACGGGATCGCAGGTGGTGCAGGGCAACCTGCTGGTGGTGCCAATCGGCAACTCGTTCCTCTACTTCGAGCCCATCTATCTGAGCGCGACGACGTCGTCCAGCCTGCCCGAGCTCAAGAAGGTGATCCTTGTGGACCAGGACCAGGTCGTCTACACGGACACGCTGCAGCACGCGATCGACCAGCTCGTTGGAAAGGCGACCGCGCCGACCAGCCAGCCCCCCGTGACCATCACGCCCGCTGTGATCGTGCAGATCACGGACCTCGTGACGCAGGCCAACGTCCACTACCGGGCGGCATACCAGGCGCTCGCCGCGGGCGACTTCACGACCTTCGGGAGCGAGATGAAGACTGTGGGTCAGCTGCTCCAGCAGCTGCAGGCCCTCACCGGTACGTCGCCCGCGACCGGCTCGGGGGCATCGCCCACGCCAAGCCGCCCGTCGCCGACGCCGTCGCACTCACCGTAAGGGGACGAAGCGCACCGGGAACAGCGACCTCGAGGCGAAGACGTCGCCGCGGCGTTCGTACAGGCGCAGATCCTGGTGCTCGTCGGATGCGCGCCCCAAGGGGATCACGAGCCGGCCTCCCTCCGCCAGCTGATCGATGAGTGCTGTGGGCAGGTCGGGCGCGGCGGCCGCGACGAGGATGATGTCGTAGGGGGCGCGCGCCGGCCACCCGAACGTGCCGTCGGCGACGGCCACGTCGACGTTGGAGTAGCCGAGGCGTGACAGCGTCTCCGAAGCATGCTCCGCGAGGGACGGCTCCAGCTCGAGAGTGACGAGGTGCCGGACGAGGCGGCTCAGCACCGCCGCCTGGTAGCCCGAACCGGTTCCTACCTCGAGGGCGTTGTCGTCGGGCTTGGGCGCGAGCGCCTGCGTCATGAGCGCCACGACCAGCGGTTGGGAGATGGTCTGCCCACACTCGATGGCGAGGGCGCGATTCTCATACGCGTGGCGGCGCAGCCGGCCCGAGAGGAACTCCTCGCGCGGAACCTCTGACATCACTTCGATCACTCGCGGATCGCTGACGCCGTTGGGCAGCAGCTGCTCGGCGATCATCCGCTGCGCCGGTGTGCTCATGGCGCTCCTCGAGGTGAGAGTACAATTTCCGCGTTTCCTTGGCGTCGTCCGTTAATCCCTCCGTCCCGCAGAAGTGGCGCCGCCCCGTCAAGCAGCGGTCGCGTCTTGTCAGGCGATCGGGCCCGGCGCACTCACGCATTGAATTCGCACACCCATCCGAGCAGGAGTTCGCGCGCTTCCTCGACTACTACCGGATCCGCTGGGTCTACGAGCCCGTGTCTTTCCCGATCGCCTGGGACGGCACCCGAGTGTCGGAGATGTTCACGCCCGACTTCTACCTGCCCGAGCACGACCTCTACGTCGAGCTGACGACCATGAAGCAGTCTTTGGTGACGCCGAAGAACCGCAAGCTTCGGATGCTGCGCGAGATCTATCCCGACGTCAACGTCCGCCTCCTGTATCGCAAGGACTACCAGCAGCTCCTGACCAAAGCGGGGTACGGATCGCTCGAGGTCCAGAACCTGCGCAAGCAGGACATCGGCACCATCCTCATCTCGCCGGTGGAGCTCGAGACCCGAGTGCGGGCTCTCGCGCGGAAGATATCCCGCGACTATCGAGGGCGCACCATCGTGCTCGTCGGCGTCCTCAAAGGAGTGACGTTCTTTCTCGCCGACCTCGCGCGGCAGATCAAGGTTCCGTTCGTGATCGACTACCTCGACCTCAGGCGGTTCGCGGGCGCGCAGCCTCACGACCGGGTCCGCATAGCTCGCGACATCGATTACCCGATCGAGGGCCGGCATGTGCTGCTGGTGGAGGACATCGTCAACACCGGCCTCACCCTCGACTACGTGCTCTCTGAGCTGCGCGAGCGAGGCGCGGCATCCATCGAGGTCGTCACGCTCCTGGATCGTCCCGGGCGCCGGCTCGTGGGCGTGCCGGTGCGTTATGTCGGTTTCCAGATCCCCAACGACTACGTCGTCGGCTACGGGCTCGACTACCGGGAGCTGTACCGCAACCTTCCTTTCATATGTGCGCTCAAGCCGAGCGTGATCGAGCTCGACGCTGGCGCGCACGTGCGGGCCGAGGAGCCGAGGTAGAAGCCGGAGAGCGGCTGCAGCGCCTTTTGGCCTGGATGGAGCTGCAGGACTTCAGCGCGCTGAGTGCCGGCGACCCAAGCCTGCTGCGTCAGGTCGAGCTGATCGTCATCGACGGCCACCGCCGGCTCTACGAGGCCCAGGGCAAACCGTGGTCCGAGCCGGTCGCCTACCACTGGCTTCGTTACGAAGACTCGATGCCCGTGGCCCGCCTCGCGGAGGGGCTGGGGAGGCTTATACGCCAGCGTACAAGCGTGAACCCGGAAGCTGTGGACAAAGCGTGCGCGAAAGCACGCGAACGGGGATTTCCGAATTGAGGAGCGGGCTGTGCATGCCCTGTGGAAAAAGAGATGCCCCAAGAGACCTTCCTGTTTACCCTGAAGTCCCCTATGCGTTTTTCGGTTTCCAGCCACGGCTTGCGCCGCACCTTCCACCTACTCGACGTTCGGTATCCTCAGGTTTACCGTACTCAGCCGCTTGGGGCGACGCGAAAGTTAACAGGGGCCTAAGAGCACGTCAACAAATAAAAAATTCCGGATGCCAGGCAAATTTTTGGGGGCTTGACACCTCATCACGTGGGCATTAGGCGCGGTCGTAGAATCGGCAGCACCAAGGCCGTAAGGAGACGTTGATATGCGCGAAGTAGTGATCGTCGAGGCCGTGCGAACGCCGATTGGACGCCGCAACGGCAAGCTCAAGGAGATTCATCCAGTCGTCCTTGGCTCGCTCGTGTTGAAGGAGGTCGTCAATCGCGCGGGCATCAAGCCCGAGCAGGTCGAGGACGTTGTCTTCGGCTGCGTGAGCCAGGCCGGCGAGCAATCCTTGAACGTCGCGCGCAACGCATGGCTGACCGCCGGCTTCCCGGTCACGACTCCGGCGACCACGGTCGACCGCCAGTGCGGCTCGAGCCAGCAGGCTGTTCACTTCGCCGCGAACCTCATCCAGTCGGGTGTCTGCGACATCACCATCGCCGGCGGCGTCGAGTCGATGAGCAGGGTGCCGATGGGATCGAACGCGGTTTCGCCCGGGACGCCATTTCCCCCTGAGCTGATGGAGCTCTACGACCTGGTGCCGCAGGGAATCTCGGCTGAGCTCATGGCTCGCAAGTACGGGATCTCGCGTCGGCAGATGGACGAGTTCGGCGTTCGCAGCCACCACCTCGCCCACGAAGCCACCGAGAAGGGCTACTTCACGTCGCAGATCATGCCCGTCGACGTGCCGGTGGAAGGCAACGGTCACACCGAGCTCTTCAAGAAGGACGAAGGCATCCGCGCCAATGCGAACTACGAGGCGGCGGCATCGTTGCAGCCGGCGTTCAACCCCGAGCACACGATCACCGCGGGCAACTCGAGCCAGATCTCAGACGGAGCCGCGGCTGTGCTCTTGATGTCGCTGGAGAAGGCGAAGCAGCTCGGGCTGCGGCCCCGCGCGCGCATCCGCGCCCAGGCGGTCGTGGGCACCGACCCGGTGCTGATGCTCGAGGGGCCCATCCCTGGCACCGCCGCCGTGCTCAAGCGTGCGGGCCTCGAGCTGAGCAGCATCGACCTCTTCGAGGTCAACGAAGCCTTCGCCTCTGTCGTGCTCGCCTGGCAGAAAGAAACCGGCGCGGACATGGACAAGACCAATGTCAATGGCGGCGCCATCGCCGTCGGGCATCCTCTGGGCGCGTCCGGCGCGATCCTCATGAATCGCCTCCTGTACGAGCTCGAGCGCCGCGACTTGCGCTACGGACTCGAGACGATGTGCTGCGGCGGCGGGCTGGGCACGGCCACGATCATCGACCGGGTCGTGGAATGAAAACGTTCAGGGCGTTCAGCGACCTGTCCCCGATCTTGCTTGCTGAAGGGCTCACCGCTCGGGCGGTTAACGGGGAACGCATCACGATGGCGCTCGTCGACCTCGAGCCCAACTCCAAGTCTCCCGACCACCACCATGAGAATGAGCAGCTGGGTTTTGTGGTCAAGGGCTCGATCGAATTCCGAGTCGGTGACGACAAGCGCGTTCTGCATGCCGGCGACAGCTATGTCATCCCGAGCCATGTCCCGCACCAAGCCGTCGCGGGCGCCGAGGGCGCCACGGTGCTGGACATCTTCGCGCCTGTGCGCGCGGACTGGGAAAAGCTGGAGCGTCTAGAGCCCACGCCAGGCCGTTGGCCTTAAAGCTCGAGGGATCGGCCTGGACAGGTACGGCGAATCGACGCAGAAGCGCAACAGGCGCTTCTCCCAGACTCCTGTGCCCTGGACGCCGATCCTTGGTGTGACGAAGACGCGGCGCCGCGGCGCGCCGTCATCGATCACATAGAGGTCGGGCGGCTGCAGCCTGGCGCCGTTCAGGGCGCGGTCGATGCTCAGCGCGCGCGCCACCAATCCTGGTCCGCCGCACCTCCCGACGCCGATGCCCGGCTCCAGGGCGCGGACCAGGACGGCTTGTGGCATCCCCTCCTCGCGGGTGACGAAGTTCAGCATCCAGTGCATGCCGTAGGTGAAGTAGACGTACGCGTGGCCCGGGGCACCGAACATCACCTCCGTGCGAGGCGTCCGCCGCCCGCCGCGTGAATGGGCGGCAAGGTCGTCCGGGCCCAGGTATGCCTCGACTTCGATCAGCCTGCCCAATAAGCGCGTTCCATCGATCTCGCGTACGAGGATCTTGCCCAGCAGGTCGCGCGCGACGGTGACGGTGTCGCGATCGAAGAACTCCGGGCCGAGGACGACCGGGTCCCTAGGCGTTCGCTGCGCCAACCTTCTTTCGTTGCGCATGACGGCGGCGCTTGTCCACGTAGAGCGCCTTGTCCGCGACCTGGTACATCGCCTGCCAGTCCATCCCCGGCCTCCAGGCCACCACCCCGATGCTGAACTCCACCGGCACGGGTGACTTGTCGTGCCGGTTGAGCTCTTCGAGCGATGCACGCACGCGGGCGCCGACCTCATTGGCGTGGCGCTCGTCGGCGTCCGGCATCGCGACCCCGAACTCGTCGCCTCCCAACCGACCGCATGTGTCGGTGGCGCGGACGGCTCGCTGCAGCTCGTGCGCAAGCACGCGGATGGCCTCGTCGCCGATGTGATGGCCGTGCGTGTCGTTGATCTCCTTCAGGTTGTCGAGGTCGATCATCATCAACGCAAGGCGGCGCTTGTGGCGCTGCGAGGCGGCGACCGCTCTGTCGATGGCGCGCTCGAACTCGGGCCGGTTCGCAAGCCCGGTGAGGTAGTCGGTCCTGGCCTCTTTGGTGTGCTGACGCGCCCGGTCTAGCGCGACCGCGATCTGGTCGGCGACCGCCGCGACAAACTCCAGGTCGCTGGGCTCGAACGTTCGCGGCAAGCGCGTCGCCACCGTCATCGCACCGAGCAGCACCCCTTTCGTCCTCAGCTCGGCGCGGATCGCGCTCCACTCGCCGGTGACGCGGTCGACCCGCGACTCTGCCGGTCCGGAGGCGATCTCGACCACGCGCACGCGCGCGCCCGAACGTCCGGACTCGAACTCCTCCTCCTCGCCAGGCTGCAGGCCCAGCGTTTTGGCCAGCATCAGCCGAGCCCCTTCGCGCGTCCACACCGCGCCCGCCTGGAGGCGCAGGACCTTCAGCGTCTCTCGGAGGCCGACCTCGGCAATCTCGGCCACGTCGAGTGAGCGGCCGAGCGCGCTGGCGATGTGATACAGACCGTGCAGCTCGCTCTGCCGGGCGCGGTGCCGTGCTTCGGTGTAGTCGAGGTAGCCGCGGATGAAGCTCGAGTTGAGGTGCTCGACGACGTCGCCAAGGCGGCTCTGGGCGAGCAGCAGCACCTCGTCGGAGTGCTCCTGACCGGCCACCTCCTCTGTGACCCGGGCCATGACCGAGCGGCGGAAGACGGCGAGGCCCTCCATCACCGACTCGAGGGGGATGCCTTTTTCCGCGTACCTCCGCGACGCCTCCCGGGCGAGGGTGTAGTACTGCTGCCAGGGGACCCTGGAGTCGGCTCGGAGCGAGCGGAAGAGGATCTCCAGGAAACCGACCGACGTCCGGACGAGGTCGTCGATCGACCCGCCGTCCTTCTGCATCTTGAGCAGCTCAGGCTCGAGCGTCCGCACGGACTCAGCCACCACCTGGCCACTGTCGCGCGAGTCGGCGGAAAGCCGGTCCGCAAGCTCGCCGAGGAGGTCGCTAGCCCGCTCGGTCATGTCGGTGCACTATAGAGTGACGCAAGCGGGACCGCGATCCTGCGATAAGAGTCAACCACACTAACGAAATGTGTAAGAGGGACTGATGGCTACTGTCACCAAGGGGTCGTTGAAGCTGGAGGAGATCCTGGGCGCCGAGGCGACTGACCTCCTCACCCACAAGAGCGCAACCGTGCCGGCCTCGCAGCTGCACCTGCCGGGGCCGGATTTCGTCGACAGGGTATGGAAGGACTCCGACCGCCCGACGCGGGTGCTGCGGAGCCTGCAGACGATGTTCGGCCACGGCCGCCTCGGCAAGACCGGCTACCTGTCCATCCTGCCCGTGGACCAGGGCATCGAGCACACCGCCGGCGCTTCGTTCGCGGCCAACCCGATCTACTTCGACGGCGAGAAGATCGTCGAGCTGGCGATCGAGGGCAATTGCAATGCGGTGGCGTCGACGTTCGGTGTGCTGGGGTCGGTGGCGCGGCGTTACGCGCACAGGATTCCGTTCATCTGCAAGCTCAACCACAACGAGCTTCTGACATACCCCACAAAATACGACCAGGTCGTGTTCGGCACCGTCAGAGAGGCGTTCGAGATGGGCGCGGTGGCGGTGGGCGCGACCATCTACTTCGGTTCTCCCGAGTCCGACCGCCAGCTGCAGGAGATTGCGGTCGCTTTCCACGCTGCACATGAGCTTGGCATGGCCACGGTGCTTTGGTGCTACCTTCGCAACCCTAATTTCAAGAAAGCCGGGATCAACTACGAGACCGCCGCCGACCTCACCGGCCAGGCCAACCATCTCGGAGTGACCATCGAAGCCGACATCATCAAGCAGAAGCTCGCCGACACCAACCGCGGCTTCGAGGTCATCGGGTTCGGCAAGACCGCGCCAGGTATGTACGACAAGCTCGCTACCGACCACCCCATCGACCTGTGTCGCTACCAGGTGATCAACTGTTTCATGGGACGGGCCAGCCTCATCAACTCAGGCGGCGAGTCAAAGGGGGCGGCCGACCTCAAGGACGCCCTCCGTACGGCCGTGATCAACAAGCGCGCGGGCGGCACGGGACTCATCGCCGGTCGTAAGTCGTTCCAGCGCCCGATGAAGGAGGGAGTCGAGTTACTGCACGCAATCCAGGACGTGTACCTGGACCCGACGGTAACCATCGCCTAAGGCTCGCCTTTCTCGGCACAGGGGCGGCCTTTTCCACCGATCGCTATAACGGTGCGGTGGTCGTGAACGGCCGCCTGCTGCTCGATGGAGGCGCGCCGCTCCTTCCGCACATGAAGCGCGTCGGCGTCGATCCGGGAGAGATCGACGCCGTCTTCCTGACTCACTTCCATGGCGATCACACGCTCGGCCTCCCGACCTTTGTGCTCTATCGGGTGTTCGTCGACACCCGGCCGCTGACCTTCGTGGGACCTGAAGGCGTCGAGGAAAGGCTCGAGGCGCTGTGGGAGGTGAGCTGGGGGCCCGACTGGAAGCGAGTGATGCAGCCCAAGTTCAAGGTCCATTACCTGACGGCGCAACCGTCAGGAACCGCGGCGGGCTACAAGTACGAAACCATCAAGCTCGACCACGGCACCAGCGGCAGCAACGGTTATCGAATCCACATCAACGGTCGCATCCTCGCCTATTCGGGCGACACGGAGATGACCGCTCCGCTGGAAGCCCTCGTCGACGGAGCCGACGTCGCCATCGTCGAGGCGACCGGTCCTGGCGATGTGTTCAGCCACATGAGCTGGGAGTCCGCTGCCGAGCTGAAGCGCCGTCACCCGAAAACGAGATTCATGTTCAACCACCTGTATTCCGGCACCGTCGAGGACGCGGCGACCGACCTCCAGGTGGTCGAAGTCTGAGCTCCATCAAAGTCGCCGGGGCTGTGGTCGGTATCGTCGCCGGCGCCGTGGTGCTGGCTGGGTTCATCGGCCTCGGGCTTTTACTGACCAGCCGCGTCGACAACGCGGTCCCCGTAATCGTGCTCGCGATCGCCGGCGCGTACGCGGCATGGCTCGTCGGGGTGATCGTCTTTGGCGCAATCCGCGGGGGAAGTGATGGTCACGAAGCGCGCGAGCGCTGAGCAGTACTCGACCCGACCGCTGCTCGACAAGCTCGGCGTGAAGCCCGGCTCGAAGGTCGCGATCGTCAACCTCGAGGATGCGGGTTTCATCAAGCAGCTGAAGGGGCGGACCTCGGACGTAGTCACCGGCAAGCCGCGATCGAAAGTCGACCTCGTCTTCGTAGGGGCCGAAGATGCAGCCGGCCTGAGAACGCTCGTCGAGCTAAAGACCTGGATCGAGCCCAATGGGGCCATCTGGGTGGTGCGCCCCAAGGGTGGCCGAAGCGCGCTGCGCGACACCGACGTCATCGACGCCGGCCTTGCCGCGGGCCTCGTGGACAACAAGATCGCGAGCTTCTCCGATACCCACGGCGCCATGCGCTTCGTCTTCCGGCTTCGCGACCGTCCGAGATGACCATCCACATTCGCTCCGCAACCAAAGAGGACGTTCCGATCGTCGCCGAGTTGATTCGCGGGCTCGCGCGCTACGAGAAGCTCGAGAACGAGGTGGTGATGACGGAGGACCTTCTCGCGGCAGGCCTGTTCGGTGGGCGGCCGTATGCGGAGGTCGTGCTTGCGGTGGACGAGCACCGACCGGTGGGCTTCGCGTTGTTCTTCCACAACTTCTCGACGTTTCTCGGCAGGCCGGGAATCTACTTAGAGGACCTGTTCGTGGTCCCCGAGGAGC
>MNEW01000006.1 GCA_001917895.1 Actinobacteria bacterium 13_1_40CM_66_12
GGGTGGGAGATGGCGATGTGCCGAACTCCACCCAGGTCTTTGATGCGCGCGGCGGTGGGGGCGTCGAGCAGGCTGACGCAGTCCCAGAGCACGTTACCGCGGTCATTCTGGATCAGCAGGGCGCGCTGCCCGATGGCGAAGCGTGGGCTTGTGCCGATGCCGATGAGTCCGGGCTCGACCTCCCTGACCTCGTTCGTGTGCTCGGATCGAAGCTCTTCCACCGACGTCCAGGCCTGGCCCTCGCGGCGAACCGGCTGCCGGTAGTCCTCGCAGATCGGGCATCCGGCAGGCGGCTGATCGCTCGCTTCGAACTGTGTCCCGCACGCGACGCAGGTGAAGGCCGGCACTCCATAAGTTTGGGTTCTGCGATCGTGACGCAGCACGCTTGTTGATGAGGTAGTACGGTTCCCGCCGTGGGCGCCGACGCCACGGTTTCAGACCGAGCGCTGCCGGTGAAGACGTAGATGGCGGCCCTCAGCTCATGGCACGACTACTTCATGACGGTCGGCGCGGGCGCGGCAGCTCTCACCGGGCTCGTGTTCGTGGCGATGACGCTGCACCTCGAGGAGATCACGCAGGATCCCGTTCACCGGCATCGGGCGCGATCGATCCTCGCCGGATTGACGGCGGTCTTCATCCGCTGCGCGCTCGTGCTGATGGGCGGTCAGAACAACCAGGCGGTTGCGGTCGAGCTGATCGGCGTGCTCCTGGTCGTCGAGTTCATCCTGTACTCCAGCATCCGGTCGGCCGCGAACAGCGCCGACCGCATGGTGCTGCTGCGGGCTCTTGGCAGCTTTGCCTGCCTGGTGCTGGAGCAGGCCGGCGCCGTCGTCCTTTTCTTCGGCAGCGCATGGGGCCTTTACGCGGTCGGCCTGGGCATGATGTCGTCGTTCATCTTCATGGTGACCGGCGCGTGGCTGCTGCTGGTCGGGATCGGGTCGAAGGAGACCGCTGCCGTCAGGTCAGGGTGAACGTCGAAGCGCCGTTGCCGTCGAAGGCGGAAGTGTCCGCTCCCTGCTGGTTGGCCCAAACGTGGATGTTGTAAGTGCCTTTGGGCAGAGCTGTCGTGTTCCACTGCCACGTGTTCGACGTACTGAAGCCCTGCATGATGTTCCAGCTGCCGCTCGTGTCCTGCAGCCAGAACTCGTAGATCGGGTTCGGACAGCCGGTGGACGAGGCCGTGAAGGTGACCGTCGTGCCCGCGGCAACGGAGCCCGTGGACGGCGTGAGGGAAGCGGATGAGCAGCCCGTAAGCGTGACGGAGGTGGCGCCGATGGCCTCACCGAGAGCTGTCGAGTCGCCCACCTGGTTGGCCCACACATGGACCGCGTAGGCGCCCGGCTTCATCCCGGCCGTGCTCCAGCTCCAGGTCGGACTCGTGCTGAACGCCCGCAGCATGTTCCAGCTCCCATCCAGGTACTGCACCCAGTACTGGTACTGCGGGTTGGAGCATCCGCTCGAGGTGGCTGTGAACGTAAACGTCGAGGTGACGAGCATGGTCGTGCTCGGGCTCGTGGCGATGGAAGCTGAAACGCATGCGCCGGTCAAGGTGGCAGTGGTCGCGCCGATCGCCTCGCCCAGGGCAGTCGAGTCTCCGACCTGGTTCGCCCATACGTGGACGTTGTAGGTGCCCGGCGCGAGCCCTGCTGTGTTCCAGCTCCACGTCGGGTCGGTGCTGAAGGCGCGCAGCATGTTCCAGCTGCCATCGAGGTACTGCACCCAGTACTGGTACTGCGGGTTGGAGCAGCCACTCGAGCTGGCGGTGAACTTGAACACCGAACCGACCGGCTGCGGCGTCATCGGGCTCGCCGCGATCGAGGCCGACGTGCAGCCGCCTGTGAGCGTGACCGTGCTGGAGCCGATCGCTTCGCCGAGCGCGGTCGAGTCACCGACCTGGTTCGCCCACACGTGGACCGTGTAGGTGCCGGGCGCCCGACCGGAGGTGTTCCAAGCCCAGGTCGGATCGGTGCTGAAAGCGCGCAGCATGTTCCAGCTGCCGTCCAGGTACTGGACCCAGTACTGATACTGCGGATTGGAGCACCCGCCCGAGCTGGCGGTGAAGTTGACGATGCCCCCGGTCGATGCCGTGGTCGAAGCCGGGCTGATCGCAGCCGAGGTGCAGCCGCCGTTCAACGTCACTGTGCTCGAGCCGATCGCCTCACCGAGCGCTGTCGAGGCTCCGACCTGGTTGGCCCAGACATGGACGGTGTACGTGCCGGGCGCCCGACCGGACGTGTTCCACGCCCAGGTCGGGTCGGTGCTGAAGGCTCGCAGCATGTTCCAGCTGCCGTCCAGGTACTGCACCCAGTACTGGTACTGAGGGTTGGAGCAGCCGCCGGAGGTGGCGGTGAAGTTGACGATGCCCCCGGTCGATGCCGTGGTCGAAGCGGGGCTGATCGCAGCCGAGGTGCAGCCGCCGTTCAACGTCACCGAGCTCGAGCCGATCGCCTCGCCGAGCGCAGTCGAGTCACCGACCTGGTTCGCCCACACGTGGACCGTGTAGGTGCCAGGCGCCAGACCGGACGTGTTCCACGCCCATGTCGGGTCGATGCTGAAGGCCCGCAGCATGTTCCAGCTCCCGTCCAGGTACTGAACCCAGTACTGGTACTGCGGTTTGGAACAGATCGCCGAGCTGGCGACGAAACTCACCGTCGACCCAAGCCCCTGCGTGGTGCTCGCCGGCGAGATGCTCGCCGACGCGCATGGCGCCGGCCCGTTCACCGCCAGCGTGGCGCTAGCTGTCCTGGTGAGACTGCCGCTGGTCCCGGTCACCGTCAACGTGTAGTAGCCGGGCTGCGCGCCCGAGGCGGTGGTGACGGCCAAGGTCGATGACGCGGACGCGGGGTTGGGGCTGAAGACCGCCGTCGAACCCGAGGGAAGGCCGCCGGCGCTCAGGCTGACCGCGCCGTTGAAACCGGCCAGCGGCGTGATGGTGATCGAGTAGCTGGTGCCGCCACCCTGGTTGATGGTCTGGCTGCTCGGCGAGACGCTCATGGAGAAATCAGGCGGCGGGACTTTGACGACGAGCGTTGCGGCCGCGGTTCGCGATAGGCCGCCGCCCGAGCCGGTTATGGTCAGCGGATAGGTGCCGGTCGGCGTGCTGGATCCGGTCGTGACGCTGAGCGTCGATGTCGCGCCTGGCGCCGGGTTGGGACTGAAGGCGCCGGCGGCACCGGTGGGCAGACCGCTGACGCTCAAGCTGACGGCGCTGGTGAACCCGTTGACCGCAGCGATGTTCACCGTGAAACTCGTGCCGGCACCCACCAGGACGGTCTGGCTGACAGGCGAGACCGTAAGGCTGAAGTCCGGAACGGGCGGCACGGTGCTGACGGCGAAGTTCTGCGTGAACCACTGTGCGTATCCGTAGAACACCGGGCCGTCCAGCTGGTTGCTGCCCCAGACCACGTGCGTAGCGGCCGGGTCGGGGCTCGCGCCCGAATAGTCCCCCCAGCGGCACGGATTCTGCGTGCAGTTGGTCGAGAACGCGTTCTCCTGGTTTGCGGCCATGCTCGAACCAAGCGACAGCTCGCCCGAATCCATCTGGCCCAGGGGTGTCGCGCCCGTCCGAGTCTGGCTGCCTAGCTTCGAGAGGAGCGTCGAGCTCGCGCGGTTGTAGAAGATGGCCGCCTCGTTGCCCGCTGAGGTGGGCGAGATGGCGGCGTTGAAGTAGAAGTCGCTCGAATTCTGAAGCACACCCTGCTGGTATATGGACCTCGAGGCTGGTAGGAACTCATACCAACGCACGACGGAGCGCCCCGACCCCGCGATCGTCTGCTGCGTCCAGACCGCTTCCGCGCCCGCGCTGGGATCGAAGTGGGCGACCGCCTGCGTGAGGCGGCCGTCGAGGCTGTCGATCAAGTAGCCCGTCCCCGGCTGGGGAACGCTGGGCGGAATCGCAAACGTGCCCACGGTGATGTCTCCGTCCGCCACCAGCACCGGGTTGGGATGGGACTCCATGTGCCACTCCATCACCTTCTTCTGGGGCGCGAGGGTTGCGTCGTGGGCGCCGAAGATGGGGTCGTTGACCACGCTGTCGGCGGAGTTCGCGGGGACCGGGGTGAAGGCCAGAGTGCCGTCCGAGTTCTTCAGGACGTGCGTGGCATCCGCGAAGTAGGTGGCGGTGACCGGCGAGCTGCACGTGAAGTCGTTGGCCGCCGGTTTGGGTATCGCCCAGATGTTGGCGGTGACGAACGGGAATGACCCGGTGCGGTCGTCGTAGACGTTCGTGCCCACGACCAGGAAGTTCGCGTCGTGGCCGAGCTTCGGATAGTCCTGGAGGCTGCTTCCAGTGCCCACGCCGTAGTGGCACCAGCCATTGGTCAGGTCGCTCGGATCGGCCGTCTTCGACCACCCGAACACGAGCATGTTGTTGCCGGTGGCAAAGCCGATCTCTGCGTACAGCCAGCGGTTGGCCTGGGGATCCCACTGGATCTGGGGGTCGGTGGTGGCGATGCCGACCGGCGCGCCGACAAAAGTAGCCAGGTCTTCGCTGCTCAGGAGGGCCAGGTTGCTGCGGTCGTAAACGCCCACCAGCTGGTTGACCATCTCCACGTATCGCGTGGGGCCGATCGCGCCGGTGGAGTCGGGCGGGGTCGCGCCGGAACCCTCGTCCGCCGCCGAGAGTCCCGGCTGGTTGAGCCCGTTGAAGAGCGCCGCGGCCGGAGCCGCGGCAGGGGCGGTGGGCGGCGAGCCGGGCGCCGACTGTGCGGCTTCGGCGTCGGCCTTGCGCTTGGCCTCCTTCAGCGCAGACGGGTTCATGCTGCGCAGAGGTTTCGCGTGCTTGGGTGGAGCCTCGTGCTTCGACTGGGGCGCCAGGAGCGTGGCCTTGATATGACCCGCCGCCGGGATCTCTTGACCCGCGGCCTGTGGCGCGCTCTTCGAAGCCTGCGGAGACATGGCCATTGCGGTCGCGGGGCTGAGAACGAACAGCAGGAGAGCACTCGCGACGACAAGGCCCCCGGCAGCCGGCTTTTGCCAAAACCGGCCGAGATGCACGCGTGGCGGTGTCACCAGCATGTCCCCACTCTTCGGCGCCGGTCGCGGCTGAATGCCTGCGATACCGCTCGCCAAACCTTCCAACGGTCCGATACCGGCGTCCTTGCGCGTATCCCAGGGACGTATACCATCAGCACCGGTGTCCAGCCCGCCACCCACAAGTCCCGCTGCCCCGAATCCGGTGAGGCCCGCCGCCCAGAACCCGTTCCGGTCGACGCGCTTCTGGATCACGCTGGGCATCCTGCTGGTCGCCAACATCTTCATCACCAACGTGCTGCTGGCGCCCGCCCAGCCGGTCACCGTGACGCTGCCGTACGACGTCTTCAAACAGCAGGTCGCCTCGGGGAACGTGGTCAGCGTCACGACCACCGGCGATTCGATCACCGGCGTCACCAAGAGTCCGGTCAAGGAATCGCCCTCCAGCTCGGTCAGCGCCACTCATTTCACGACCCAACGGCCTTCGTTCGCGGACGACAGCCTGGAGCCCCTCCTCGAGCAGCACGGAGTGACGATCAACGCCAAGCCGGAGAACCCACCGCCGCCTCTGTGGGAGACGCTGCTGCTGAGCTTCGGGCCGACGCTGCTGATCGTGCTGGCCGTGCTGTACGTGATTCGCCGCGCCGCCAACGCCGGCGGCGCCGGCGGGTTGCTCGGCGCATTCGGCCAGAGCCGGGCGCGGCTCTACGACCCGGAGCGGCCGGGGACGACGTTCGCCGACGTCGCCGGGATCGATGAGGTCAAGCAAGAGCTCGAGGAGCTCGTCGACTTCCTGCGTGAGCCGCAGAAGTACACGCGCCTTGGGGGCACCGTACCCAAAGGGGTCCTCCTCATCGGGCCTCCGGGCACCGGCAAGACCTTGCTCGCGCGTGCCGTGGCCGGGGAGGCGAAGGTCCCCTTCTTCAGCCAGTCCGCATCGGAGTTCGTGGAGGCGATCGTCGGCGTTGGCGCGTCACGCGTACGCGACCTGTTCACCAAGGCGCGCCAGGCGGCGCCCGCGATCATCTTCATCGACGAGCTCGACGCCATCGGACGCAGCCGCAGCTCTGGTTTTCGCATCGGGGGCAACGATGAGCAGGAGCAGACGCTCAACCAGATCCTCACGGAGATGGACGGCTTCGAGCCCGGGAACGGTGTGATCGTGCTCGCCGCCACGAACCGAGCTGACGTTCTCGATGCGGCCCTGCTGCGGCCGGGTCGGTTTGACCGCCGTGTGACCCTGCAGCCGCCCGACCGCCGAGGCCGAGCCGAGATCCTGAAGATCCACACCAAGAAAGTGCCACTGGCCCCGGAGGTCGACCTCGACGCTATCGCGGGCGCCACCCCGGGACTGGTTGGCGCCGACCTCGCCAACCTGGCCAACGAAGCTGCGCTGGGTGCGGCTCGCAAGGGCGAGACGACGGTGACGTCTGAGGATTTCTACGAGGCCATCGACCGGATCCTGCTCGGCACCGAGCGGCACCTGATGCTGACGCCCGCTGATCGCGAACGGATCGCCTACCACGAGTCGGGACATGCGCTGATCGGTCTGCTTGTCCCTGGCTCCGACCCGGTCCGCAAAGTGACGATCATTCCGCACGGGGGAGCACTCGGCGTCACCATCTCGCGGCCCGTCGACGACCGCTTCAACTACGGCGAGGACTACGTACGAGGCCGAATCGTGGGCGCTCTGGGTGGCAGGGCCGCCGAGCAGGTGGTCTACGGCTCTGTGTCGACCGGCGCGGCCAACGACCTGCAGCAGGTGACGATGATCGCCCATGAGATGGTGGTGCATTGGGGGATGAGCCCGAAGATCGGTCCGCTGGCGTTTCGAGAGGACGGCGGTGGCGATGGCATCGGGCTCGCGCGGCCTTACAGCGAGGCGACAGCGCGTGACGTCGACACCGAGGTCAAGCGCATCGCCGACGAATGCTTTGCGGAGGCGATACAGCTTCTTACTGAGCACCGCCCGCAGCTGGAAGCGCTCGCGCAGGCCCTCCTGAAAGAGGACTCTCTAGGGGAGGAGCAGATTCTCGCCGCGACCGGGCTGAAGGCGGGGGCGGCGAGCAGCACCTGATCGGCCGAGTTACGACCCGCTGAGCCTTCGCAGCACGTCGGTCGAAGGGATGAAGTAGTACGCGCCGGTAAGGGGTCGCGTGTAAAGCGTGAGTGCGTCTCGAACCCCATCGGTCGACCCGGCCATGCTTGCGAGCATCTTCGCCAGGTGCTGCTGGTCGGCGCTGAAGCCGACGAACATGGTGCCGTGGTCCATCACAGTCCCGTACGGCATGTTGCGCCGGAACACCTTGCCGAACGTGTCCTGGTCGGTGCGCGCGACATGTGAGTCCGGCGGCTTGTTCTCGAGCTCGGCGCTGTCGTCCTTCGTCCGCCCGATCACGTCCTGCTGTCGCTCCAGCGGCAGCGACTCCCACGACGTCACGTCGTGCATCCATTTCTGAAGGAGCAGGATCGAGCCGCCGGCTCCAGGGTTACCGTCAGGAATGAGCGCGATCCCCGGCGCATCGATCAGCGTTGGGTTCTCCGTACCATCGATGAAACCGGTCAGGTCTCGGTCATGACGATACGGCCAGCTCGATGTCTCTTCCGCGACCGTCGCGAGCCCGCCGAGAGTCGCAATCACCTCGCGAGCCATGTCGAAGACGACGTCATATGCGCTGCCTGAGATCCACATCACCGCGTCGTGCTGCGACGCCGGCATCACATAGCCCCCCGCGCCGAGCAGGTCGACGTTGAAGCCCACAACGTTAGCGGGAGCGTCGTCGGGCACGACCTGACGCCAGAGCTCGGGGCGGAAGCCGGCGACGAGGTTCACGCCGCCCATCGTGGTGCGCGGCTCGCGCAGCGCAGCGACACCGGTCACCAATTTCGGCGCCGCATCGGCCGCAACCGCGTCGAGCTCGAGGTAGGCGTGCGACGCGGTTCCGAGGGCGAAGATTCCGCCCTGCGGGGTCGTCATCCCGTAATGATGCCTCGCGCGCGCGTGATCCACTTTAGTGGAGCGCGGTCGACTCAGGTCGAAGAGGCGAAGCCCTGGCGGGGCTCCTGTCCGTCTTGCTCCAGGGCCGCGTTCGCCGCGGCCAGCTCGACATATAGCTCGCGCGTCCGCAGCAGGTTGCGGATGCGCAGGACGACTTCGGTCCGGTCGAGCGGCTTGGTCAGGAAATCGTTGGCGCCGAGGAGAAAAGCGCTGTTGCGAGCGGCGCGACTGGTATCGCCGGTTAGAACCACCACCGGAAGGAAGCCAAGGCTGTCGCGGGCGCCTCGCAGCCGCCGGAGAATCTCCCGCCCGTCGATCTCCGGCATATGCAGGTCGAGCAGGACGATATCCGGCTGGAAATCTTTGAATGCCTGCTCGACCTCGCGAGGGTCGGTCAGGCTGCAAACCTCAGTCGCGGTATCGGAAAGGAACTCTTCGAGCAGGAGGAGATTCGCCGGCTCGTCATCGACCATCAAGACACGCGCGCGTAACTGTGCCACCGGCCATGCGGAGGATATCCATACGTCAACCCTGGGTGCATGAATCTCCGAGAAAGTGATTCGGTGATTCGAATTCGTGATTCATGACCGTGCATGACCGGTTCGATCGAATGTCGACCACAACGCACTACGATGATGCCGCAGTGGAGTTGCGCCATCTACGCGCCTTTGTTGCGATCGCTGATACCGGCCACTACGGCCGCGCAGCAGAAAACCTCAAGCTAACCCAACCCGCCATCACACAACGCATCCAGGTTCTCGAACGCGAGCTCGGGGTTCAGCTTTTCATTCGCAGCGCGCGCGAGGTGCACTTGACTCCGGCGGGCGAGCTTCTCCTGGACCACGCCAGAAGCCTGGTGCAGATCGAGGATCGCGCCCTTGCCGCCCTGCGGGACCACCTGGCCGGCATCGCCGGGCGCCTGCGAATTTCTTATTTGACGCTGTGGGACGTAGGCCTGCCGGCCGACATCGTGGCCGAGTATCGCCGCCGCTACCCGTCGATCAAGCTGGAGATGACGACCGGCTACTCACAGCAAAACATGGATTGCCTTGCCGCCAACGATGTTGATGTCGCGTTCATCGGTACCGCGATCGGCGAGCGTAAAGGCATCGCCATGCGCACGCTCGACCGGCATGATCTCGTGGTGGTGATACCGCCAACCCATCGCTTCATGCAAATCGATCGCGTGCCCATCGAATGGTTACGAGGCGAACCAATCATCGCGGTTACGCCTGTGGTGAACCCCAATTTGGCAGCGGCCAGCCTCGCGTGGCTGGCCAAGTACACCGGCGAGCCGCCGAACGTCATACGCGAGGAGCCGCCGGACCAGATGGCCGCTGCGCTCGCGCAGTCTGGAAACGCAATCTCCCTGATGACAGTGCGTCGTGCAGTCATCGCGCAGACGGAAGGCCTGGAGTACCGGCCGCTGACGCCCACACCTGTCATCGAATATGGATTCGCGTACCTTCGCGACAACCCGTCGCCCTCTCTCGCCAACTTCGTCGCGACGGTCGACGAGATCGCGGCCCCATTGGCTGAGGAGCTGCCCGCCGGCAGCGTGCTGCTCAGGGCCAGCCCGGTGGCCAGCCCAGCCTAATCAGGAGTGCGCCAGGGCGACCATAGCGTCGAGCCCGCGAATGTCTGGGGCGGGGCGACTAAGAAGGAACACGGCGCCGACTGACGCCGTTGAAATTGCTAGAAGCAAGGAGGTTCGAGATGCGAGTGGCGATTCTTGGGACCGGAAAAATGGGCGGGGCCATGGCGCGGCGGCTCAACGGAGCGGGGCACGAGCTTGCGCTGTGGAACCGGACGCGCGAGCGGGCCGAGGACCTCGGCGTGGGCAAAGTTGCCGCAACCCCGGCGGAAGCTTCGCGCGACGCGGAGATCGTGATCTCGATGCTCACCGACGCCAAGGCGGTGCGTGCGACTTACCTCGGCAAAGACGGGGCAGCATCCGCGGCCCAGCACCAGGTGTTCGTGGACATGAGCACCGCGGGTCCCGAGGCGGCCAAAGGGATCGCGCGCGAGATCGAACGCGCCGGGGCGCAGTTCATCGAGGCCCCGGTGATGGGCAGCGTGCCCGCCGTCGAGTCCGGCTCCGTGATCGTGCTCGCGGGCGGCAGCGACGTAGCCATCGATCGCGCCCGTCCGGTGCTCGAGGCGCTTGGCGAAGTGCATGTGGTCGGCCCCCTCGGGAGCGCCGCGGCGCTCAAGCTCGTCGCGAACAGCATGCTGGCGGGGGTCACGGCGCTCGCGGCCGAGCTGCAGGCGGCGGGCACCGCGGCGGGACTGAAACCGGAGGACGTTTTCTGGGCGCTCAGCCGGTTTTCGCCAGGGCTGAACGCGCGCAAGGCAGGATTCATCGAGCACCGCTACGAGCCGGTCATGTTCGCTCTACGCGACGCGTTGAAGGATGTTCGCATGGCGGTTGAGCTGTATCGAGGGAGTGGCGCGGATACTCCGCTCACCCGGGCGATCGACGAGCTCTACGAGCGAGCCGCCAAGTCGGCGGGAAACCTGGACATCTCCGCGATCTCGACGCTGTACGAGCTACAGACGGCGTGAACGTCGGCGGCATCACTTACGTGCCCGGGCTCTTCCTGCACTGAGCGCGGCGGCGATCGCGGCGTCGTCCAGCGCTGCGAGGGCGGCCCGCACCTGGCTCTTCGGCATCTGAAGCGATCCTTCGATCTCTTTGCGGACCATCTCCCAATGCTTATTGGCGCGGTTGTGGGCGGAGACTCCTCTGGAATTGAGCGCGAGCTGCACCGCGCGCCCATCATCCGGATGGCGAACACGGTTCAGGTGGCCCGCCTCATCGATGGCATTCACGTAATCGAGGACGGTGGAGAGAGGGAGGCCGAGCTGCTCTGCCATCTCGGTAGCTGTCATAGGCCCATACATGAATAGGAGGCCGTAGACGGCGTATTCGTCAGGGCGCATGCCCGAGCCGGCCATGCCATCGGCCAGCACCCTCCGCATTCGCTGGCTGACGACGAAGAGGTCGAACAGAAGTGAGACGTCGGGGCGGTGCGCCATTCGCAGAGGCACTTTAGCGGGTAGCACGAATCCGTGCTAAATACCACGGACCCGTGGTAATCTGCAATGCGCCATGCGGGCAGTAGCCGCAGTCACGATCTCGCTGCTCGTGGCGGCCGCGTGCACGCAGTCGACGAGCAACCAGGCCGCCAGTCCGACGCCGGCGGCCGCAGGCCCCACTGCCCTGGCGCCATTCTTCGGCACCTATGCAACTGGCGACGGCCGCATCTTCGTGATCGCGCGTCACGGCTGGTTCTTCGACCTTCGGGACGCGACCTACCGCACGATCTATGACGGCGCAGCGCCGAACCGTTTCAGCATCGGGCCTGCGTTCGCGGTTCCGGCCCCAACATTCGCGAATCTCAGCTTTGAAGGAAACGTCCTGACGTTTGCCACCGCACGCGCCACCGTCGCAGCCCATCGCGTCCAGTACCGACAGACGGACGTCACGATCCCAGCGAGTGGCGCCACGCTGGCCGGAACGATAACCGAGCCACTGGGCGCCGGACCGCATCCGGGGATCGTCGTCGTCCACGGCTCGGAGCCGGGCGAACGGTACTTCTATGACGTCTGGGTCGGGATTTACGCCGGCCTGGGCCTGGACGTCCTCACGTACGACAAGCGGGGGATCGGCGCTTCCACCGGGCGGTACCCGGGCGAGTTCCCGACGGATGAGTCGCTGCAGGTCTACGCCGACGATGCCGCCACAGCTCTCGACTTCTTGCGCACGTGGCCTGGCGTCGATACGAATCGGGTCGGGTTCCACGGCGGCAGCCAGGGCGGCTGGACCGTGCCGCTTGCGATCAAAAGACACGCAGGTGCGTCCTTCGCGATCCTGGTTTCGGCCCCGGCGACCACGGTCGGACAGACCAACCTGTGGAGCGACTACAGCGGAGGCGGCAGTCACCTTCCCACCGCGTCGCAGGCCGAGATGGAAGCCGCCGTCCGCGCCGACCACTCCGGTTACGACCCAGCGCCGGCGCTGGCTGCGATGCGCGTCCCGGCGCTCTGGCTGCTCGGCAGCAACGATCGCACTGTGCCCACCCATGTTTGCGTTGAGATCCTGGCCGCCATGAACAGGCCCAACTTCACGGTGCGGATGCTTCCAACTGGACACGGAATGCTGGTCAACTCGACCGGTCTCAGCGTCGACGATGACCGCTCTACGGGACTGGCACCAGACCTGGTGCCGGACATAACCGAGTGGTTGAAATCAGCCGTGGGCTAGCGCGAGCTCAAGAGGGCGCCCGAGAAAACGGCTCATCCGGCGACCCGCTAGCGTGACCGCCGCCGAGTCGCGGGCTGAGAGTCTTTCAGATGTACGCATCTCGATGAGCACGCCGCCGCGCGAAGACGATCGACGCCAGGCGCCGTGAACGACACCGCCGATGGCGATGACGTTGGAAAGGATGCTGCCGAACGAGAAGAGCGAAGGATCGAATCGACCGTCCGCGGGCACCAGCGCGGATCGGTCGCGGTAGCCGACGGTGTACTCGTCGAAGTTGGGCAGGAGGTGCGCGACGACTCCGGCTGTGCTCGCATTTCGTGTCGCCGCGTCAAACCAGTAGGCCTTGCCATCGATGACTCGATGCTCGAGGGCGACGCCGGCGAGCGTGATCCCGCTGCGAGCGTCCGCGGCCGTCAATCCGGACCACCACGTGAAGTCCGGGATCTGGGCCGGGCCGTGGCTGCGAAAGTACCGTCGTGTGAGCTCGGCGAGCGCCTCGGGGCGATCCATGGCGCTTGCCGTGGGCGCCCGCTCCTCGAGCAGCGCATACGTGAACTCTTTTCCGCGCCGGGGTCCGCTGACGATGAGCTGGTCCAGCTCGGCTCGCAGAAGAAGGTGGGGGAGGCGCTGGCCCTCGGGGGAGATGCCGGCGGCACTGAGCACGCGGCCGAGCTCAGGCCGGGTCAGGTGGCGGCCACCCGTGAGCGCCTTCGCGAACGCAGAGCCGGCGCGGGCGGCCACTCTGTCATCGATCTGCAGTTCGCGGTAGCGGGAGGCAAGGCCGAGACGAACCCTTGGCGCGGTCAGGTCGATCAACCAGCGGATGTCTTCGGGGACTACGAAGTGCCAGGTCGGTCGCATGACATGCGTGCGCAGAATGGCTCCCTGGTCGAAGAGGCGGTCGATCGCGGCGTCAGTGGTCGCCTGGCTGCGTTGCGCAAGAGCCCACTTGGCGCCCGCATAGTCCTGCGACTGCACCGCTCCCAACCAGCGCACCACGTCGACGGGCGATGCGAACGGCTTGCCGATGAGGCGTTGCGCTCGGAGGCGGCGCGCGGTGATGCTGGTCATGACCGTGGAATCCTAAAGGCCGGTCGATTTACTCTTGGTGCCCATGAAGAGGAAGGTGCCGGATTCCCCGGCCGCGGCGACGTTGATCGACGGCCCCGACATCACCCCGAGCGAGCTCCAGCTGGCCGTTCGCAACCACTCGATGCCCCTCGAGGCCCTCCGATACGCGATCACCCCGATCGGCCTCCACTATTTGCTGACCCATTTCGACATCCCGTTGGTAGAGCCTGCCGACTGGTCGCTCGCTGTCGGCGGGCGGGTGAAGCATCCGCTGCGGCTCAACCTGGAGGCGCTCAAGTCCAGGCCCACGAAAACACTCGCGGTGACGCTCGAGTGCGCGGGCAACGGACGGGCGTTGCTTTCGCCCCGACCGATGAGCCAGCCATGGCTGACGGAGGCGGTGGGCACGGCCGAGTGGACCGGAACCCCGCTCGGGCCGCTGCTCGACGAGGCCGAGCCGCTGGATCACGACGCTGATGTGGTGTTCACGGGAATGGATCGCGGCATTCAAGGCGACATCGAGCAGCAGTACGAGCGCAGCCTCCCGCTGGCCGAGTGCCGTCGCGACGAAGTCCTCCTGGCGTACGCGATCAACGGGCAGCCACTGCCTCCCCAGCATGGCTTCCCACTCCGGCTCATCGTCCCGGGCTGGTATGGGATGGCACACGTCAAATGGCTTCGTGGGATCACGGTCCTCGCCAGGGCATTCGGGGGCTACCAGCAGGCGACCGCCTACCACCACCGCCTTGAAGATGGCGACTCCGGAGTCCCGGTCACGCGCATCCTTCCTCGAGCGCTGATGGTGCCGCCCGGCATTCCAGACTTCATGTCGCGGGTTCGATTCCTGGCCCCGTCGCGCCAGGTCCTGGCGGGCAGGGCCTGGTCTGGCTGCGCCCCGATCACAAAGGTCGAGGTCAGCGCCGATGGCGGCCGGTCATGGCGCGCCGGCGACCTCGGCGAACCCGTGTCGCCTTACGCGTGGCGTCCATGGACTTACGAATGGGACGCTACCAGGCCGGGTGACTACGAGCTCAGCGTGCGCGCGACCGACGCCGCCGGCAACGCCCAGCCGACTTCACAGAGCTGGAACCGCGAAGGGGTTCAGAACAACGCGGTCCAGCGCATTCGAGTCCTGGTCACGCAACCCGACGATCAGGTGCAGGCGCCGGCCGACCAGCCGAAGTAAGGCCTTTCTCTAGTCCTCCGGCTTCGATTCGTCGGGGTGGCCGGTGTTGCCGAATGCGATCCGGTCTCGCACCACCGGCGCCCGACCGAGGAGGCGCGCGCGCTGCACGGCGTCCTCGCCGAACCGATCCCGGATCGCGTCCATCGCCGCCTCCAGGCGCTCGGGTCGCGGTCTCGATGTCGCCGCGAACAGGTCGAGCTGGTCGTCTTTCGGGTCCGTCAATCCCGCCAGCCCCACCCCCAGTGTTCCGACCGCGCGCCTGGTGTCGCGGGCGGCCAGGAGCGTGAGGGCGGTGCGATAGATCTCCTCGCCGGTGGCGATCGGGGTGCCGAGCGTTGATTGTCTCGAAAGGCGATCCGTGTCGGGGCGGTATACGACGCTCACCGAAACGACCCTCCCGCGCCGGCCGGCGGCACGAAGGCGGCGGCCGACCATCTCCGACAGGCGCATCAACAGCTCCTCGAGATCGCGCTGCGAGCTGGTCGATCGCGCGAGCACATGCGAGTGGCTGTAGCTCTTGCGCGCGGGACCCTCGAACGCGCCGACCTCGAAGCCTCTCAGCCGCCGCAGCCACATGTCCGCGAACTCCCGCTGCATGCCTGCGAGTCGTAGCCGGTCGGCGGTTGTGGTCAGAAATTCAAGCGGCGTATGGATTCCCGCCCGCAGGAGCCGGCGAGCGGAGGCCTCGGCGATGCCCGAGAGGTCGGTGAGCCGGAGGCGCTCGAAGACCGAAACGAGGTTGGTGTGGTCGATCCGCTCCAGGCCGTCGCGCTTGTTGAGATTCGACGCTTGTTTCGCCATCCAGATCGAGGTCGAGATGCCGACCGAGGACGTGATGCAATCGCCGGCCTCGCGACGCAGCGCAACCTTGATCGCGCGGGCCACGCCCTCCGGGCCGAGACGGACCAGGTCAGGCGTCCCCACCAGGTTCAAGGACGCTTCATCGATAGACATCCGGAGCACGTCCGGGCTGTGCCGCCTCATGACCTCTATGAGCTTGTCGGACACCGTGCGGTAGCGCGGAGGGTTGGGCTCCTTGATCGCGATCGCGGGGAAGATCGCCTTCGCCTCGAAGACACGCATCCCGGTTTTGATGCCGAGGTCGCGCGCCTCCCTCGATGCGGACACGATGGTGGCGGCGTCGGTCGCGTAGGCCGCGATCGCCAGCGGCCGGCCGCGCAGCATGGGGTCGTGCTGCTGCTCGATCGAGGCGAAGGCGCAGTTGAGGTCGACCACGAGGGTCGCCGGGTCGTTAGCGTTCAGGCCGAGCGCATCCTGAGGCATGCTGAACAAATGTTCGCACAGGCCGGGCGTGCGCGCACGCTTCTCTTCGACTACGGCATGGCCGGAACCCTGGGCAGCTCCTCGATCGCGGCGTCGATCCTCGCCTGCGACAGCTCGATGTCCTCCAGCTTGCCGGCGAAGTAGGCGTCGTACGCGGACATGTCGAAATGACCGTGCCCTGACAAGCCGAAGAGAATCGTGCGCGGGGTGCCCGCCTCGCGAGCCGCTGCCGCCTCTTCGGCCACAGCCCGGATCGCGTGGGCGGATTCCGGCGCGGGCAGAAAGCCCTCCGATCGCGCGAACCGGACGGCCTCGGCGAAGCACTCGTTCTGCTTGTAAGCCCGAGCTTCGACCACCTTGTGGTCGACGAGCAGGCACAGAGAGGGGGCGTCGCCGTGATAGCGGAGGCCGCCGGAGTGGATCCGATCAGGCACGAAGCTGTGGCCCAGCGTGAACATCTTCACGACGGGGCCCATGCCCACCGCGTCGCCGAAGTCGTATGCGTAAACCCCACGAGTCAGCGTCGGGCACGCCGCGGGCTCGGCGGCGATGAAGCGCGTCGCCGGGTGGCGCCCTTTGAGCTTGTCACCGATGAATGGGTAGGTGAGCCCGGCGAAGTTGGAGCCCCCGCCCACGCAGGCGATCACGACGTCGGGGTACTCGCCTGCCATCTCCATCTGCTTCTTGGCCTCGAGTCCGATCACGGTTTGATGCAGGAGGACGTGGTTGACCACCGACCCGAGCGAGTATTTGGCATCGTCGTGGGTGGCCGCGTCTTCGACGGCTTCTGAGATCGCAATGCCGAGGCTGCCCGGTGAATCCGGATCGCCGGCGAGGATTCCGCGTCCGGCATTGGTGAGGTTGGTCGGGGACGCGAAAACGGTCGCGCCCCAGGTCTCCATCATGGCCCGGCGATAGGGCTTCTGCTCGTAGGAAACCTTGACCATGTACACCGTGACCTCGAGGCCGAACAAGGCGCCCGCGAAGGCCAGCGCCGAGCCCCACTGGCCGGCGCCGGTTTCGGTGGTCAGGCGCTTCACGCCCTCCTTCGCGTTGTAGTACGCCTGCGGCACCGCCGTGTTCGGCTTGTGTGATCCCGCCGGCGAGACTCCCTCGTACTTGAAGTAGATGTGGGCCGGGGTGTCGAGGGCCTTCTCCAGGCGCTCGGCCCGATAGAGCGGGCTGGGCCGCCAGATCTTGTAGACCTCGCGCACCTCCTCCGGGATCTCGATCCACGGCTCCGCGGAAACCTCCTGGGCGATGATGGCCTGGGGGAATATCGGGGCCAGGTCGGCCGGGCCCATCGGCTGCAGCGTGCCCGGATGCAAATACGGAAAGGGCGGCGCCGGGAGGTCGGGCAGGATGTTGTACCAGCGCTCCGGAATGTCCGATTCGCCCAGCAAGATCTTCTTCACCACGGCTCCAGCCTCCTGAATCGGTCGGGAAACGAGCACCGAAGGATCACCCCAGGGTCACGAGTGTGAGGTATCACCCCGCCGGATCGCAGCCGCCACTTCGTCGGCCATGTCGCGGAACGTTTCGGCAAGCGCCGAGCCGAACGAGCGGGCAGCCTTGCGCGTCCCGTCACGAACCTCGGGGTCTCGCGTTGCGCGCCCCAGCGACTCGAAGACTTCGTCGGCGGCTTGCCCCAGCTTGTTGAGCGCGGATTGAAGGTCGGGGTTGCCCGCCGGAGCCGGCTCGTAGTGCCGCCGCAGCTCATCGCGGAGAGTCTTCATGTCGGCTTCGAACTGAGCCCATGCCGTCTTCACTTCAGGGTTTGGTGTGGTCATGCGCACCTCCTTCCGCCCACGTTACATCGCTTAAGGTTTCGAGCGGGATGACTCGCCGCGGCCTGCTCCTTTTCGCGGCGATGTGCCTCGTCTGGGGCATTCCTTACCTGTTCATCCGCATCGCCGTGAGCGAGCTGACACCGGCCACGCTCGTGTTCCTGCGCACCGGAATCGCGGCCGTGGTGCTGCTGCCGATCGCGGTGGGATGGGGCGGCATGGGCGCTCTCACAAGCAGGTGGCGTCCTCTGATCATCTTCGCGGCGATCGAGATCGGCATCCCCTGGCTTTCACTGTCGACCGCCGAACAGCACATATCCAGCTCCCTCGCCGGCCTGTTGATCTCGGCCGTGCCACTCGTCGGCGTCCTCATCGCGCCGATGTTCGGCAACCGCGAGCGGATCGGGCCCGTGAACCTGGCCGGACTGCTGCTCGGCGTCGGTGGTGTGGCTGCGATCGTCGGTTTCGACCTTCGCGCCACGGGCTGGCTGCCGCTGATGGAGATGGCGGTGGTCGCGATCTGCTACGCGGTCGGGCCGGCGATCCTGGCCCGCCACCTGTCCGGCCATCCGTCGGTGAGCGTGATCGCCGCCTCGCTCGCGATCTGCGCGGTCGGGTATGCGCCGGTTGCGGCCTTGCAATGGCCGAGAACCGTGCCGACCGCCGGCGTGCTCGCGTCGGTCGGCGTGCTCGCGCTCATCTGCACGGCGCTGGCGTTCCTGCTCTTCTTCGCCCTCATCGCTGAGATCGGGCCAGTACGGGCGACGGTGATCACGTACGTCAACCCGGCGGTGGCGGCGGTGGCCGGAATCGCGGTGCTGCACGAGCGCTTCACGGCCGGCATGGGCTTCGGCTTCGTGCTCGTCCTGGTGGGCTCGACGCTGGCCACCCGCCGCGCTCGCGCTATCCTTGACCCTCATCGACGCGCATTGGATGGCAGTCGCGCGGGGGGATGAGCCGGCCGACCTCGTGCTGGCCGGCGGAAAGGTGCTGTCAGTCTTCACCAAAGAGTGGCTCGAGGTCGACGTCGCCATCAAGGACGGCCACGTCGTAGGGCTTGGGAGCTACCAGGGTCGCGAGCGTATGGACGTCGCCGGGTGCTATCTCGTGCCTGGATTCATCGACGCCCACATGCACATCGAGTCGTCGAAGCTGACCGTCGACGAGTTTGCTCGGGCCGTCCTCGCCCACGGGACCACGGCGGTCGTGGCCGACCCTCACGAGATCGCCAACGTGCTCGGCACCGACGGCATCCACTGGCTCCTCGACTGCTGCACCGACCTGCCTCTCGACGTTTACGTCATGGCGTCCTCTTGCGTGCCCGCCTCGCGTTTCGAGTCGCCTCGGCGGCCGTTCACGACCGGAGACATCGAGAGCCTTCTGCGTCGCCATCGCACGATCGGCGTGGCCGAGATGATGAACTTCCCCGGCGTGATCGCGGGCGACGAGGCAGAGGTGGCCAAGCTCACGACCGGCCTCACCGACCACGTCGACGGCCACGCTCCCGGGGTCCGCGGGCCGGCTCTCAACGCCTACCTGGCCGCGGGCATCCGCTCGGATCACGAGTCGACGACCTATGACGAGGCTTTGGAGAAACGGCGCCTGGGGATGTGGGTGATGCTGCGCGAGGCTTCGATCGCGCGTAACCTGCGCGACCTGCTTCCGCTCGTCAAGAAGTACGGCACCGAGCGATGCATGTTCTGCACGGACGATCGCGAACCGAGCTTCATCGTCGAGGAGGGTCACATCAACCAGATGGTGCGTGTCGCGGTGGCGGACGGCGTCAGTCCGGAAGACGCGATCGTGATGGCCACGATCAATCCCGCGAGCTACCACCGGCTCTGGCACCTCGGCGCCATCGCTCCGGGCTACCAGGCCGACATCCTCGTCCTCGACGACCTGGTCTCGTTCAACCCTCGGCACGTCCTGAAGCGCGGCGAGCCCCCGCGGTTCACCAAGCTCCAGGTGCCGGAATGGGTGCGGCAGACAGTTCACCTGGCCCCGGTTTCCGCGTCGTCTTTTCGTATCGCGAGCGGGCCCAAGCGTATCCGGGTGATCCGTGTGATTCCCGGCCAGCTGTTGACCGGAACCGAGATGGTGGAGCCGGCGGTGCGCGGTGATGAGATAGTCGCCGACCCCGCCCGCGACCTGGTCAAGATCGCGGTGCTCGAGCGACATCATGCCAGCGGTCGCATCGGCCTGGGCTTCGCCACCAACGTCGGGCTCAAGCGCGGCGCGTTCGCCTCGACAGTCGCACACGACGCTCATAACGTTGTGATGCTCGGTGTGGACGACGCAGACATGACCGCGTGCGCGTGCCGGCTGGCGGAGATAGGAGGCGGAATCGTGATCGCGGATGGTGGTCGAGTCGTCGAGGAGCTGCCGCTTCCGGTCGCCGGCCTGATGAGCGATCAGCCGCTCGCCGAGGTACACGAGCGGTTGCGTTCGATGGAGCGCCGGCTGTCGGGAATGGGCGTCTCCATGAGCGCTCCTTTCATGACCCTGAGCTTTCTCGCCCTCTCGGTCATACCCGAGCTCAAGATCACCGACCGCGGCCTGGTCGACGTGACCCGATTCCAGCTGGTGCCGCTGGGTCTTGAGTGATCGCTCGCCTCAATGAGATGGATTCTGGCGAAGCGGTTCGCAGGCTCTACTCGTGCTTTGCTTCGGAGTCGTGGGCTGAGCGCGTCGCGGCGGGACGCCCTTATGCGAATTTCGCACGCCTCTGGGACGCATGTGAGGTGGAGTGGTCCCGCCTCGCGCCCAGTGATTGGCTGGATGCGTTCAAAGCCCACCCGAGAATCGGTGAGAAGGGCGGCCACGCACCGGGCTCGTCCGAGCGGGAGCAGAGCGGTGTTCACGGCGCGCCGCCGGCGACCATGGGCGCACTCACGGAGGAGAACCGGCACTATGAGGCACGCTTCGGCCATGTGTTCCTCATCTCGGCGTCCGAACGCAGCGCGGCCGAGATCCTCGCGGAGCTGCGGCGCCGTATGAGCAACGACCCCGCGACCGAGATCGAGGTGGCGGCCGCCGAGCACCGCAAGATCACCCGGCTCCGCCTCGAGCGGATGCTGAACGAGTGAGCGTTTCCACGCACGTCCTTGACACGGCGCGGGGGCGTCCGGCCGCCGGCCTGGCGGTGACGCTCAGCCGCCGCAAACCGGGCGGGGAGTGGTCGGTCGTCGGGCGTGCAGTCACCGACAGGGAGGGCCGCGTGAAGGAGCTGTCGAGCACGGCGCTGGAGGTTGGCGAGTACCGGTTGGAGTTTGCGACTGGCGCGTATTTCAAGACCTCCGGCACAGAAGGCTTCTACCCGGAGGTCTCGGTCGTGTTCGCAACGGCGAAGGGCGACACCCACCTCCATGTGCCTCTGCTTTTGAGCCCGTTCGGCTACTCGACGTATAAGGGTCAGTAGCAGTGACCATCGTGCTCGGCGACAACCAGTACGGCAAAGCGGAGACGCATGTCGTCCGCGTGACCAGGGTTGGCGAGACGCACGACATCAAAGACATCAACGTCAGCATCGCGCTCGCCGGCGACTTCGATGCCAGCCATGTGGCGGGCGACAACAGCAACGTCGTGCCGACCGACACGCAGAAGAACACGGTGTTCGCGTTTGCGAAAGAAGCGCCCATCGGCGAGATCGAGGACTTTGCCCTTCGCCTGGCTCGGCATTTCGTGGACGATTTCGTCGCCGTGCGCCGCGCTCGAGTGGTCATCGAGGAATACCCGTGGGCGCGAATCAACGCAGGCGGCGACCCCCACCCGCATGCATTCATGCGCGCCGGCGCCGAAAGACGGCTGGTCACCGTCACATGCACCGGCGACGATGCATGGGTCGTGTCCGGGCTCAGCGATCTCGTGCTTCTCAAGTCGACCGGCTCCGAGTTCTGGGGCTACCCGCGGGACCGTTACACCACGCTCGAGGAGACGCGAGACCGCGTGCTCGCGACGGCGGTCGTCGCACGCTGGCGCTATGCGCCGCCGAAGGTCGACTGGGGCGCGGCCTTCGCGCAAACGCGCTCGGCGCTGATCGAGGCCTTTGCGCTGAAGCACAGCCTGGCTTTGCAGCAGACGCTGTATGCCATGGGCGAGGCGGCGCTGAAGGCGCGACCCGAGATTGCGGAGATCCGCCTGTCGCTTACCAACAAGCATCACTTCGTCGTCGATCTCTCGCCCTTTGGGCTGGAGAACGACAGCGAGGTCTTCTATGCGTCCGATCGCCCTTACGGCCTGATCGAAGGGACGGTGATGCGAGACGACGCTCCGGAGCCGGGCCGCGCCTGGTAGCCGGGATGGAGTTCCTGCAGCCGGCGAGCTGGTCCGAAGCCCTGGCGATGAAGGCCGCTCATCCGGAGGCGCTCCCCATCGCCGGCGGCACCGACGTGATGGTGGAGATCAACTTCGACCGCCAGCGGCCGGCGACCATCATCGATCTCACGAGGATCGCCGATCTCAACGAGTGGGGGATGGACAACGCGCACCTTCGAATCGGCGCCGGGGTGACCTACACGCGCATCATCGACGAGCTCAGCGACCGGTTGCCAAGCCTGGCCATGGCCTCGCGCACGGTTGGCTCCCCCCAGATCCGGAACCGAGGCACCGTGGGAGGCAACCTGGGCTCGGCGTCACCGGCCGGGGATGCGCACCCGCCGCTCCTTGCTTCGGAGGCGCTTGTGGAGCTGGCGTCGACGACCGGCAGCCGGCGGCTCCCGGCGCGCGAGTTCTACATCGGGCCCAAGCGCAACGCCATGCGCAAAGACGAGCTGATCGCCGCCTTCCTCGTCGAACCGGCCAAGGGGCCACAGCAGTTTTCCAAGGTGGGCACGCGCAACGCGATGGTGATCGCAGTGTGCTCGTTCGCGATCGCTCTCGACGAGGAGCGCCGCCAGGTCGGCACGGGGATAGGGTCGGCCGCTCCGACCCCCATCACGGCCGGCGAAGCCGAGTCCTTCATGGAGGGCGTGCTGGACGAAGGCGGGTTTTGGGAAACGCCGGCCGAGCTGCCGCCAAACGCGCTGGTCCGTTTCGGCGAGCTCGTCGCCGCGGCCGCGCGCCCCATCGACGACGTGCGCGGCACGGCCGCATACCGCAGGCACGCCCTCGCGGTGCTGGCTCGCCGGACATTCGCCTGGTCGTGGGATGAGTACCGAAGGAAGGCGGCGGCATGAGGATCAGCTGCATAGTCAACGGAAGCGCCGTCGTCGCCGATGACGTGTGGCCGGGAGAGAGCCTGCTGCACGTGCTGCGGGAGCGAATGGGCCTGCCCGGCTCGAAGAACGCCTGCGAGCAGGGCGAATGCGGGTCGTGCTCGGTTTATCTCGATGGGTCGCTTGTGTGCGCGTGTCTCGTGCTTGCGGGGCAAGCGCAAGGCCGGGAGGTCATGACCGTCGAAGGGATCGGCTCGGCCTCTTCACCGCATCCGGTCCAGGAGGCGTTCGTGGAGGCGGGCGCCGTGCAGTGCGGCTTCTGCACTCCGGGCCTCATCGTGGCCACTCACGACCTCCTGCGCAGAGTCCCGCAGCCGACCACGGTGCAGATCCGAGAGGCGCTGGCCGGGAACATCTGCCGGTGCACGGGCTACGCCAAGATCATCGACGCGGTCCACCTCGCGGCGGGCCGGATGGCGGCGCCGAGATGATCGCCAAGCCCAGGCTGGTGCCGGCTGCCGTGATGAGCGGGCGCGTCGGCGAGGCGGTGACGCGTCCGGACGCCGCCCTCAAGACCCGCGGGGACTTCCCGTACTCGTCAGACCTTCAGGTCGAAGGCATGCTTTGGGGCACGACCGCGCGCAGCCCGCATCCTTACGCCCGCATCCTCTCCATCGACACGGCCGAGGCGCGCTCGATGCCCGGTGTGCTAGCCGTTCTCACTCATAAGGACGTGCCCGGACGCAACGCCTACGGCCTCGAGATCGCCGATCAGCCCGTCATCGCCGACGATGTGGCGCGCTACTGGGGCGAGGCGGTAGCGCTGGTCGCGGCGGACCACCCCGAGCAGGCGCGTCGTGCGGCGCATGCAGTCAATGTCGAGTACGAGGTGCTCGAGCCGCTGACCGACCCGGAGGTTGCGCTCACCCAGAGCGCTCCGCGACTGCACCCGGACGGGAACATAACGCGCCAGGTCAAGATCCGGCGAGGCGACCAGAACCCGCGGGCCGACGTCGTCGTCTCTGGCGAGTACGAGGTCGGCATGCAGGACCAGGCGCCCCTCGGCCCCGAGTCTGGCCTCGCCATCCCCGACGGCGAAGGTGGCGTCGATCTCTACATCGCCACCCAGTGGCTGCACGTCGATCGCGACCAGCTGGCGGGCTGTCTTGGGCTGCCCGTGGAGAAGATCCGGCTCACGATGGCGGGCATAGGCGGCGCGTTTGGTGCGCGCGAAGACCTCTCGATGCAGGCGCACGCTTGCATGCTGGCGATGCGAACGCGGCGGCCCGTCAAGATGGCCTACTCGCGCGCGGAATCGTTTGTCGGCCATGTGCACCGGCATCCGGCGCGGATGCGATACGAGCACGGCGCCACGCGGGACGGGACGCTCGTATACGTCAAGGCGCGCATCCTGCTGGACGGCGGGGCTTACGCCTCCAGCTCGACCGCGGTCATATCCAACGCATGCTGCTTCGCGGTCGGCCCGTATGAATGCCCCAGCGCCACCATCGACGGCTGGGTCGTCTACACGAACAACCCGCCTTGCGGCGCCATGCGCGGTTTCGGCTCCGTGCAGAACTGCTACGCGCACGAGGCGCAGATGGACAAGCTGGCCGCCGCCCTCGGGATGGATCCGGTCGAGTTGCGCATCCGCAATGCGATGAAGACCGGCAGCCGTCTTATCACAGGACAGGCTGTGGACGGCCCGGTCCCGGTAGCCGAGCTCCTGCGACGGGTCGCGGCGATGCCGCTGCCGCCCGCTGTCCGGACCGACGAGCTCGACCTGACATTGATGCCCGGCGGTGTGTCCAACACCACCCATGGCGAGGGCGTGCGCCGCGGTGTCGGTTACGCGGTCGGCTTCAAGAACGTCGGGTACTCAGAGGGCTTCAACGATTACTCGACCGCGCGCGTGAGGCTTTCCGTGGCCGGCGGCAGGCCACGAGTCGAGGTACACACCGCCGGTGCTGAGGTTGGTCAGGGTCTGGTCACCGTTCAAGCCCAGATAGCGGGCACCGAGCTAGGCGTCCACGATGTGGTGGTCCTCAACGCCGACACGCAGGTCGGGTCATCGGGATCGTCTTCCGCCTCGCGGCAGACTTACATCACCGGCGGAGCCGTGAAGGCCGCATGCGAAGCGGTCCGGGAGCGAGTGCTCGCCCTTGCCGAATCCGAGCTGGCGGAGCTCGGTCGCGGTGACGGCGGCGGATCGATTGCGTGGCGGCTCGAGAACGACGCGATCGTCTCCGAGAGCGGCGCCGTCGTGATCACATTGGCGACCCTCCTTGGCGAAGAGGCGATCGAAGAGACCCGTGAGTTCCGGCCTCGGATAACATCTCGTCTCGACCCCGAGACCGGCCAGGCCAACGCGCACATGCAGTACGCCTTCGCCGCCCACCGCGCGGTCGTCGACGTGGACACCGAGCTGGGGCTGGTCAAGGTCGTCGAGCTGGCGACCGCCCAGGACGTCGGCAAGGCGATCAACCCGCAGGCGGTCGAGGGCCAGCTGGAGGGCGGCGCCGCGCAAGGCCTGGGGCTCGCGGTCATGGAGGAGGTCCAGGTTGTGGGCGGCGTGATTCGAAACCCATCGTTCACCGACTACCTGCTGCCGACGACCCTGGACATGCCGCCGGTGCGGATGGACATCCTCGAGCTGGGCGACCCGAACTCGCCCTACGGGTTGAAAGGAGTGGGCGAGCCGCCCGCCATCTCGTCCGGGCCGGCCATCGTCGCCGCGATCCGGTCCGCCAGCGGCCGCGCGCTCTCGCGCGTGCCCGTCCGCCCGCACGACCTCACCCTTTGACGCTTCTGCTCCGCGCGGGGTTGGTCTTCACCGGCAGCCAGGAGATCGAAAACGGATGGCTGCTGTCGCGCGACGGCTTGATCGCGGAGGTCGGCTCTGGCCCGCCTCCGCCGGCCGACGAGGTCGTTGACGAGCCCAATTGCGTCGCGATGCCAGGCCTGGTGAATGCGCACGACCACATGTACCAGTGGGCGACCCGCGGCTACGTGGCCGACGGAACGCTCTTCCAGTGGCTTCGCGCGCTGTACCCGGTGTGGGCCCGCATCGACGCCGAAACCGTGCGCACGGCCGCGCGTGCAGCCATGGCGCGGCTGCTCCTGTGCGGATGCACGCTGTCGACCGACCATCACTACGTCTTTCCGCACGGGCGCCCTGGCATCTTCGAAGCGCTGGTCGAGACTGCGAGCGAGCTCGGACTGCGCTTCCACCCGTGCCGCGGTTCCATGTCGCTGGGCGAATCGAAGGGCGGTCTGCCTCCGGACAGCGTGGTCGAGGACGAGGATGCGATCCTCGCGCACACCGAGGAGATGATCGGCCGCTATCACGATCCCAAGCCGGGGTCAATGTGCCGGGTCGTGGTCGCGCCTTGCTCGCCGTTCTCCGTCACGCGGGAACTGATGCGAGATTCGGCGGCGCTGGCGCGGAAGCACGACGTGCGGCTGCACACGCACCTTGCCGAGACGCTCGATGAGGAACGTTTCTGCATCGAGAGGTTCGGCCGGCGACCGGTCGAGCTCATGGAGGATCTCGGCTGGACCGGCGACGACGTTTGGTACGCGCACGGGATTCATCTCAACGATGCCGAGGTCGATCGCATCGCCGAGGTCAAGACCTGCATCGCGCACTGCCCGTCCAGCAACATGCGGCTGGGCGCCGGGGCTTGCAGGGTGGAAGACCTCGTCCGCGCCGGCGCTCGCGTGGGTCTCGGGGTCGACGGCTCGGCCAGCAACGAGGACGCCAACATCGCGATGGAGGCGCACCAGGCGCTGCTGCTTGCTCGCGTGCGGAATGCTTCACCGCAAGCGCTGGACGCACGCTCAGCCTGGCGACTCGCGACGCAAGGGGGAGCTGGCTGCCTCGGCCGGGGCGACTGCGGAACGCTTGAACCAGGCATGTGCGCCGACATCGCGTGCTTTCGAGTCGATGACCTGGCGCACGCGGGGATCAAGGATCCTGTCGCCGGGCTCGCGCTGGCTCCGCCGTCCCGAGCTCAGACGGTGGTCGTGAACGGGCGGGTGGTTGTGCGCGACGGGCGGCTCCTCACGGCGGATGAGGACGAGATCGCGCGAGAGATTGCGGCTACGAGCGCGCGGCTGGCCGGATGAACTCTCCCCGCCGCGGCTCCAGGCCGCGCACCAGGGTCTTGACCGTCCTGCCGCGGATCTTCTGCCCCTCGTGGACACTGAACGGGTTGCGGTAGAGCAGGTCGTCGCGGCGGACCACGTCCTCCCAGTCGAGATCGACGATCCAGAGGTCAGCGTCAAACCCCGGCGCGATATCGCCCTTGTTCGTCAAGCCAAACCGTTTGGCGATGTTGGTGGACGTCACCGCGGCGAAAGTCGGCAGGTCGAGCCGTTCTTTGGCGAGCAGCAGCTGGCGCGTCGACTGGCAGCCCGAGATGCCACCCCAGATCTTCCTGAAATCGTCGCCCTGCTTCAGGTCGAGCGTGCTCGGTGAGTGATCCGAGACGACCATCGGCATGCGCCAGAGGCGCTCGCGATCGGCGGGCTTCCGGAACGGCGGCGCGCATTTCGCAATTCCGCCCATTCGCTCCATGTCGGCATCGTCGTAGAGCAGGTAATGCATGCAGGTCTCGCCACTTACATCGGCGCCAAGGCGTGCAGTCGCTTCTATCAAGTCCGCACCAAGGGCGGTGCTGACGTGCACGACGTGGAGGGGACAACCGGTCGCTCCGGCAGTCTCGATGGCCACTGTGATCGCCGCGAGCTCGGCCCGCGCCGGTCGAGAGGCCAGGAAATCGCGGGCGGTGTGGCCTCTCGGCTCGCGCAGCTCTGTTGGATCCTCCGCGTGCACGAGCAGAATCGACCCGAGCTCGGCGATTCGCATCATGCCTTCGCGTAACGTTTGTTTGTCGCAAGCCGGAAACTCTTCGATCCCGCTTGGGCACATGAACGCTTTGAAGCCCATGACGCCGAGCCTGACCAGTGCCTCGAGCTGGTCGAGGTTGCCTGGCACGAGCCCGCCCCACAGTCCGAAGTCGACCTTCGACGAACGCTTCATCGCCTCCAGCTTCAAGTCGAACGCGCCGACGTCCGTTGTCACCGGGAGGCCGTTGAGCGGCATGTCGATGAAGCTCGTGTAGCCGCCGGCGGCGAGCGCTGCCGACCCGTGCGCGATGTCCTCCCACTCGGTGCGGCCGGGCTCGTTGAAGTGGACGTGCGAATCGATGCCGCCGGGGAACACATGGAGGCCTGATGCGTCGATCTCGACGCCGTCATCGGCAAGGTTCAGTCCGACCGCCGTTATCTGGTCGCCCGCGATGGCTATGTCGGTTTTCTCGGCTCCGCGCGTAGTCACGACCATGCCGCCGCGGATGATCACGTTTCGGCGAGCAGCTCCAGGCAGCGCGCGAGCACGTCGATCGCGACGGCGACGTCGTCGGTGGTCACAGATTCGGCAGGGTTGTGGCTGACGCCGCCCTTGCAGCGCACGAACAGCATCCCGACTTCGGTCAGCGCCGACATGGCGACCGCGTCGTGGCCGGCGCCGCTGGCCAGCTGAAGGACCGGGTGACCGAGGTCGCCCACGGCCTGCGACAGAGTGGAGACCAGGCCCGGCGCGCACGGGACGGTCGGGCTGTCGCTGTCCTGGCGGATCGCGACCGCGATGTTTCGGTGCTTGGCGATCTGCGACGCGATATCAGTGAGGTGCCGCGAAGCAAGGAGGCGCTCGGCGTCCTCCGCGTGCCGAACGTCCAGGCTGAGCGTCACCCCGCCCGGCACCACGTTCACGGCGCCCGGCCGCACGGAGAGCCGGCCAACCGTCGCCACGAGTCCATCGTGGCTTTGGGCGTAGCTTTCCACCGCTTGAATGAACACGGCGGCAGCGACGAGGGCGTCTCGGCGGCTGCCCATCGGCACCGTCCCCGCATGGCCTGCCTCGCCTTCGAAGTCGAGCGTATAGCGATTCTGTCCTGAGATCGCTGATACGACCCCGACGGGAAGCTCGCGCGCCTCCAGCACCGGGCCCTGCTCGATGTGGACCTCGAGGTACCCCAGCAGGGGTCCTCCTTGCCATCGGTCATCGTCGATGCGGGCCGGGTCGCCTCCGAAACCGCGCATTGCCTCGCGCATCGTGGTTCCGCCAGTGTCGACGCGGTCGAGGTCCGGGGAATCGAAGGTTCCCGCCACGGCGCGGCTGCCGAGATAGGTCGACCCGAATCTCAACCCCTCCTCATCGGCGAAGGCGAGGACCTCGACGGCGAATGGCAGGCGCTTGCCTGAGTCGTGCAGGCGCTGGACGGCCGCGATCGCCACGATCACTCCGAGCGGTCCGTCGTACTTTCCGGCGTTCCGGACGGAATCGAGATGCGAACCGAGCAGCAACGTCGCCTCTCCCGTGCCTTCGAACCGGCCATGCAGGTTTCCGATGTTGTCGCGGCGAACGGTCATGCCCGCCTCGCGCATCCAATCGCCTACCAGTACGTGGGCACAGCCCATCGCGTCGGAGGCGAATGGCCGGGTGATCACGCCGGGCTCCTCGGTGCACTCGGCAAGGTAGTGGCATCGCTCGATGACGATTCGGGGCAGCGTCACGACGATTCGGTGAAGGTGATCTCCTGCGCGCCTTTCCACAGCACGAGCTCTCCGAGCTCCTTCAGCCGCTCGGTGCCCTCGTAGATGGTGGCGAAATGGTTTCCAGCCAGCTGGCCGGCCTTGCTCGCGAACATCGTCGAGCCATACGGGAACAGGATCTCGGTCTCGCTGACGCCGCCCGGGTAGAGCAGCAGGTGGCCGGGCGCCGGGTGGCTGGTGTGGTTCTCGTAGCCGAGGTCGAGGTCGAGCTCGCCGAGCGGAACCCAGCACGACTCCCCGCTCCAGCGGGCCTGGATGAGCTTGGCTTTGAGGGGCAGCAGCTTGCGGAAGGCGGCGCAGCTCTTCGGCGCGCTGTCCGTCTCCAGGCGAGCCGCAAATCGAAGGCCGCCGGCGACAATGTCGATCACGTCGTCCTCGATGGCTTGAGGAAGTCGACGATCTCCTCGCGGCCGTCCCAGACCACGGTCGTGTGAGCGGGTTCCGTGCGGGCCACGATCTTGCCGCCGCGCAGAACGAGCCGGCGCGGGGCGACGAGGCGGATCGCGTCCATCGCCGTGGGCGCCGCAAAGGCGCACAGGTCGGCCCGGCACCCCGGCAGGAGCCCATAACCCTCCAGGCCGAGGGCGCTCGCCGGGTTGAAGGTGATCATGTCGATGAGCGTGCGCAGCTCGTTGTGGCCGGACATCTGGCCGTAGTGGGCGAGCACGAACGCCGCCTGGAGCGGATCGCCGTAGCCGAGCGGGTACCACGGATCCATGACCGAGTCATGGCCCACGCACACGTTGACGCCTGCTGCCAGCAGCTCCTTGACGCGGGTATGGCCGCGCCGGATCGGGTAACCGTCGAACCGGCCCTGCAGCACCGAGTTGTCGAGGGGGTTCGTGACCATGTGCATGCGTGCCCGCTTCAAGTTGTTGATCAGCCGGTACGCGTAGGCCGCGTTGTAGGAGTGCATTGCGGTGGTGTGGCTGGCCGTGACGCGCCCGCCCATCCCGAGACGGATGGTCTCGGCGGCCATCACCTCGACGAAGCGCGAGTGGTCGTCGTCCGTCTCGTCGCAGTGGATGTCGACCCTAAGGCCTTTGTCGGCGGCCAGGGACATCGCGAACTTCACCGAGCGCTCGCCGTATTCGCGCGTGAGCTCGAAATGCGGTATCGCGCCCACGACGTCGACGCCCATGTCGACGGCCTTCCGCATGAGGTCTTCGCCGCCGTCGAAGGACATGATCCCCTGCTGCGGAAACGCGACCAGCTGCAGCGTCATCTGGTCGCCGATCTCCTCGCGAAGCTCGAGCAGGGCGCGCACCGCCCGCAGCTCCGGGTCGCACACGTCCACGTGGCTGCGCACATGCTGGACGCCGTTGGCGAGCTGCCAGCGCAGCACGGTGCGGACGCGTCGCTTGACGTCGTCGACGGTCAGGTCTTTGACGCGCTCGGCCCAGATGGCGATGCCCTCGAAGAGAGAACCGCTCTGGTTGTGCCTCGGCTCGCCGACCGTGAGCACTGCATCGAGGTGAATGTGGGGCTCGACCAGCGCGGGGGTGACCAGCGCTCCGCCGAGGTCGATGACCTGGCGGGCCTCGTCCTCGGGCTCCGCAATGAGCCCGTCCCGCACACCGATCACCCTTGTGTCGGTCTCCCCGGCGATGCGGGCGCCCTTCAGGAGCAAGTCGAGCATCGACGCGAGGCTAGCAGAGACCTAAACTTCCCGAACATATAGGGGCCCCCGCGAAATCGTAGATTTCGTGGGGTTTAACAGCCGGTTGGGTTTCATTGGGGGTAGGGCAATGCAAACAGCCGAGGAAGTCGAGAAACACGTACCCGTCAGGGAAGGCGAGTACGGGGAAGCGGTCGCCACCGTCGAACCGGGCGGCGTCGAATACATCGCCTTGAGAGAAAGGCACGGCAAACCGATCGACCTGTTCTGGACCTGGCTTTCGCCGAACCTCGAGTTCGCGACCATCTTCGTCGGCGTCCTTGGGATTGCCGTCTTCGGGCTGAGCTTCGGGGAGACGGCGATCGCGATCATCGTCGGCACCGCCCTGGGGTCGCTGACGCACGCCGCCCTCTCGTCGTTCGGCCCGAAGTTCGGGGTTCCGATGATGGTCGAGAGCCGGGGCGCCTTCGGCTTTCTCGGCAACATCTTGCCGGCCGGCCTCAACGCGTTCACCGGCTCCATCGGCTGGTTCATCGTGAACAGCGTCAGCGGGGCGTTTGCGCTGCAGGCGCTGGCGCTTCTGATCAAGCTAGACCTCCCGTTCTGGCTGACGTTCCTTGTGATCGTGGTCGCCCAGGTGGCGATCGCGACCCTCGGTCACAACTTCATCCACTTTTTCGAGAGGTGGGCGCTGCCCCTTCTCGGAATCGTCTTCGCAGTCGCCGTCGTATTCATCTTCAGCAAGGCCAACTACGGTGTCGCGGCGAACCCGGGGCCGGTTGGCCACTTCGGCGCCTTCACCCTCTTGTTCACGGCGACGTTCGGCTACGCCGCCGGATGGAACCCGTACGCGGCCGATTACACGCGATACCTGCCGCCAACCACGGACCGCAGGATGGTCGGCTTGTGGGCAGGCCTTGGCGTCTTCGTCTCCTGCGTCGTCCTCGAGCTGGCCGGTGCGGCGCTCGCGACCGTCGCCGGGACCAAGTGGGGCCCGACCGACATTCCCACGGTGCAGCTGCAGAAGGCGATGCCGGACTTCGTGTACTACCTCGCGCTGCTGTGCATCGCCGTCGGCGCCGTCGCCGCCAACGCGATCAACATCTACAGCGGCACGATGTCCTTGGTCGCGCTGGGGGTCCGCGAGCTGGGTCTGACTCTCCGCCAGCGCCGCGCCGCGCTGGCGATCGCGGCCGGTGTTCTGGGATACCTGATCGGCGTCATCGGCCGGGCCGACGTCGGTCCGGGCAGCAAGTACGAATACTTCCTGCTCTTGATCAGCTACTGGATCGCGCCCTGGCTGGCGGTGGTTCTCGTCGACTACTGGCTCCGCCACGGCGATTATGGCGACGAGTCGATCTTCTACAACTCCAAATACCAGCGCTGGCAGGGGGTCGCCGCGATGGCGATCGGCCTTGCCGTGTCTGTGTTCTTCTTCTCGAACGTGTACTCCGTCTACATCGGACCGGTGCCGACCAACAACCCGCAAATCGGCGACATCACCTTCATCGTCGGCTTCGTGCTCACCGGGGTTCTCTATTACGTGTTTCAAATGGTGACGCGAAGCCAGACCGCGGCCCGGTCTGCAGGCTCGCGCGCGGCATAGAAACCAGGCCGAATCACGAGGCGCCGCCGCTCGAGGCGGCGGCGCCTGCCGCGGTTCGTATGGGGCCAAATCAGGGCGGGCCGATTGGACGAAGCTTGAAGCGCTTGGAGGACGGGCGCCTCCTCCGAGGCAGCGGCCAGTTCGTCGACGACATGGCGCCAGAAGGTCTGGTACACGTCGCCTTGCTGCGGAGCCCGATCGCCAGCGGGCACGTCGCTATCCTGGACCCCTCAGCCGCCCGAGCAGCACCTGGCGTGCTCGCGGTCTTCACCGCCGCCGACCTCGAACGAACCTGCCGGCCGCTGAGAGTGCACATGACCACACCGGGCGCTGTCTCTCCCGACCGTCCGATCCTCGCTTCGGATCGCGTGCGCTTCGTGGGCGAGATGGTGGCGGCCGTGGTCGCGGACAGTCGATACGCAGCCGGCGATGCGCTCGACCTGATTCGCCTGGACATCGATCCACTTCCGGCAGTCACAACATTCGAGGGCGCGATGGCCGCCGGAGCGCCTCTGGTGCACGACGCGGTGCCGGGGAATCTCTACTTCGCCGGCCGTCGAAGCTTCGGTGACGTCGACAAGGCCTTTGCCAGCGCGGACATCGTGATCGAGGGCGAGGTCACGCATCCTCGCGTCTCCGCGGCTCCGATCGAGGGGCGCGGCGTGGTGGCGACGCCGGACGGGGCGGGCGGCGTCATCGTTTGGAGCTCGACCCAGGTCCCGCATCTCGTCGCTGATGCGATCGGGGAGGCCCTGACCCTCGAAACGGGGCAGGTCCGGGTCGTAGCCGCCGACGTCGGCGGAGGCTTTGGCATCAAGGCGCAGGTCTACCCGGAGGAGATCCTGGTGGCCTGGATCGCGCGGATGACCGCCAGCCCTGTGAAATGGATCGAGACCAGGTCTGAACACTTTCAGGCGGCCAACCACGCCCGCGACCAGCACATCCGGTTCAGCGCCGCCGTGCGCAATGACGGCAGAGTGCTGGGACTGCGCGCGACGGTGCACTCCAACATCGGGGCTTATGGGATCCGACCGTTTGGTCCTCTTCTCGACCCCATTACCTGTGTGGGTCTCATCCCGGGTCCGTACGACATCCGCGACTACGAGTACGAGTCGTACGCGGTCGCGACAAATACATGCCCCGAGGGTGCATATCGCGGCGTGGGTATGGTGACCGCGGCGCTTGCCCATGAGCGGCTGATGGACGTGATCGCCGCACGCTTGTCTCTCGATCCGGCCGACGTGCGCCGAATCAATTTCGTCACCCCGGCGCAAATGCCATATGTCGCCGCCACCGGTCATCCCTACGAGTCCGGAGACTATCCCGCCGCAATGGATGCAGCTCTTCTCGCATTCGACTATGCGCGCGCGCGCGAAGAACAGGCCAGGGCAAGGTCGGCCGGCCGCCTTATGGGCATCGGCATCGGCTCATATGTGGAGATCACCGGCGCGGGATCGTCGACGTACGTGGGGCGCGGCATGGCGGACATCCCGGGCACCGACACGGCCCGCGTCTGGCTCGGCGATGACGGCCTCGTGCACCTGCAGACGAGCTGTCCCGCGATCGGACAGGGCGCGGAAACGACGTTTGCACAGGTGGCCGCCGCGGGCCTCGAGGTCGATCCGCAGGGCATCGTCGTCGAGCGGACCGACACCGGAAAGGTCGGCCACGGAACCGGGGCCTTCATGAGCCGCGGCTCGGTGACCGCGGCGACGAGCACATATCGAGCGTCGGCGCTGCTGCGCGAGGCGATCCTCGCCGCCGCTTCATGGCGCCTCGACCAGCCGATCGAGCGATTGTCGATCGGGGCCTCCGCAATCCTGGTCGACGGGCAGGAGTCCGCCGTCCTTCTGGCGCAGCTGGCCGCCGGCGACCCTTCGGACAACGGCGGCCACGTCCTCGACGTCTCAGTGACTTACGACGCGGTGCAAGCCTCCCATCCGTACGCCACCCACGTCTGTCTCGTAGAGGTCGACGCCGGGACGGGTGCCGTCCAGATCCTTCGCTACCTCGTCGCGGAGGACTGCGGCGTCCTGATCAACCCGATGATCGTCGAAGGCCAGGTGGCGGGTGGGGTCGCCCAGGGCGCCGGCGCCGTGCTCATGGAAGAGATCACGTACGGATCGGAGGGAGAGCTTCGAAGTGGCACGTTCCTCGATTACCTCATCCCGAGCGCAAGCGAGGTCCCTGGGGTGGAGGTCACGCACCTTGTCACTCCTTCGACCGTCCATGAGCTCGGGACCAAAGGCGTGGGCGAAGGCGGAACCATCGGCGCGACCGCGGCGCTCGCGAACGCGATCGCCGATGCGCTAGCCCTGACGGACGTCAAGCTGCCGCTGACGCCCGACCGGCTCATCTCCTTGATCCGGTGAAGGAGCTATACGACCCGGTCAGCTACCTCGAGTGGAACGCACGGCGCCGTCCGCACGCCACCGCCGTGTGGGACGGCCGCGAGATCGAGTTCGAGGAGCTGCTCGTACACGTACGGCATTTCCAGCGCTCCCTCGCCGGCCGAGGCGTGAGGAGCGGCGATGTCGTCGGAGTCCGGCTGCCCAATGTGTGGCAGTACGTCGCGCTCGAGCTCGCGATCCCCGGCATCGGCGCGGTGATACTCCCGATGCCGATGGGCCTTGGCGAGCACGAGCTGCGCTGGCTATACGAGAAGACAGAGCCCGTTCTCACTGTCACAAGCGCCGACCTGGATGGCCTCGCGGCCGCCGGCTCGTCCCAGCCGCCCACCCTGGATCCCAAACCGGATCGGATCGTCGAGATCGCGATGACATCGGGCACGACCGGCATGCCGAAGCTCGCGTCGCTGTCGGCCCGCCTCAAACAGGTCACTTTCGAGGGCTTCACGTCGAGGCTCGAGATCACCGAGGACGATCGCGTGCTTCCAATGACGCCCCTCACCCAGGGCATCGGCGGCATGTGCCTCTACTGTCTTCGCGCGGGGGCGGCGCTGGTGATGCTCCGTGACCAGCACTGGACGCCCGAGCATTGCCTCGACGTCGCGGCCCAATCAGGGGCTACGGTGTTGGTCGGAGTGCCGACCAATGTGATCAGGATGTTGAACCAGCCGGTTCACGCACCATCGTCATTGCGCGCCGTGGCGGTCGCCGGCGCCCCGCTGCCCCCCGAGGTCGCGGAGCGCTGGGAGACCTCGACCGGCGTGCCGATCTCCAGCTTCTACGGCTCGATGGACGCCGGCCAGCTCGCCGTCGCGAGCCCATCCGACCCGCCAGCAATTCGCTGGACGACCGTTGGCCGCCCGCACGACCGCGCCGAGTGGCAGATCCTTGATGGCCCAGCGGCCGACACAGTCGGCCGCGGCATTGGGGAGATCTGCATGCGGGGCGACCTCGTGCAGGATCGGTACTGGGGCGAAGACTTCGGTCCGTATGCGGCCGACGGGTGGGCGCACATGGGCGACCTCGGCTTCGTCGACGACGCGGGATATCTGCATGTCGTCGGCCGGGTCAAGGACATCATCATCAGGGGCGGAGCGAACATCAACCCGTACGAGATCGAGTCGATGCTGCGCACACATCCAGCCGTGGTGGATGTCTGCGTCGTCGGGCGCCCAGACCCTGACCTTGGCGAAGTACCTGTCGCGTTCATCGTCGGTGACCTGGCAGAAGAGGAGCTCGACCGATTTCTCACCGAGCGTGGGCTGGCTCGATACAAGTGGCCGGAGAGAATCCATCATCTCGACGAGCTTCCGCTGTCGGGCCCGGGCAAGGTGAATCGCAAGGTGCTGAGCGAACATGCGCGCGCGTTGTAACGACATCGACGTGGCCTGGTTCGAGGTTGGGCGCGGCGAGCCTCTAGTCCTGATTCACGGATTGGCCGACGATCACAGGGCCTGGCGCCGGACACTTCCCGATCTCGTGCTCCGGCATCGTGTGCTCATGTACGACCTGAGGGGTCACGGCGAAACCAGCCTCGGCCGGCCCGACCGCACGCTGACTCAGCTTGCTACCGACCTTGCCTTGCTCATGAAATCCATCGGTGTCGGCATTGCCGATGTCGCAGGCTTCTCGCTTGGCGGCACGATAGCGATGCGTATGGCGATCGACCACCCGGAATTGGTCAAGCGCCTGGTGCTGGTGGCGACCTCGAGCCGGGTCGGCAGGACGGCCGCCGATTGGTACCGCCGGCGCGTCGAGATGGTCGAGCAAGAGGATCCGGAGCTGCGGGCCTCGCTGGATCGCGACACCGCCGATGTCTACGCCGACGCGCCTTCCGAGCTGGACGCCGGCTTATTCATCAGGCGGCAGGCGACAGCGGATCCGCTGGGTTTCGGCAATGCCTGTGCCGCGATGGCGGCGCTGAACGCGGCGCCGCTCGACCCCGAGCTGGGGCGCATTTCAGCTCCCACCCTGATCGTGGCGTCAGAGCTGGACCGACATTGCCCGCCGAAGGCGGCCGAGATCATCGCCGCCGGCATCAAAGGCAGTCGGCTGGAGGTCATACCTGGGGCCGGACACCCGATAGCAGTCGAGAAGCCGCGCGAGCTGGCCGGCTCGATGAACGCGTTCCTCGCCACATGACCGCGTTCGACGTGAGCGTGGGGATCAGTCCGCGCCAGTCGCTCGAGAGCTGGTCTGAGTTCGTGGCGGCGCTCGAGGCTGAAGGCGTGCGTCGGATCTGGGTCATCGACTCCCAGCTGGCGATGAAAGACGCATACGTCGGCCTCGCTGTCGCCGCAATGAGCACAAAGCGGATGGGATTGGGAACAGGCGTCACGAACGCGGTCACGCGCCATCCGACGGTGACGGCCAACGCGATTGCGGCTATCGGCGAGATCTCTCATGGCCGCGCTTTTCTGGGGCTCGGTGCAGGCGACTCGGCTCTCTACGGGGTGGGCCTGAAACCGCAAAAGGTGGCGGAGGTGGAGGAGGCGATCAACTTTTTTAGAGCGGTGCTGGGCGGCCGGCAAGGGGAGCTCGGCGGCCGGCAATATCGCCTACCGCACGTGGCCGCGACCGTACCGATTTATCTCGCGGTCAGCCAGGAGAGGATGTGCGACCTGGCGGGCAGGCTCGCTGACGGCGCCATCGTGATGGGGCCGGCACAGCCGGACATGGTTCGGCGCCAGGTCGGCTGGATCGAGAACGGCCTGAAGACCGCGAATCGCTCCCGAGCGGATTTCGAGGTCGCCTTCGTGGCGACCATGTCAGTCGCAGGCACGCTCGCGGCCGGGCTCGACGAGGTACGGTCGTGGGCGGCCACGCAGTCGCGGTTGTTGGCCCATTTCAAAGAGCTTCCAGACAGCCTGCGTCCGTTCAACGACGAGATCCGGCGAAGCGCGGACTCGTACGACTATGCGGAGCATCTGTCCACAAGGGCGCGACACAGCGCCGCGATCTCAGACGATCTCACGCGTGCTCTCGCGATCGTTGGTACGCCGGCCGAGTGCGCTGAGCGGCTGCGAGCCCTTCGGGCCACGGGGATCGACGCGTTCATCCTTCCTCTTGCCGGCCGCGATCGAGTCGATCGCTGGCGAAAGAGTCGAAGTCAGGTCCTCGATCAGATCATGCTGTAGCCGCCGCTGACCGACAGCGTCTGGCCGGTGATGTAGGACGCTCGGTCCGATGCCAGCAGCAGAACCGCCGGCACAACGTCCTCCGGAGTTCCGAGGCGGCGCAGGGGATAGCCGCGGGCCGCCTTTTCGAGGGCCTCGGGGCTGAACAATTGCGCCTGGTCCGACGCCCACATCGACTCGCGGCCCGAGGTCGCGGGCGTGCCTGGCACGAGGCCCGGGCATACGACGTTCAAGGTGATGCCGTGCTTGCCGACCTCGCGAGCGATAGCTTTCGACATGGCGATCACACTGGCCTTTGTCCCGCTGTACACGGCCTCTCGCCACTCGCCGACCCGCCCGGCATCCGATCCGATGGAGACGATGCGACCGTATCCGCGCTCGATCATCGGTTCGAGCACGGCGCGCACGGAGTTGATGAATCCCCAAGTGTCGATCGCGATCTCGCGCTCCCACTCGCTGCGTGGTTTTTCCATGAAGAGCCGATCGATCGTCCAGCCGGCGCAGTTCACGAGCACGTCGGCTCCTCCGAGCGATTTGACGGCGAACTCGACGGCGGACGAGATGGAATCCATGTCGGTCACGTCCGCGTGGCGGGCGACGACCGTTCCGGCAGGAGCCTCAGCCTCAACCCTCGTGGCCTGCTCGAGGTCGATGTCGGCGATCAGGACACGCGCTCCCTCTTCTGCGAAACCAAGACTGATCGCGCGCCCCAGGTTGGACGCGCCCCCGGTGACGATCACAACGCGGCCCTTCAACCCAAGGTCCATTCAGTGCCCTCCCAAACGATCAGTTGATCTGGAACTCGTCCTGTCGGAGGATCGGGATCCACGCTCCTCCCGGCTCCCGGCCGTCGACCTCGACCTCCGGTCCGCCGACCATGAAGTCGGTGTGCACACTCGAGTCGTTCAATCCCGCCTTCCGGTCGGCCTCGTCATCGACGCAAAACGCGAAGCCGTCTCCGTATGCGAGGTGGCAGGTCGCGTTCTCATCGAACAGCGTGTTGTAGAACGTCAACCCGAGCTTGCCGACCTCCGACGAGCCGTCCACCAGCGAGACCTCGCCGAGACGAACAGCATCGGCGTCGGTGGCAAGCTGGGCGCGGACGACATCCGCGCCGCTCAGCGCGCGGACCTCGACGATCCTTCCCTCGCGAAACTCGAACTCGAGATCGCGTACCAGCGTGCCGCTCACCTCGAGGGGGCGGGTGGCTCTAAGCCTGCCTTCCGCGCGCCGCCGGTCTGGGCACGTGAAGACCTCCTCGGTGGGGAGGTTCGGTACGTGCTTGTGCCCGAACACGGTTTCGAAGTTGCCTGATCGCCACCTACCACTCGGCAGGAGGCCGACGGTGAAATCGGTTCCGGGTCCGCGATAGCGCAAGGAGTCGAAACGCCGATTGCTGAGAGCGGTCGCGAGGCGGTCGAGGCGGGCGATGTGCGCACGCCACTCCGCGACGGGATCTGCTCGATCCAGACGAACGGCCTTCTCCACCGCGTCCCAGAGCGTGTCCACGTCGGGCTTGCCGAACACCTGCCGCGCCCAACCGGCGTTCGGCGCCGCCACGATCGTCCAGCTCACGAGCCGCTCGCTCACCATGCGGCCCCACTCGGCCGCGACGTCGCGCGGACGCGCCCTGCCGACGCGGGCGCCATCGAGATCGGACAGCAGCTCAGGCTCGGGATCGCCGCTGACCTGTATATATGCGCCCCTCTCGGCAGCCAGCGTGTTGAGCATCGTGATATCCCAAGGCGCCGACGTGCCCAAAGAAGCCTCTGGCCCGAGCTCGATCAAGGCGCGGGTGAAGTGCCGATCGAAGTACCTGGACTCGACGAGAGACGCACCGGCTCGATATGCGGCGCGCGCTATCTCGCGGGCGAGCGGTGCATTCTCGACCTGGGCGAAGACGACAACGAGCTGCCCTGGCCGCACATCGACGCCGACCGAAACCGCGAGCTCGGCCAGGCGCCTCAGACGGTTGGCAACTTCTTTCACCGCGGGGTCCTCACCGTACCATTGGCGGGTGGCGGCATCGGGTGGGGGGATCCTTGCCGGCGGGTGAGCGGGCGCCACGGCGGCGCGCCCCGCGGCGGCCATTCGAGATCGTGGCCATCGCCGCGTCGGCCGGAGGACTGACCGCGCTCAGCAGCGTCCTCGGCGGCCTGCCGCGATCGTTTGGGGCAGGCATCGTCGCGGTCCAGCACCTTGATCCCCGCCACCGCAGCCTGATGGCCGAGATCATCGGCCGGCGATCCCCGCTCCCGGTCCACCAGGCGGTGGCGGGGTCGCACGTCCAGACGGGTCACGTGTACCTGGCGCCGCCCGACAATCACCTGCTCATCAACCGCGACGGCAGCATCAGCCTGACGCACACCGAGCTCGTGAACTTCGTGCGCCCGTCGGCTGACCTCCTGTTCGAATCGGTGGCCGCATCCTTCGGCGCGCACGCGATCGCGGTGGTCTTGACGGGGAGCGGCCGCGACGGCGCCATGGGCGTGACCGCCATCAAGCAGCGCGGAGGCACCGTCATCGCGCAGGATGAGGCGTCGTCCGAGTTCTTCTCGATGCCGTCGGCTGCAATTCGCACCGGCGCCGTCGATTTCATCCTTGCGCTGGACGAGATTCCGGGTGCTCTGATGACCCTGCTGGGCGGCGAGACTCTCGATTGAGCCTGGAGGCCGGCAAACAGTTCGAGGCGCTGCTCCGTTACCTGCGGGACAACCGGGGCTTCGACTACACCGGCTACAAGCGCAACACCATCGTCCGCCGCATCGGCAAGCGCTGCACCGAGCTCGGTTTGACGAGCTTCGCCGCCTACCAGGACTACCTGCAAGTCCACGGCGACGAGTTCGCGATCCTGTTCGACAAGATCCTCATCAACGTCACTGATTTCTTTCGGGATCCTCCGGCATGGGACTACCTGGCCAAGAAGATCGTGCCGCGGCTCATCGAGAAGAGCGGCCTCATCCGCATCTGGAGCACCGGCACCGCATCGGGTGAAGAGGCCTACTCCGCGGCCATGCTCTTCTGCGAGGCGCTCGGACAGGATGCCTTTCTACGCCGGGTCAAGATCTACGCCACCGACATCGATGAGGACGCACTCGAAAAGGCACGGGCAGGCTATTCCGAGAAGGACCTCGAGTCCGTCGACGAGATCCGGCGGGCTCGGTACTTCGAGACTGTGGGCGGCCGCTATGCCTTCAAGGCTGGGCTGCGGCGCTCATTGATCTTCGGCCGGCACGACCTCATGCAGGACGCGCCCATCTCACGTCTCGATCTCTTGATCTGCCGCAACACCCTCATGTACTTCACCGCGGAGGCGCAGGGCCGCGTCCTGGGGCGCTTCCATTACGCGCTCGAGGACGACGGTTACCTGTTTCTCGGCCGAGCCGAGATGCTGCTCATGCATGGCTCGATCTTCGAGCCGGTCGACCTCAAGCAGCGGATCTTCAGGAAGGTACCGCGGGCGCCTTTCCGAGAGCGTCTGATGGTCCTGGCTCAAGCTGGGAGCTCCGAGGACCGCGATCAGATCCCACGGCAGATCCGGCTGGACGAGCTGGCGTCCGAGGCGTCGCCGCTGGCTCACATGGTGGTCGACGCACTTGGAAACCTGGCTCTCGCCAACCAGCACGCACGCAGGCTCCTCGACATTCGAGCCGGCGACATCGGCCGGGCACTCAAAGACCTCGAGCTCTCGTCCCGGCCGGTCGACCTGCGCGGACCGATCGACCAGAGCTTTCGGGATCGCCACTCCGTGGCCATCTCAGGCGTCGAGCACCCGTCAGCCGACGGCTCCCTGCGCCGCTTCGACGTCCAGGTCGCGCCGCTGTTCGATGACGGCGGTTCGATCGTGGGCACGAGCGTGACCTTCAGCGACGTCACCAATGAGGCCGCGCTTCGCGCGGAGTTGGATCGATCGAAGCAGGAGGTCGAGACCGCCTACGAGGAGCTGCAGTCGAGCAACGAAGAGCTCGAGACCACGAACGAAGAGCTGCAGTCGACCGTCGAGGAGCTTGAGACGACCAATGAGGAACTGCAGTCGACCAACGAAGAGCTCGAGACCATGAACGAGGAGCTCGAGTCGACCAACGCGGAAATGCAGGGCACCAACACCGAGCTGCAGCGGCGCACGGATGAGGCGAATCGGCTCAACACTTTCTTGCATGCGATCCTGGGCAACATCCGGCTCGGCGCCGCCGTCTTAGACGCCGACCTGGACGTCCGGGTGTGGAACGAACGCGCCGCGGACCTTTGGGGGGTGCGGTCCGACGAGGTCCTCGGTGAATCGTTCTTCGACCTCGACATCGGCCTGCCGGTCAAGGAGCTGCGGGCGATGATCCGCGGAGTTCTGCGCGGGAAACCATCCACTGACGAAAAGGTGGTGACCGCGCTCACCAGGCGGGGCAAGCGCATCAAATGCCGCGTCGCCGCCACAGCGCTGGCCGCCCGCGGGCGTGCCGGTGGCGTCGTGCTGGTGATGGAGGAGCTGAAGACCGGCTGAGGCGGGGCGGTGGCTCGGGTCAGGCCACCGCGCGCGTCACCAGCGGCCGAGAGTTGCGGCGCCACTGCGCGATGAAGTGTTCGAGCACCTCGACCTCGGTTGCAAGCTCGAATTGATCGCGAGGCTGCAGGCCACCGATGGTGTCGCGCAGCTCGAAAAGGAGTGTTTCCGCCAGATCCACCAGCGAGCCATAGGCGACCAGACGGAACTCGGGAGACGTGGCTTTACCGAAATTCAATACGGCGGATCGGTAATTGTGATCGGCCCGGTCGGCCTCGACTCGGAAGCGGTTTGTGCGCTCGCGCAATGAGGCCTCGCCGCGCAGGCGGAAACGTCTCTGGAGCGATGACAGCATCAGACGCTTGGACTGCACGACCAGCAGCCGCGCGGAAACGATCGAGTCGGCTATGGTCGGCATCAAGCCGGCAGCTCCGCGCCATAACCGCGATTGCGGACGATGCTGAGCATGCTCGCGAGCCCGACCTCGCCCAGCCGACGGCGCAGCCGCATCATGTAGGTCCGCACCTGCGCATCCGAAAGGCGGGAGTTCTGCCAGGCGAGAATAGTCAGCTGCCTCGTCGTGAAGTGCCGGCCCGGGTGCCGGATCAGGAAGTCGAGCAGGTCGGCCTCGCGGCGCGTGAGCTTCAGGTATCGGCCCCCAAACACCAGCGAGTGATCCTTCCGATCGATGGTCACTCCCGCCAGCGCCTGATGACGGTCGCGCCAGAGCGCGAGGCGCTCGTCGACCCAGGTCAGGTTGCGCTGGAAGTCGCTCGCGCGGGGGTCTCCATTGAGTCGCGAGAGCACCAAACGCAACACCGAGGACAACTCCTCGTAAATGGCAATCCAGCTCGCCACCTCGGGCAGCGCAGGCGTGGCGTGATCCTCGCCTGGCAGCGGACGGAACTCCTGCACCGCAGGTTCCATGACCATCGTGTCTCCTGGGCCCCACTGTACACCGCCCTGATGGGATAGCTACCGAATTTTGACGATCAAAGTTGCGCTTCGCCGTCTACGTTTCGATCGTGGCTGGTAGGAGGAGCCGTGGAGCCGAACCAGGGGTGGGGAGCGGGGGGAGACGCTGATCCCGGTCGCGACATTCGGCACGAGGCTTGCGCGCCCTCCTTACCAGCCGGCTGCATAGAATCGTCGAGTGAACGTCAGGCGGGCCCCCGCAGCGTAAGGCCCTAAGCTACTCGCCCGCGAGTTGGACAACGCGACCCTCGCCCGCGCGTCCATGGGCACCTCGCTCGGGTTCCACATCGTGTTCGCCGTCCTCGGCGTCGGTGTGCCGCTGCTCATGGCGACGGCGGAGGGCATCGGCCTGTGGCGGCGCGACCCGACGTGGATGATGCTCGCCCGGCGATGGTCTTCCGCTTTTGGCATCCTGTTCGCCGTCGGAGCCGTATCGGGGACGGTGCTCTCGTTCGAGCTGGGACTGCTGTGGCCGGGATTCATGGCGTTCAGCGGCAGCGTCATCGGGCTGCCGTTCTCGGCTGAAGGCTTCGCCTTCTTCCTCGAAGCGATCTTTCTCGGTCTTTACCTGTACGGGTGGGACCGCCTGCGGCCCTTCCAGCACTGGCTTACCGGCCTCCCCGTGGCGGCGAGCGGCGCTGCCTCATCGATCTTCGTGGTCATGGCCAATTCGTGGATGAACACGCCAACCGGCTTCAAGCTGGTCGACGGCCGGCTCGCGTCGGTCGATCCGCTGTCGGCGGCGTTCAATCCATCGACCCCGACCGAGACGATCCACATGCTCGTATCCGCGTACGTCGTCTCGGGATTTGTCGTCGCGGCCGTCTACGCTGCCGGCATGCTGCGTGGCCGTGGCGACGCGTTCCATCACCGCGGCCTTCTATTGGGGATGGCGATGGCGGCCGTCGCCATCGTGCTGGCGGGGATCACCGGCGACAACAGCGCGCGCTTCACTTACGGCGCGCAGCCGGCGAAGTTCGCCGCCATGGAGGCCCTCTATGCCACAACGCGAGGAGCCCCACTGCACATCGGAGGCATCCCGAGCGACTCTCAGGGGCGCCTCCTTTACGCGATC
>MNEW01000073.1:0-11246 GCA_001917895.1 Actinobacteria bacterium 13_1_40CM_66_12
ATTCGGGCGGCATGAAACGCCGTCTCGAGATCGCTCGGGGCATGCTCCACCAGCCGGAGATCCTGTTCCTGGACGAGCCCACGCTCGGACTCGACCCGCAGACTCGGCAGAGCATCTGGACTCACCTCAACGAGCTGCGCGACCGGAAGGGCATCACGATCTTCATGACCACGCACTACATGGACGAGGCCGAATTCTGCGATCGCATCGCGATCATCGACCGCGGCAAGATCGTCGCCCTCGGCACGCCAGACGAGCTGAAGGCGATGGTCGGCGGCGACGTCGTGACCATCACGTCGAGCAAGTCGGACGATGCGGCCGCCGAGATCGAGAAGTTGCTCGGCGTCACGGCGATTCGCGACAACGGCAGCCTGCGGATGGAGGTTCCCGACGCCAAGGTCTTCGTTCCACGCCTTGTGCGCGAGCTGACGGCGCCGGTGGACACCGTTACGTTGCGGCGGCCGAGTCTCGATGACGTGTTCCTCAAGCTGACCGGTCACGCCATCCGCGATGAAGAAGCGGGCACCAAGGACCAGATGCGTGCGATGGCGAGCCGCTGGATGGGTCGCCGCCGATGAGCATCACGGCAGCAGCATCCGTGGCTCCCGCCCTCGCGCCAGTGGACACGCGCATGGCCAGCCTGCGCGCGATCTACATCATCTGGTACCGAGACATACTCCGGTACTGGCGCGACCGCTGGCGGCTGGTGGCATCGCTCGCGCAGCCGCTGCTGTTCCTCGTCGTCTTCGGCGCAGGGCTCAGCTCATCTCTGGGCCGCGGCACTGTGTTCGGAACCGCGGGCGGCTTCAGCTACATCCAGTTCATGTATCCGGGCATCATCGGGATGGCGATCCTCTTCACCGCCATCTTCGGCGCGATGTCGATCGTTTGGGACCGGGAGTTCGGTTTCCTCAAAGAGGTTCTGGTGGCGCCCATCGACCGATCCGCGGTGGCGATCGGCAAGGCGCTTGGCGGCACCACGCAAGCCATGATCCAGGGCCTGATCCTGCTCGTGCTCGCGCCGTTCGTGGGCGTCAAGCTCAGCTTTCTCACAATCGTCGAGCTGATCCCGCTGGCCGCGCTGCTCGCGTTCGGTCTTTCATCGTTCGGCGTCGCCCTTGCGTCGACGATGAAGTCACTGCAGGGTTTCCAGGTCGTGATGAACTTCCTGATGATGCCCATGTTCTTCCTGTCAGGCGCTTTGTTTCCCCTGACCAACCTGCCGGGCTGGATGACGTGGCTGACTCGACTTGACCCAGCTTCGTATGGGATCGATCCGCTGCGACGGGTCGTGCTCTCGGACTCAGGCCGATCCAGTGCGCTGGTCGAGCGATTCGCGCTGACGATCAATGGCCAGGTGCTCCCCATCCCGCTGGAGGCCGGCATCGTGCTCGCCTTCGGCGCGGTGATGCTCGGCATCGCCGTCGTCATGTTTCAGCGCCGCGATTGAGAGGAGCACCAGAGCTGCGATCTCGCCCGCGATGAAGGGAATCGGGCCCCATTCCGTGATCCCCTCGATGGCGATGAAGACTGCGAGCACAAACGCCCAGGACCATGGGGGTCGCTCTGGAATGCGGAGGTACAGCCACCCCGCGAGACCGAGCATGACGAGGTCGTCGATGTGGAGATATGGGCTCGCAAGTAATCCACCGACGATCGCGACGACGTAAATCCACTCGGCGGGTCGCTTGCGAAAGCGCACTGAATAGACGAGGGCCAGCGCCCAGATCGCGATTGCCGCCTGCACGACTCGGGTGACGGCGAGGTCTCCGATGTATGGCGCCAGCGTCAGCTCGCGGTTGACCGCCACGCTCGCGGCGAAGCTCAACCTCTGCTCGTAGGCCGAGATGCCAGCGGGTCCGATGTTGACGGCAGAGGCAAGCGCGAGCAGCCCGATCGCCACGACCGCACCCGCGAATGCGCGATACCGCCCCGCGACGACCAGCGCGATGGGCAGCATGAAACCGAGCTGCGGTTTGAGCACGATGACGCCCAGGGCGAGGCCGGACAGGAACGGGCGCCCCGATCGCAGCAGGCCGTAGGAGCCGGCCACGCCGAGCGCGACGAAGATGCCGGGTTGGCCGAGCTGCAGACCGTAGATGACAGGCACCCAGCCCACCGCTGCCACCAGGTGGAGGAGCCGCAGGCGACCTGCTCCTGGTGCCGCGAGGTACCAGGTCCCCGCCAGGGCGACCAGCAGCAGTGCGCTCCACAGCCAGTAAGCGACCGGGTACGGAAGCAGGGTGAAGGGAAGCGCCAGCCACGCCACTGGCGGCGGGCTGATGTATCGCGCCAGCTGCGCGACGCCGATGCCAGATCCCAGGGCGTTTAGCTCCGCTTGCTGCAAGCCGAGGTCGTAGATGGATTGCCAGCCGTGCGTGGTGCCGATCCGCGCGGCGGCGTAATAGAAGGTGAAATCGTTGTGGAAGTGATCGGAGGCATAAGCGGCCAGCCACTGATAGACGTCGAAGGCGGCGAACAGCGCAGCCGCGCAGGCTCCGGCCGCGATGCCCAGGTTGCGCCAGCGCCTCATGCCGGTCATCGATCGCGATCGTAGCCGCCGGTTCCCCTACCTTGATGGGGTTATGGCGTCACCCGGCTTCGAGCCACGTGTGCTGGAGCTCACCGACGGGACAAAGGTCCACGTCCGGCCGATCGTCCCGGAGGACGAGCCACTGCTGATCGACGCGGTGGCCGCGATGTCGGAACGGACCGTGTACTTCCGGTTCTTCTCACCCTTGAAGCGTCTTCCGGACGCGCTAGCCCACCGCCTGGCGGTCGTCGACTACAACGACCGCTTTGCGATCGTCGGCACCACGCACAAACCCGGAGGCAAGCAGCGAATCGTCGGCGTCGCTCGCTATGACCGCGCCGCCGAGACCGACGTGGCCGAGACGGCGGTCGCGGTGGTGGACGAGTTCCAGCGGCGCGGACTGGGAAGCGCGCTGCTCACCATCCTGGGGAAGGTCGCGCGCGAGCATGGAATCAAGACATTCACCCTGATCGTGCTGCCCGAGAATCAGCAGATGCTGGGACTGCTGCGCAAGATGGGTTGGATCCATCACGCCAAGCTGACCGGCGGCGTCTACGAGATCAGCTTCGATCTACCAGAGGAACCGTAGGCGTGGACACACAGCTCCTGGCGTTCATCGGTGTCTCGGTCCTGCTCGCGGTGACGCCGGGGCCGGACATGGCGGTGGTGACCAAGAATGCCCTGGCGCACGGTCGCCGAGGCGTCTTGCTGACGACCACCGGTATCGCGCTCGCGCTGTCGATCTGGGTGACCGCCACCGCCGTCGGCTTGTCCGCGGTGCTGAGAGCATCGGGCGAGCTGCTGTTCGCGCTGAAGCTTGCCGGCGCTGTGTACCTCGCCTATCTCGGCGTGCGCACGCTGCTCGACTCGCGGCGGCGGCCCGCCGACCTGTTGGCAGATGCGCCGCCGCCGGCGCCCGCTCATGCCATCTTTCGCCAGGGCTTTCTATCGGCGATCTCAAACCCCAAGCTCGGCGTGTTCTTCGTGACCTTTCTGCCGCAGTTCGTGGCGCCCGGTCAAGTGCTGCTGCCGCGATTGTTCGAGCTGGGCTTGATCTTCGCCGTCATCGGCTGGACGTGGATGAACTTGTACGGCCTGTTCATCACGCGGATGCGCGACTTCATCACGGCGCCAAGGGTCCGGCAATGGATGCAGCGTGTGACCGGTGTCGTGCTGTTGGGTTTTGGAGCGCGCCTGGCCCTAGAGCGGGTCTAGCCTAGCCCGTGGCCCACTGGAATTCCTGGAGCAGGGAGTCGAACTCCTGATCCTCAGGAATTCCGTTCGGCGAGTTCTTGGGGTCGTCGGGATCGACTCCGAAGATGGCAACGGTGACGCCGCCTCTGGATGCGACGACGACGAAGAACCTGACCTTGGCCGCTGTCGCGTTCGACCCCAGCAGGTTCGCCGAGTAGACGGCACCGACTCCATCCTGGTCGCCGATGTGTGCACCTTTGAGGTCGGAGACGTGCGCGACGTCCTGCCAGCTCGCTGTCGGCAGCGCGGTGACGACAGATCCCAGGACCTGGTCGAGCGGAGTGCCGGACTTCGATCCCGTGACCTGCAGCTGGCCGAGCTTGGTGGCGAGGATGACGCCCTGCGCGTCCTGCGTGCGCACCGTCCAATCCGGGTCGTATTCGACCGTGTAGCCGAATGTCGAGCTCTTGTAGGTCGCGGGCGCGGGCAGTGGTGTGACGATCCTGGCCCCGCAGTTCGACGTGCACGGCTTGCGTGTGCCGATGACCTGAGAGGCGACAAACGAGCTCAGCCCCACAGTCACGGCCGCGAGGATGATGAGAAGCCCCGTGGCGACCGCGATTTGCGAACCCCCGACCCGGCGCAGCCCGGCCGCCTGGCGTGGGGGTGCGGCTGGGTAGGCGTACGCGGGTTGCGCTGCGACAGGTAGTGGCCCTTGAGGAGCGCCGCACCGCCCGCAGAATGGAGCGCCGGGCGCGACCTGCGCGCCACATGCGCCGCAGAACCTGGTCTGGACAGCCATCTACTTGGTAGTGGCCGAGTGCATGCGTGTCTGCTTCGCCGCCGCCCGGGCGACGCCGCACGACGGGCAGAAAAGCATGGTCGGCACGATGCGATGACATTCGGGGCAAGCCGCGTCGGGGCCGATCTCATGGGCGGCACCCTCGGCGAGCAGCGACTGATGGATGACGAGCCGCACGTACATGAGCAGTGCCACCGCAGCCACCGCGCGGATGCCGACCTGGAGCACGAGGTCGGATACCACCACCGACAGGATGCCGAGGATGACCTGCGCACCAACCGCGACCACCACCGTCGCGAGCAGAGTCGCCTCCCATCCTCGCCCCGCGCGCCGCAAGTCGTAGCGATGCAGCCACGCCGACGCGGTCACCAGCGATGTGGTGGTGGCGTTGATGAGCATGATCAGAATGCCGGCGCTGAGCAGGCGCAGCGCCCAGTCCACTGGCGAGCCGGTGCCGACCAGAGGGCCGGTAAGCAGCGGCCAGATGGCGGTCAGCGTCGTCGCGAGAGTGAACCCGAGCGCCGATGCCGCTCCGAACGTGAGCCCGTCAAGAGGCTCGCGCAGCGCGGATCTATAGAAGTAGAGGAACAGTGGGCCGGCCAGCATCAGTGTCTGGGCAACAATTGGGATCACGACGCCCGCCAACAGCAGGTTGCCTTCGGTGTCGCCGCTGATCTGAAGGCCCGAAACGGCCCCGCCGGTCAGTGCTGTGAACGCATATCCGAGGACCGCGCCGGTGACCATCGTTGCCGCGATCAGAAGCCACGGCTCTGACTCGTAGACCTCGACCTCGTACAGGTACAGGAGGTACAGGACCGGCAGCATGAAGACCGCGGCGATCGTTGCGGGCGCGAACAAATGCAGCGCGGCAAGGATCACCACCACCACACTGCCCGCCAGGAGCGCCCAGCGGAAAGCGCCGCCGCGGCGGTGTGGAAGGTGAGGGAAGAGCGTGGTCACGATCGACAGGTGCACGACCGGCTCCGATGGCACAGCCGCGAAAGCGTTTCTTCGGCTGGCGCTGCCTCGCGTGAGGTGGGCTCCACAATGGCCGCAGAACTCGCCTGCCGGGACCATCGATCCGCAGTGCGGGCACAGGACGAGTGGAGGTCCGGCGGCAGGCTCATCAGGCTTCGACTTGCGGCGGTCCGGAGCTCGCCGCCTGTCGCCGGCTTCGCCGGTCACGCTCCCCCTCCTTTTATGTAGAGGATCCAGGCGGCGTCGAGCGCGGCGCCGTCCATGCTTCCCCACCCCGTCGCGAAGTCCCAGCCAGGCACTGCGTCGAAGCCAAGGTTGTTGCCGACTTTGACGTCGTGGAAGGGATTGGCGGGCAGTTTCGATGCATTCGTCCCCATCCAGTAGATGGCGGGATTGGCGAAACCGGTCTCGCGCATGCCCTTTCGTTTCAGATCTTGGTCGATGAGCGCGATGGTCGCCGCCCAAAATGGTGCCGCCGCCGATGTGCCCCCGGCTTGGCCGTCCTGGCCCCCGAAGACGATCGCGAACCCGCTGTTCGGGTCGGCGTCGGCCGCGACGTCGGGCACCTGCCGGAAGCTGTGTCCCGCGGCCTCGCCGACTGCCTTCTGGTAGTCCGGTATGGGGTAGAACTGGCTGGCGCCACCGCCCGACCCGGTCTCACCGATGGGTCCGCCCCACGCAGCCTCTTTGAAATAGACGCCCTGCACCGATTCGAACACGGTCGTCCCGCCGACCGCTGTCACGTTTGCCAGCGTCGATGGAAAGCTCGCCGCGGGTGGCTGATCGACGCCGCATGTGAAAGCGCCGCTGTCGCCGCTCGCAATGAAATGCGACATCCCCAAGGCCACCGAGCGGTCCTGGATGTTCGCGTAGCTGTCGCGATGGCCGAGCGGGGTCTCCGGTTCGCAGGCCCCAAGGCTCTCGGAGATGATCGAGCCCAGATGGTCGGTGACCAGCTGGTCGAATGCTCGGTCCGCGTGCGCGAAGTCCGGAGCTGAGAGGTAGACGACCATCTTCGCCGCAGGGGCGATCTCGTGTACGGATCGCGCTTGATAGTCACCAGAGGGTCGAACGGCGGCAAGCTGAACTTGGTCGCGAACTTGTTGAGGTCCGTCAGGTTCGGAAGGTCGTCGATCTCGGGGAGGACGATCGTGATGCCAGTGCCGTCGAGTCCGCTGTCACGAAGCGGCTTCAGGTTGTAGTAGGTGACCAAGTCTGCCGGAGTCATACCGCCTGGACGCACGGCGTAGGTGCGATTACGCCGGAAGTTGTCGAGGCCGGTCACGCTGGTGACGACCGCGGCGACGTCCGCTGGTAGGCGCGGGGTATCGAGCGAGGCGTAAAACGTGGTGCCGTTGGCGAGGCGATAGTCCTCGATGTCGATCGTGAACACTGCCGCCACCGCCGGCGCGGGCCCGGCTGCGGCGATGAGGCCCGACCCCGGACGCCATGTTGCATGCAGGCCGCCCGACGTCAGGGTCCTGAGGGCGGCCTGCACCCCCGCCGGGTCGGGCCCGAACTCGGCCGCGTACTGATCAGGCGTCACTGTCTGGCCGGAGGCGAGGAGCTCGGCCAGCTCGTCCGGTCGCCTCACTTTGAGGCCGAGGCTCAGATCGACCTCGGTCGCCGGACCGGCCTTGCCCAGGTGCGTGGCATGTGAGATGGCGGTTGCGAGTAACGGGGTAGGAGAGCTCAGATTGCTCGTCCCCATGTGTATGGGCCGCTCCGATGGCGGCGGGCTGCATGCTGCCGCAACCAGGAGCACCAGGGCTGTCAGCGCCCCCAGGAACCGCATAGTCACCGAAGGTTAGCTTCCCAGACCTCCGACTCGAACGCCAAAGCGAAGCCGATCTTGTTGTAGGCATCGAAAGCCCGGGTGTGATTCCAGCCGTCGACGTACAGCGAGGCCGAGCGCGCACCCTCGTCGTGAAGGCGGCGCAGCGCCTCGGCCACGAGCCACATGGCGAGTCCTTTCCGCCGGTGCTCGGGGACGGTGCCAACTGAGCTGACAATCCCGACCGGCTGCGGGCGGGCATCTTCGACGTACGACTCGACGTGGGCGAGCGTGACAGCCGCCGGCGCTCCGTCCTTGGTGGTCGCCATCAGCGCCAGATGGGGCGGGCGCCCGGTCACCAGCTCGACCTCCTGGCGCGGCGAGAAGCGCCAGTGGTCGGCGAACGAACGATTGTGGACATCAGACCAGCAACCAGGAGCAACCCCACTTCCATCGCGCAGCTCGTATCCGGGAACCGGCGTCACAGCCGGCAGGTCGCCGGAGATGCTCATGTCCATGCGCCACCACGGCCGCACGAGCTCAGCGCCCAGCTGAGCCAGGCCGTCGGTGTGCCCCCGCCCGCACCATACCTGCGCGGCGACGGCGCCAGAGGCTTTGGAAAGATCGAATCCCCACCGCAGCAGGTCACGCCTCAGCTCAGCCCGCAGAGCGGCAACCGACACCTGCGTGATCACTCCTTCCGGCGTCGATCGGCCGGCGACGAGAACTGCCCCGTCCAGCCCAGTCCCACCTTCGACCATCCTCGAGCGCGCGCCCCAATCGAAGCCGGCCAGCATCCGCTGAAGTAGGGCTTCGCCCGGCACGCAATCCTGCCGGCCCGCGCGTACCTCGGCATGCATGAGCTCGAGCACCGCGGGCAGATCTCCTGCGCGTCCCGGCCTCATGCCGTCGCCCTGGCTGTGACCTCGTGCACCTCAGGCAGCGCGCGACGGATCATCTCCTCCAGCTCGGTCTCCACCTGGTGCGCCTGTTCGAGGCTGACGTCACCGGACAGCTCTGCCACCACATGCGCATGGATTCGGTTGTGACGGTCGCTCAGCTCCACATCGACGCAGCGCTTCACCGCCGGTTGCGATTCGACGACCTCGCGCATCCGCTGCGCGAGCAATGCGCGTCGCTTGGTGACATCTTCGCCCGCCACGAAGACCGGCTCCATCGGCTCCAGGTGGATGTCGATACGAGTGGCATCGGGCAGCTCGGCGCGCAGTGTCTTCTCGAGTCGTGCGCTGGCCTGCGACGCTGCTGCGAGGGTCATGTCGCCTGGAAGCTTCGCGTGCATGGTGAGGTGGAGCGAGCCGTCGCTCTCACGCTCGACCGTCACGTTGTGAAGGTCGCGTACTCCGCCGTTGCGAGCCGCCGCCGCGTGAACGCGCTCGACCAGATCGCTCGGCTCCGACTGCCCCTCGACGAGCACCGTGAGGTCGAGCTCCGGCAGGGCCGCGCCGGCCGCCCGCTTGACGTCGTCGACCAGCCCGCCGGCGGCTTCGAGTGGAAGCATTCGCGCGGTGGCGATGCTGGCGTCGCCTAGCAGCTTGGGCCCGGATCGGCGGACGCGAACTGAGCGCACCTCGCGGACGCCGTCAACGCCGGCGATCGCAGCGCGCAGCTTGCGTTCAGCGCCGGCCGGCGCGCGATCCATGAGGATGTCGCCCGAACGCCACGCCAGGCGCCCGGCTGCTCGCGCAATGATCACGGCCACAAGCAGCGCCGCGGCCGAGTCGGCCCACGCGAATCCCATCCTCACGCCCGCCAGCCCGGCCAGCACGCCAACGGTCGCGAGGACGTCCGACCACCGGTTGGTCGCGTCGGCCAGCAACGCGTCGCTGCCCGCCTCACGGCCAACCCTGCGGAGCACGGCCGCTCGTCCCAGCTCGATGAAGAGCGTGGCGACAAGGAGCGCGAACGCATAGGCGGCGGCGTTGACCGCTGCCCCGCCCACGGTCAGCCGGTGGATGGCCTGATACCCGATGCCCGCAGCGGTGATCAGGAGCAGGACGCCTTCGGCGAAGGCGGCCAGGTTCTCGGCGCGCCCGTGACCGTAGGGGTGCTCGGAGTCGGCAGGCTTGCGTGCGGTCCGCACGGCCACAAGGGTGAAACCGCTGGCGGCGAGGTCCAGCAGGGAGTGGACGGCCTCGCTGATGATTCCGAGGCTGCCGGTCAGCAGCCCGACGACGAGCTTGCCCACCACGATGACCACGCCGATCAGAACCGAGCCGAGGGCGACGAGCTCGGGCCGGCGTCCGAGTGCCTTCACGTCTTCAACTGTAGAGGGCTAGTTCAGCATCGCCGCCGACGCGAAGAGCTGCTCCTCAGACCCCAGCGCGATCAGAAGGTCTCCGTCCTCCAGCGTCATGTCGGCGCCCGGGTTGACATGCACAGAGCCGTCTTCGCGGCGCAGCGCCAGGAGCTTTGCTGCTTGGGCGCTCAGGAGGCCGGCCTCCGAGATGGTCTTGCCCACCGCCGCCATTCCCCGCTTCACCAGCATCTCCTCGACCGCGATCTCGGCCATGCCGTGGTGAAGGGTGTCGAGGACGTCCACCAGCGCCGGCCGCACCGCGAGCTCGGCCATCCTGTGTCCGGCCATCTGATACGGGGAGATCACCCGGTTCGCGCCCGCCAACTCGAGGCGGCGGATCGATTCGGGCCGGCCGGCGCGCGAGATCAGGTAGAGCTCGGGCTTGAGAGCGCGAGCCGCGAGGATGATGTAAACGGCGCGCTCGTCAGAGTCGACTGCTGAGATGAGGCCGCGTGCTCGCTCGATGCCAGCGAGCTTGAGAATTTCCTCGCTCGACGCATCGCCCTCGACGTGCAGGCGGCCTTCGTTGCGCAGCCGGACCAGCGCCTCCTCGGTCTGGTCGATGACCGCGTAGCTGATCTTGTGCTGCTCGAACTCGGCGACGATCTGGGTCCCGATGCGGCCGTAGCCGCAGATGATGAAGTGATCGCTCAGCTGGTTCAGCGCGCGCTCCAACTGCCGCTCCCTCCTGTAGTTGACGAAGGCGCCGTCGGTGAGCGTCTCGGCGAAGACGCCGAAACCGTAAAGCATCGTACCCACGCCGACGACGATCAGGGTCGATGTGAAAAGCCTGCCGGTCGTGGACAGCTGGTGGAGCTCGCTGTAGCCGACGGTGCTGATCGTGATGATCGTCATGTAGAAGGCATCGAGTAGGTTCCAGCCTTCGATGAGCATGTAACCGGAGATGCCGTAGAGGATCACCACCGCAAGGAGTACCGCGGGTAATCGGAACCGCCTCAGTGGGTGCGGGAGGCGCCGCTTCATGGGTTCCGGCGCTTCCGCTCCATCTTCGCGACGGCGTCCCAATGGGCCGGATCCGCCCATGTCTTCGCGAACGCCGCGATGGTTTCGTCTGCGAGCTCGGGATTGTGATGCGGACGAACTGCGCCGACGGAAGCCTTGATCCCGGCGAGCGCCGGGGCGGGCGCATCCGCGATCTTTCGCGCCAGCTCGCCCACGCCGGCGTCGAATGAATCGTCCGGGTAGACGACTTCGATCAGGCCGAGGTCTTTCGCTTCGGCCGCGGACATGATGACGCCCGTCAACAGCATGTAGAGAGCACGGCCGCGACCAACGAGCGCCGCGGGACGCTCTGAGGCGCCCCACGCCGGCATCAATCCGAGAGTGATCTGGGCGAAACCGATGCGCGCGTGGCCGGCGGCGACACGGAAATCGCAAGCGAGCGCGAGCTCTGCACCGCCGCCGAAGGCATCGCCGTTCAAGGCTGCGATGACCGGGATCGGCAGCCGCGGTATCCGATCGAGCGTCGCTCGCATCGCCTGCGCCATCTCGGCGGCGGCCGTCTCCGAGCGCATGTGCTCGAGCTCCTTGAGGTCTCCGCCGGCGCAGAAGGCGCGCTCGCCCGAACCCCGAATGACGAGTAGGCGGGCTCCACTTTGCTGAATCGAGCCGAGCGTCTCGTCGAGCT
>MNEW01000073.1:11305-26919 GCA_001917895.1 Actinobacteria bacterium 13_1_40CM_66_12
TAGAGCCGGCCGCTAGCCGCCTCCGCCCGGACCTTCCAGACCAGGTTTGGTCATCTTGCCGAGGTCGAGGACCTTGTTCAAGGCCGTCTCGGACACGCCGCGCGCGCGCGCCAGCTCGCGGATCGATCGGCCTGTGCGGATCGACTCCTTGGCGATCTTGGCCGCTTCGTCGTAGCCGATCAGCGGATTGAGCGCGGTCGCCAGCATCGGACTTCTCTCCACGAGCTCCGGTCCGCGCTCGGTCGCCTGCAGCCCTTCGACGCAGCGCTCGCGGAAATTGCGAGCCGACGCCGCCAGCAACGTGATCGATTCGAGGCCCGCCACCCCGGCGACGGGCATCATCACGTTGAGCTCGAAAAAGCTGCCCGACTGCCCGCACGTCGTGACAGTGAGGTCGTTGCCCAGGACGCGGGCCACCACCATCGTCACCGACTCGACGATGACGGGGTTGACCTTGCCCGGCATGATGCTCGAACCCGGTTGGGTCTCAGGCAAGCGCAGCTCGCCCAGGCCGGCGATGGGCCCACTGCCCATGAGGCGGATGTCGAAGCCGATCTTCCACAGGCTCACCGCGACCGTGCGCAGTGCGCCGTGTGCCGCGACCAGGACGTCGAGGGTTGCCTGGGCGTGGAAGTGATTGCGTGTTTCGTGGATCCGCAGTCCCGTCGCCGCCGCCAGGCGGGTGCACGTCATGCGGGTGTATCGCGGGTGTGAGTTCAGCCCGGTTCCCACCGCGGTCCCCCCGAGCGGAACGCTCGTCAGCTCATCCACCGCTCCGCGCGCGCGCCGGATCGATTCCTCGACTTGCCCCGCATAGCCCTTGAACTCCTGACCGAGACGGATCGGCGTCGCATCCATGAGGTGGGTCCGCCCGGTTTTGATCACGGGCCAGAACTCCTTGCTCTTCGCCTCCAGCGCAGCTTGCAGCTGCTGCAGCGCGGGGATCAGCTCATCGGTGATGGCGACCCCCCACGAGATTTGAATGGCGGTCGGAATCACGTCGTTCGAGGACTGGCACAGGTTCACGTGGTCGTTGGGATGGACGAGCTTGGAGCCCTGCGCGCCGCCGAGGATCTCTGTCGCGCGGCTGGCGATGACCTCGTTGGCGTTGGTGTTTGTCGACGTGCCGGAACCGGTCTGATAGACGTCGATCGGGAACTGATCGTCGTGCTTGCCGTCGACGACCTCCTGAGCCGCTTTGATGATCGCGCGAGCTTTCTTCTGCGGAAGCAGACCCAGCTCCACGTTGGTCTCGGCGGCGGCCTTCTTGATCAGACCGAGGGCGCGGATGAACCTCCGCGGGAAGGGCTGTCCCGAGATGGGAAAGTTGAGGACGGCTCGCTGCGTGGAAGCGCCGTAGTAAGCATTCGCCGGCACTTCGACCTCACCCATGGAGTCTCGCTCGATGCGCACCTTGTTGTTCGCTGCCACCGACGGAGATTCTAGAGTGGCCCCATATGCGGCTCGCGGCGGTCGAGAGTACGGGCGAGGCAGGCCTCGCCCGTGGGTAAAGCTGGCGACGCACATCGCCCGAGGCGTCTGGAAGGAGCATAAGTGACGGCCGGAATAAATCCGGCCTATGACTCCACTGGGTTACTTTTCAATCTAAATGCGTCTAGCGGCGGTCGACATCGGGAGCAACACCGTCCATATCCTGGTCGCCGACGTCGTCCGGAACAAGCTCGAGGACGTCGCCCACTACGTCGAGATGCCCGAGCTGGGCGCCCGAGTCGCCCGCACCGGTTCCATAGGCACCAAAGGCCGCATCGCGATTCGGGCGCTGAAATCGGTCGTCGCGCGGGCCCGCAAGCATGGATACGAGCGGCTGATCGCCGGGGCCACGGCAGCAGTTCGCCAGGCCTCGGACGGCGAAGCGTTTGCGATCAAAGCCGGCGAGGCGATCGGCGCCCCGGTGCACATCATCTCGGGACGCCGGGAGGCGGAGCTGAGCTTTCTAGGCGTGGCGAGCCGCCACGCGGCGCGCCGCGAATGGGCGATGGTCGATCTCGGCGGAGCTTCTACAGAGGTCGTGATCGGACGAGGTCACGACATGCTTCGTTCGGCGACGCTGCCCGTCGGGTCCGGCGTCCTCTCCAGCACGTACCTGTCAGATCCGCCGCGCCCCGAGGAGCGCGCCCGGCTGCGAAAGGCCGCCCTGCGCGAGCTTGCGCACGCTCCCGACGGCGACATCGAGCGGCTCGTCGCCACGGGTGGCACCGCCTCGAACCTCCCAATCGTCCTGTCGAAGCGAAGCCCGCCGAGCGTCCTGACCACCGCCGACCTCCTGGCCTGCGAGCGCCGGCTCGACGCTCGGCGGGCCGCCGACGTGGCGCGTCACGTGGGGCTGCCGCCGAACCGGGTCAAGGCCCTTCGCGCGGGGGTCGAGGCCATGCTGCTCTTCCTGGACTGGTACGGGCTGGCGGTGCTCCAGATAAGCCACGAGGGGCTCCGCCACGGGATGCTATTGGCGTACTTGGAACGTGGCGAAGATTGGTGGCGCTAGACCGTTAAGCGGTTTGGCCGGTGGGTAGGATGAATTCATGGAGCGAATGACCGACCAGGGAGCGACCCTGAAGAGGGCGCTGGCGCTGACCTGCGTCATCCTGGCGGTCGAGTTCGCCGGAGGCGTCGTTTCGCACTCCCTGGCACTGCTTTCCGACGCCGGGCACGTGCTCACCGATGTGTTCGCGTTGGGACTGGCCTGGTTCGCCATCGAGCAGGCCAAACGGCCCGCCGACCGACGCCGGAGCTACGGCTACCAGCGGGTCAGCATCCTCGCAGCGCTCGTGAACTCCGTGACGCTGGTCGTGATCGTGATCGCCATCGCGATCGAGGCCGTTCGCAGGTTCGCGAACCCTGAGCCCGTTCAGGGCGTGGTCGTCATCGCCTCAGCCCTGGTCGCCATCGTCATCAACGCCTATGTCGTGTTCGGCCTGCGGGGTCATGGCAAGAACCTGAACATCCGCGCGGCGCTGCTGCACGTAACCGGCGACATCGGAGCATCCGCCGGCGTGGTCGTGGCGGGCGCGATCATCTTGCTGACCGGCTGGCTGTACATAGACCCGATCCTTTCCCTGGGCATCGCCGCGCTCATCGCCTATGGCGCGTGGCGGATCGTGCGTGAGACCGTCAACCTGCTGCTCGAGGGCACGCCCAGCGAGGTCAACCTCAGCGAGGTGACGAACGAGATCGCGAACACGGAACATGTGATCAGCTCGCACGACCTGCATGTCTGGGCGCTGTCGTCAGAGGAGATGGCGCTCAGCGTTCACGTCGTGCTCGAGGAGTGTCCGCTGGGCGATGCCGAGCATGTTGTGCGCGACCTCGAGACTCGGCTGTGCAGCCGCTTCGACATCGGGCATTCGACCATCCAGGTCGAGAGCTGCCATCCCTGTGGCGAGATCCATCACGGCGCCGGCGAGCACAACCATCCGCACGAGCACGTGCTGATGACGAGCTCTAGCCCATCGGGCGGGCGGGCAATGCCTCCTCACGCTGCAGGATCCGCCTGGCGAGGGCGATAGCCGCCGCATACGTCGAGTCCATCCCGCGGTACCTGAGGCCTCGCGCGCCCAGAGTGCGCGCTTGCGTGTACGGCGTGTCCGACGCGTAGAAGACGATGCCCAGGTCGAAGCCCAGCTTGGCCATGTTCACGCTCTCACCGAGCGGATAACGATCAGGCTGATTGATCTCGAAACAAGCATCGAGATACGGGCCGGCCTCCAGCTCCACGACCGTGTACCGGCCCTGGTAGTACATGTCGAGGTAGTCGCGGTTCTGCAGGAACGTTCCGCGCACGGCGACCGCGCGCTGGTTGTCCAGCGCCGAGCCGTAGACGAGATTGGGCTGCACGTCTGCTGCCGCGATGCAGTTGTCCAGCCAGTAGGTGTTGCCCGAATGCTCGTTGTGGACCGCGTTGGGGATCATCACGTCGCCGACCTCGGCGTTCAGGGTTGCCGCCTTGCCCAGGACGTAGACACCCGCGACCCATGCACTGTGCTCGGCAACTTGCCTGAGGATGTGGTAGGCGGCCAGACCCAGCGGGTAGTCGACGTTGACGATGCACGCATTCGACGCTCGCAGCTTCGCCTCGTCGACCGGACCGACGCGAGGATCGATCGCGGCAGGGTCGAGCTGCGAGATCTTGAAGACCTGGGCCGCTGAGTCGACGCCCGTACCGCGCGCCGGTATGTGTCGGATGCCGTTCGCCGTCTCGATCTCCGCTCGGCGGGCGCGCAAGCGGCTGCGATCCGGATGAAGGTCGAACAGCTGACGCGCTCCGTAGTAGAGCCAGTTGTATCGGGAGGCGCGGCTGTGGCCGGCCTCGAGCTTGCGGCGCTCGTCGTTGAGGTCGGGATCGTTGACTCGAACGAAGTCGAGGATGTCCTGCTCGAATTCGCGCGCGACCCCTGTCAGGACGTTGACGAGGCTGTGCGTGTTCGAGGACACGAAGTAGATCGGCGCCTCGCGGAGGCCCATCTCATCCATCGCGGACTCGATAGGCTGCCACCACCGACTCGCGTTTCGCGCATAGCCGAGATGGCTGCCGCCGATCAGCCGGATGACGATCCGGCACTCGTCTCGCTTGATCGCCGCCAGGTTCGCGTCAAAATCGTCGCCCCACGCCTGGCGGAGCCTTTCCCAGTCGCCTTCGCCTGCTCCCGATGCTCGTCGCGCGTCGTTGTCGTTCAGGGGGACGTCCTGCAGCACGCCGTGCAGCTTGTTCCACTCGATCTGGTACGCGACGAGGGTGGGCACGAGGTCGTCGATGTCGGACGGGGAGGCGATGAGGACGGCGAGGGTGTCGCCACTGTGGTACCAGCGGCGGCGGCGGGCCGGCGCTTTGACGGCCTGCCAGCTGAGGATGTCTGCGCCGAACACCGCTCGAAAGCCCTGCGGGCTCTGACCCATGAGCACACGCCGGCAGCGAACGATCGCGCTCGGAAGGCGTCGTACCGCGTAGAGGAGGGCGCCCATGTCGACCTGGGGCTCGGCCGCGAGGGGGTGGAGAACCGAAGCCATTGAGAGGTGGGCGTGGACGAGGGAGTCGATCTTGATGTCGCCTGAGCTCTGGAGCATGGTCGTGTAGGTCCGGACGTACAGCTCGACCGCCTGTCTCCCGGTCCAGCCGGCTAGTGGAGGCGTTTCCATCGCCTGAGTCTAGTTACAAAACCTTTACGCCTTCGGGTGGACGTAGGGGGCCGATTCGAGGTCTGATTGAGGGGTGATCAAAAGCATCGCCACGTTCCGACACGTTCGCGTCATTCGCGTTTTTGGGCTTGCGGCCGGCGCCGTCGCCGTCGCCGCCGGTGCGGTCTGGATGACCGCGTCGGCCGCCGGGCTCACCGTCGGCTTCCACTCCGGCGCGACTCCCTCCTCCCAAACCTCCAGCGCGACGGTGGCCAACGTGGACCAGCAGACCGGCAAGGCCTCGGCCGTGTGCAAGGACTTTGTCTCGCATTTCGCGTCAGACCTCGGCAGCACCCAGGCCACGGTCGACGCGGCGTTCCAGAAGGCCGTCGGCCAGACGCTGGACGACGAGGTCAAGAACGGCGATATCACCCAGGCCCAGGCGGACGCGATCAAGAAGAAGGTCGCGGGCCAGGCTCCTTGCGCGCTGCTGCCGTCCGCCCCGAAGGCCCCGAGGTCGGACCTCGGCGCTTACAAGGAGGCCCTGCTCGGCGCTGCAGCTTCGGCGCTTGGGATCACCGATCAGCAGCTCACGGCCGATCTGGCGCAGGGAATGACGCTGTCGCAGATCGCCGCGGCCCAGAACCCGCCGGTGACCGAAGCGCAGTTCCGCGACCGGCTCATTGCCAAGCTGACGCCGCTGCTGGACGCGGCGGTCACGAAGAAGCAGTTGACGCAGGCGCAGGAGCAGGCGATCATCCAGCAGCTCAAGACCGGGCCCATCCCGTTCTGGAGCAAGCCCATGCCCGCGCCCAAGAAACCCGTCGCCGCGAGCCCCGCCGCTACCTAGCCGCCTAAACCTTCCTCAGGTGGGGCGCCGAGCCGGCGCATGAGCTCTTCGAGGAGCTGACGAGTCTCCGGGTCTGACATCAGGCGCTGCTGCATCTCCTCGGCCGAGCGGCGGATCTCCGGATCGGAAAGCAGGCGCTCGGACATGGCCTCGAAACGGGTCGCCATGTCCTTCATCGAGGCTTCCTGGGCGACCTGCAGGAGGATGGGTTGGCTCGCGGCGGCGACCACCGCCTCAGCCTGGACCCTGATCATCTCGATGCCTTTGCAGCCGAGGCATTCGCCCTTGAGGCCGCAGTGACACAGCTGCGGGCGCAGGCGGTCGAGCGCGGCGTGAAGCTCAGACATGTCAGCGGGGCCGGCCATGCCTTCAGGTTACGCGGGTTTGTGTTTTGCCCTCGTACATCGACTCGATCTGCGCGCCGTAGTGGTCCTGCACCACCTTCCGCTTGACGTCCAGCTTCAGCGACAGCTCTCCGTCAGCCTCAGAGAAATCGTGTGGCAGCAGGGTGAAGTACTGGATCGCCTCCCAGTTGCCGCGACCGGCGTTGACGGCATCGACCACCTTCTGCACGTGCGCCTTCAGCTCCACCTCATCGAGCCCCTCTTTGAGCGCCGCGTCCCAGTCGGGAACGACGAGGGCGGTCACGTACGGCTTTCCCTCGCCGACCACGACGGCCCGTTCGATGAGGTGGTCTCTCATGAGCTCGAACTCGAGCGGCTGCGGCGCCACGTATTTGCCGACGGCGGTCTTGAACAGCGCCTTCTTGCGGTCGGTGATCTTCAGAAAGCCGTCGGCGTCGATCTCGCCGATGTCGCCGGAGTAGACCCAGCCGTCGCGGATCATCTCCGCGGTAGCCGCCGGGTTGTTGTGGTAAGCGAGCATGTTCCCCGGGCTCTTGATCAGGATCTCGCCGTCGTCGGCGATCTTGAGCTGGACTCCGGGAAAGGGCTTGCCGACCGTGAGGAACCGGTGGTGCGTGAGCGTGTTCGACGACGCGCCCGACGAGACCTCGGTCATGCCCCATCCGTTGAGGATCGGGACCCCGATCGCCCAGAAGAATTCTTCGATTTCGCGCGCGAGGGCGGCGCCGCCGCTGATGAAGAAGCGCAGGCGGCCCCCGGTCAAGCGCAGGCGAAGCGCAGCGAGCACGAGGCGGTCCGCAAGCATGTGCTGCCACCGGAGCATCGGGCCGGGATTGGTTTCGTGCGCGAAGCGCGTTCCCACTCGGATCGCCCAGCCAAAAAGCGCACGGCGCACCGCGGGCGCCTCGCGGACGCGCGCCATCACCGCCGAGTGCATCTTCTCGTACACGCGCGGGACGGAGTTCATCACGGTTGGCTTGACCTCGCCGAGCTCGTCAGCGAGGTGATCGGTGCCTTGCGAAATCCATGCCTGGCCGCCGAACAGAAAGCCGATGAAGATGCCGTTGATGCGCTCGAAGACATGAGAGAAAGGAAGAAACGAGAGGGTGGAATCGTCGGGGCCCAGCGGAAACACCTCGAGGATCGCGCGTGAGATGTCGACGAGGTTGCGATGCGCGAGCTCAGCTCCTTTTGGCTCGCCAGTCGTGCCGGACGTGTAGACGATGGTGCACACCCCGTCCGGCTTGATCTTCTCTAGGCGAGATGCGACGTCGGCCAGGTGCTTCGGGTCCTGCACCGCCCACTGCGCAACCTCGACGTCCATGCGCACCACTCGCTGAAGCGGTCCGGCGGCGCTCAGCTTGGCCGCCAGCTTCTCGCCGGAGGCGATTGCCAGCACCGCGCCGCTGTCTGCCGCGATCTTCTGAGCGAGCTCGGGCGGGCTGCTGGGGTAGATGGGCACCGTCATCGCGCCGACCGACTGAATGGCGAAGTCGCAGTAGAGCCACTCGACTCGGTTCTCCGAGATGATGACGACCGCGTCCCCGGGCTTGACACCCGCCTCCACGAGCGCGGACGCGACCGCCAGCACCCAGCGCTGCATGTCTGCCCACGTGGCGACCGACCAGGACATTCCCGCCCGCTTGAAGTGGACGAGGGGCCGATCGCCGAACCGTGCCGCCTGCCGAAAAAAGACTCCGACCGTGGTGCGGTCGGCGATCGCTTCCGGGTTCAGGTCCTGAGCCGTGCCTACTTGACCGCTTTGATACTGAGTGTGAGCGTTCCCGACGGGACGCTGACCGTGATGCGGTCGCCCTTCTTCTTGCCCACGAGCGCGCGCCCGACCGGCGAGTCGACCGAGATCCGTCCGGCAGACGGGTCGCTCTCGACCGCGCCGACCAGGTGGTAGGTCTCTGCATGGCCGTCGGAGTCGACGACGTCGATCGTGGAGCCCGGTCCGGCGACGCTCGAGTGCGACTCCTTGATGATCTGGGCCCGCCCGATCATCTCCTGGAGCTCGTAGATGCGGCTGTCGAGGAGACCGACCTCCTCCTTGGCCTGCTCGTATTCGGGGTTGTCCTCGATGTCGCCCGGCTGGAACGCCTCCTTCAGGCGCTCGCCCGCCTCGCCGCGGCGCTGCAGCGCGACTTCGAGGTCGCGCTTGAGCTTCTCGAGCCCCTCTGGCGTGAGCAATACCGGTTCTGTCAGGTCCATCCCGATCTGGAATCATACCCGTCGAATGGACCCGTCCGATCTGAGGACCGGGCTGGCCGAAAGGCTGGCGAGCGAGGCGCCGATAGACGCCGAAACCTTCAACTCCGCGTGCTTCATGCTCTCCCGCGCGCTCGAGGAGATCGCCTTCGCGGCGCCCGAGGCGGCGCCCCTGGTGAGGCGCCTCTTACGTGTGGCAGGCCGCGTGGTGATAGACGCCGGGCTGCCGGACTCGTCGATCGAGACCTGGCCGAACACCAAGGAGATGGCGCTGCAGTGGATCGACGAAGCGCTGCGCGACCTGGGCTACGCGGTCGAACCGCCGCCGAAGGTCAGTTGATCAGGCGGGCGGCGGGAGGAGCCGGCGCGTAGTTCGGGTTGAAGTCGATGCCGGCCTGGCCCGAGCCGGTGACCGTCGCGGTCCAGCAGATGACCTGGCCTGCGAGGGGCGCCTTGTCGGAGCCCTGGATCTCCCAGTTGGAGGACGGGGTGTAGATGGTGCCGATGTACTGGGTCAATGCGTTGCCATCCAGCTTGTTGGGGCTGCACAGCGGAGCCTGGGCTGGGGGGACGGGGAGTTGGTAGATGACGATCCAGTTGTACTGCTCTCCGCTGAACACGTGTGTGTAGCCGTTGCCGTTCTGGTCGAAGCAGTCGTTCGGCCCGAAGAAGAACTGCACGGCTCCAGGCGTGATCTTGGCCGTTGTGCAGGGCGCTGCCGGGTCGCCGGTGGGAGAGATGGGCGTCTGCATGCAGTAGTTCTCATTGGCGACGTCACCACTCGTGTAGGGCACGTACTCGAGGTTCATGGGGCCGTTCTCCTGCGGCACGGCCGCGGCTGGCGGGCAGACGCTGAAACATGTTGGCGCGGTCTCATCGTCAGGAGCCCAGCAGAGCTGGTTGACGCGCGCCTGTCCGTTGCAGTTGTGCGTCTGCGGCGTCGGAGTGTTGTTGATTGCGTTGTAGGAGATGCTGCACACCGTCACGCCGGCCGGCGCGCACGGCCACCCTCCCCCCGCGAGGCCGCCAGCGAGGATGGAGCCCGCCACGGGAGCCGCGAATTGGTTGACGAAGGAGAAGTCATTGCGGAATCCGCCGACGTATGTCCCAACGCATCCCTGGGGGTTTATGTAGACGTTGTAGTACTGCGCTCCGGGCGCGTTCTGCGTAATGGTGACATTGACGCCCTGGTTGGCCAGATCCGCTGTGGTCACCAAGTGACATGCGGAGGGTGTGCTTTCGCGCATACAGCCTGGCGGGGCGAAGCAGACATTCCCCGGGACTGTGTTGTCGAAGAACCGGTCGTAACGCACCGATGTCAACTCGATACCCCATGTGCCCGCACCGCCCTGGTGCTTCAGAGCATTACCTGACGGAACGCCAGTGGCCGCAACCGTGAAGCTGCCCGCGCAGCCGGCGGCGCCCCAGAAATTATTGACTCCCGGCTGCTGGATAGTTCCCGCCGCTGTATACAGCTCCTCGTCGGGCGCCTTCAACTCATTGGAGACCAGGCCGCCATGGGATGCGTAACCGCCGTTCCAGGTGTAGATGCCGGGGTCCAGGAAGAAGCAGACGGAGCTGCTTATGGAGAAGTTGTTGTACGTGCCCGGAGACAGCTCGGTGTACGAGCCCCGATTTGTGGCGATCCCAGGCCCCGAGTAGAAAGGATAGGAGGGCGTCTGGTACAACGGGTCGGGAAGCGTGGGGGCCGGCACGTTGGGGCCTCCCAGGATGTCGCCTCCGTTGCAGGGATTTCCGCCGTTCGTATACGGCGGATATGGGATGAAGCCCGCGCTCGCGTTGTAGCAGTAATAGGCGGCTGAGTTGCAGTTCGAGCCGGTTTGGCCGTAACAGTTTCCCGCCAGGTGCAGGTTGGAGTCGATACAGGCCGTACCGTTCGTGTAGACGTCTCCAAGCACCGTGAGGCTGCCGGATCCCTGAAGATGGGTGGCGCAGGCGGCGCTGCTCAGCGTGAGCAGCGCGGGGGTCTGCCGCTGGTTGCCGACGATCGAGGTCGCGCTGGCGACTATGGTGGCAGTGGTCGGGCCGCCGAAGATCTGCATGAACGCCAGAGGCAGGTAGTGAGTCGCCGTGAAGACGAACTGGTACCCGTTGAACTGGGTGTTCGTGGCCGAGATCGTCAGCAGGTAGCTGCCACTGTTATAGCTGAGGCTGTAATTGTCTTGCCGCAGGTTGGTCAGGGGTCCCACATAGGTGGGGCAAGGCAGCGTGCAAGTGTTGGAGCTTGGACCGGAGTAGAGATGCAGGTCGGTCTGGAACACCTGCTCGGCCTGCGGCAGGGTGCTGCCGGTGAGGTCAAGGTAGTTCTCGTACCAATCGCCGGCGGCGAGCGCCGCCGCATCGACCGCGGTCTGCAGGTCGCGCTTGTCGACATACGCCCGGCCGGAATCAATCGCAAGCCCGAGCATGGCGAACAACACGAGAAGCAGCAGGGCGATGAGGACGATGGCCTGGCCCTCCTGCAGCTTTCGCTGCCGGGATTTAGGGCGAGTACTCAGCGCGATAAACCGCATAAGCAGTGATGACGATCTTGTTGCCGACAACTTGCTGGATTATTGGAGTCAGCGGTTGGAAGTTGAACCACAGCGTCACCTTGATGGGCTCGTTTCCAATGGCGGGCTGGATCGCGTAGCAGCCAGGACCGGGAGGCGGCAGTGTACCCAGGCCGCCGCGGGGGCCGTTGGCTGTCGGAGGCGGGTTGCCGCCAGGGCTCGGGTCGGTGATGAAGATCCAGCCGGTGTTGGCTGGCGGAACCTGAAGCGAGCCCTGGGGATTGCCGCCGTTTGGAATCGGCCCGTTGGGGCAGGGGTTGGCCAGCACTTCAGTCACGGCATGCGCTTGGACCGCTGAGGCGACATCAGCGTCTGTTGGCCAGCAGTGCACATTCGCAGGTGGCGTGCAGCCGACCCCGTTTGGATCGACGTAATCGGAGGCATGCACGGCGACTCGCGCGCCCTCGTTGGCCGCCTGCTGCAGCGTGATGTAGAAGTACAGGCCGCGCCCGAAGTCGATGATCCCGAAGGTCAGGAGCAGGATCACGGGTGCGATCAGCGCGAACTCGGTCAGTCCCTGAGACCGTTCGCTGTGTGTCCAGATGCGAACGCGTCTCAACCCATTTCTCATGGTTTGCCCTGGATGGTGAAGTGCTCGTTGTACGCCAGGTTGATACCTTGTCCGAAAAGGCTCTGGATGAACGGGGTTATGAGCTTGAAGTTCATGAGCAGCGAGACGTTGATGTCTCCGAGCCGCCACGAGTTGTCGGGAGGAGGGGCTCCCATCGAACCTGTTTGCGAGGAGCCGCCCGGGTATGTGTAGCAGATGTAGATGTTCACGGCCTGCGCCGTGGCGGGAAAGGCGGAGCTGGCGTATGGCTTGTTGTTGAACGCATTTCCGTCGGTCGGAGCCAGGCAGTTCCCCTGCGCCACACCGGTGCCAACTACGCCGGCGCCCTGGAGCGACTGGTTGACGGTATCCCAGATGGTCTGGTCGTAGAGATAGATGTTCTTCCTGCTCGCGGTGTTGAACCACGCGCCGTGGCGCGCGCCTTCACGCGCGGCCCCGTCGAGGTTCACAGCGAAGTAGAACGCCCGCGACAGGTCGAGGAGTCCCATCATCAAAAGGAGCAGCACGATTGAGGAGATGGCGAACTCCACCAGAGACTGACCGCCCTGTCGGCGGCGGCCGCCGACCTTAGCTTTCACAAGCACAGTGGAATTGAACCCCATCGGACAGCAGGATGCTGCGCATTAACCGAATAACGAGGCAGCCACCGATTCCGTGCTCTTTGTAAGCGATCGACTTTTGGCGACCTTACGTCGGAGACGGTTTCGACGAGCTTCCAGCGCCGGCGCCTCCTCCGGAAGCCTCGATTGCGCAGCCTCGACGACGGCCAGCGCCAGCTGAGGATCTCGGCGCCGCCACTCGAGCAGCCGCGCTCGCGCCACAGGCAGCCGGACGTCGGACGCGACTCTCGACTCGAGCCAGCCCAGGAAACTTTCGGCCCCGGCCACCGACTTTCTTCGCCGAGCCAACCGGCGCGCGATCAGCAAGCCGGCGGTCGCTGCGGCTTCGTCGGCGGCGAACCCGGCGGCGTTACGCAGCGCTCGCCAGCCGTCCGCACGAGCCCCGCGGCGGAGTCGGTGCCGGCCGAGCGCCAGCCAGTCAGATGCGTCCATCTCCGCATCGCCGCCGTTGAGCCTGGCCAGGAGCCGGGAGTGGAGGTGCACGAGGCTGATGACGTCCAGCCGGTTGTGCTCGAGCACGGCGTCCAGGAGCGCGCTGGAACCTCGGCGGAGATAGTCGAAGTACGCGTCGGGGATCAGGGGGCCGGCGATCGGATCGTCGCGCTCGTAACCCAGCAGCCGCTCCTCCACCATTCGCAACGTGCAGGTTTCCAGGCGGTGCCGATAAAGGGCCCGGACGAGGGTGAGCAGATCGACATGCGGCGCCAGGACCAGCTCTCCAGGCATTCGGGCCATCCCCCACCGGGTTCTCAGCACAGGCAGGTCGAACGAGCCGCCGTTGAAGCTCGCCACTCCTTCTTCGCCGGCGATCTCCAAGCGCAACCGATGCAGGAATGGGGCCTCGAGGCCTGGCTGCGGGAGGAACAGCTGGGCAAGCCGCAGGCCGCAGTCGATGGGGCGCGCGACGGCGGCCGCGAAGACGTAGGTTCCCGCTCCGCCGCCCAGCCCCGTCGTCTCCGTGTCGATGTAGGCGACCGATCCCGGATATGGATCCAAAGCGGGGAGCGGCACGACGTCCTCGCGGAGCAGCGCATCCCCGAATGGAGTCGCCACGGCCTCGAAACCTCGCGGCACGAAGTGCTGTGGACGTGGACGCGGCCTGGGCGGGGCGCCTAGACGATCAAGGCGATCTCTGAGGTCGCTGACAGCAGTCGCAGGCATGCGCTCTTGGCTCCTTCCACGAGATGCAGCGGACCCACGCACGAGGGACAGCCGGCCAGGCATGGGCACTCGCGCACGAGGGCCGCCGCGTGCTCGAGCAGCTCGCGCGTCGTCGCGGAGCGAACTTCGGCGACCGCGCCCAGGTCGCGCGGGTCGCACATCAACCGGATGCTGGCGACGTGGCGCAGAGAATGCGCAATACCCTGAAGACCGGCTTCCAACGTTTCGCGGCCGAGCGCCGACCAGAGGCCTTCATCGACGGTGATCCAGTAGCCGGTCGTGTGCAGCGTCTGCTCGGGGAGGTGGATCGGTCCCGAGCCGATGTTCTCGTGCGTGTGGAACCGGATCTTCTTGAACATGCTCGCCAGCGACGTGATCTTCACCTCGCCGTGGCTACGGGCAATTGGTTGGTCGTCCGGGCCGGCGAACGTGTCGAGCACCTGCACGGTCACCGACGCCAGCGCGTCCGTGTAGTAGTCGACGTCGACAGGATGGACGTAGGCCTTCTTCTCATCCCATTCGAGGCGATCCACGTGGAACTGCGCCCCTTCATGGAGATAGACGGCGTCCTCGTGCAGAAGAACTGGTGCCGAGAACTGGTCCATCTCGCCGATGACGGAAGGCCTCGGCTGCGAGGTGTCGATGATGACGACGTTGTCGGCGGCAATCCGCCTCAGATGAACTTCCTCGGCGGGAAATGCCTGCCGGCTCCAGAACCACCTCCCGGCGGATCGCGTCGCGGAGCCGTCCTCCTCGAAAAGACGCAGCAGCTCGCCCACGTCCGTACGACCCAATCGCTCCTCGGCCTCGAAAGGGAGCTCGAACAGCCCAGCCTGGAGGTGTCCAGCCAGGAGGAGCAGGTTGTCGGGGTCGATCAACCCCTCCTCTGGGTCGGTGCTCAAGAAGTACTCGGGGTGGCGGACGATGAACTGGTCCAGCGGCGAGCTCGAGGCCACGAACACGCCGACCGAACCGGACCGGCGTCCCGCTCGTCCCAGCTGCTGCCAGGTGGACGCAATCGTTCCGGGATAGCCGACCAGGACCGCCGCCTGCAGGCTGCCGATGTCGATGCCCAGCTCGAGCGCGTTGGTGCTGACGACGGCGGTGATCTCTCCGTCGCGCAGCCCGGCTTCGATTTCGCGACGATGGAGTGGAAGGTAGCCGGCACGGTATCCGCGCACGAGCCGAGATGCGTCGAGTCGCGGGGCCAGGTCCTGGCGGAGGTAGCTCAGCATCACCTCCACCTGGAGCCGGCTGCGGCAGAACAGGATCGTCTGCACGCCGGATCGAATCCACGGCGCGGCGATGCGCCGCGCTTCGAGCATTGAGCTCCGGCGTATGCCCATCTCCCGGCTGATGAGCGGAGGGTTGTAGAAGATGAGCCGCCGCTCGCCGCGCGGGGCGCCGCTCCGCTCGATGAGCTCGATGTTCTCCTCTTCGAGGAGCTTCCTGGCGAGGTCGAGCGGGTTGGCGATGGTCGCCGATGCGCAGATGAAAGTTGGGGTCGACCCGTAGAAGGCGCAGATGCGCTTCAGGCGCCGGATGACGTTGGCGACCTGGCTTCCGAACAGTCCGCGATACGTATGCAGCTCGTCGATGACGACGAACTCGAGGCTGGAGAAAAGTCGTCGCCAGCGCGTGTGGTGCGGAAGGATGCCCGTATGCAGCATGTCCGGGTTGGTCATCACGACGTGGCCGGCCTCGCGAATGGCTGTGCGTCGACCTGGTGCGGTGTCGCCGTCGTACGTGTCGACGCGGACGTCGATGGGGAGCCCGTGTTTGAGAGCGCTCAGCTCCGCGAGCTGATCCTGGGCAAGCGCTTTTGTCGGATATACATAGAGGGCCCGTCGCTCGGGGTTCTCGAGCAGGCGCTGTAGAACCGGGAGGTTGTAACAGAGCGTCTTGCCGCTGGCGGTGGGTGTAACCACGACCAGGTGGCGGCCATTTCGAACAGCGCGATACGCGTCGGCCTGGTGCGTGTATAGGCGTACGATGCCGCGCGCGGCAAGCGCTGCCGCAAGCTCGGGCCGCATCTCCGGGGGCAGCGGAGCGAATTCGGCGGCAGCGCCCGGAATGACCTGGTCGAGGGTTATCTCTCCGGGGAAGTCGCTCGGCAAGAAGCTTGGTAAGAAG
>MNEW01000009.1 GCA_001917895.1 Actinobacteria bacterium 13_1_40CM_66_12
GCACATCCCGATGTTCTGCATGACCGGGCAGTCGGAGTTCAACAAGACCGCGCTCAAGTACTTCCACCGGCTCGTTCCGGCGGATGTGTATGACGCTTTCGCGATGGTGGGCAGCGCGCTCTACGGTCCCGGCCACTCTCCTTACAAGAATGCGGCTCTGGTGTTCGGGGACGACATCGGCTCGCAGGCGTTTGTTGATCCGGCCACCAAGTCATTCACCGGCCTCGGCGGAAAGATCGCCATCAACCAGCCGATCAAGCTGGGCGCTTCCTCATATCGCACCGAGGTCGCGGCCATGCTGAAGACGAACCCTGACGTCATCCTCACGGAGGCTCTGGGCTCGGCCGGGACGTATCTCAAGGAGGTCAAGACCCAGAACGGCGGCAAGATGATCCCGTTCATCGGCTCGTCCGCCACCATCGACCCAGTCTGGTTCCAGCAGGTTCGCGACGCGATCGGGATCGCCGACCTGCTCAAGTACTACGCGGGAGTCGACCTCGGGTACACGTTCTCCGGGCCGGCCTACGCCGAGTTCCTCACCAACCTCAATGCGGCCGCATCAACGTTTGCGGACGCGCCGAAGTACAAGCAGCGGGGTTCGACGCTGCACCTGTATGACGGCATCATCATGACCGCGCTCGCGATGGTCGCGACCAACAGCGCGGACCGGACCGTCTACAACCCCAAGATCATCGAGATCGCCAATGGCACCAGCGGGACCACGGTCGTCAACACATATAAGGATGGGGTCGCCGCTCTCAAGGCCGGCAAGTCGATACGCTTCGTCGGCGCCGGCGGCCAGAACAACTTCGACCAGTACAACAACTCGCAGTCGGGCTACATCCTGGTCGGCTACGACAAGGATGGAAACGAGGTCACCGCCGGGCAGTTGACCCCCGATCAAACTTCGAAGCTCATCGCGGCAGGCCGGTAACGCACAGCAAGACCGAAGGGAGCCGAGCGCCGTGGACCTTTATGTAGCGGCGTTCGGCTTCGGGCTTGTGAGCATGTCGGTGATCGCCATCGCCGCGGTCGGATTCACGATGCAGTTCGGGATCACGAACATGATCAACCTCGCTTACGGCGAGGTCATGATCTCGTCCGCGTACGTCGCCTACTACCTGAACAAAGCCGGAATCAGCATCTGGTTCGGGATGGTGGCGGGGGCGCTGTTCGGCGCGGTGTTTTCGTTTCTGCTGAACAGGATCGTGTATGCGCCCTTTCTGCGCAGGGGCACGTCCCACATCGGGATGGTCATCGTCTCGCTGGCGGTCTCGCTGATGATCGCGAACCTGCTCCTGCCGATCGTCGGCTACTACAGCGTCTCTTACCAGGACACCACCGGCGGCCTCATCCGCGCCGGCGGAATCGTCCTGACTACGAACCAGATCGCGATCATCGGCGTCGCCGTTCTGCTGATGCTCTTGATCCACGGCCTGCTCAGGTACACCCGGCTGGGGAAGGCGATGCGAGCGACAGCCGCCAACCCGACCCTCGCTCGCAACTGCGGCATCCCGACACAGCGCGTGGTCGACGCAGTGTGGTTGATCACGGGAGCGCTCTGCGGGCTGGCCGGCGTCGTGGCGGCCATGAACTCGGACTCGTTTGCGATCGCCAACGGCGCCGGTTTTCTGATCACCGCATTGGCTGCGGCGGTGCTCGGCGGCGCGGGTCAGCCCTACGGCGCCATGATCGGGGCCGTCATCATCGGCATGGTCACGGAGCTGAGCGCCGCGGCCTGGGCGCCCGAATACAAAGAGGTCGTGGCTTTCGGCATCCTGGTCGCCGTCATGGTCCTACGCCCGCAAGGCCTCCTGGCCAAGCGCGGCGCGCTGGCGGCGGCCGGGTGAACACCTACTACGCCGCCAACCTGCTCATCTACGCGGGAGTCGACATCATCGCGCTGCTCGCGCTCAACCTTCAGTTCGGCGTCTCCGGGATCGTCAACTTCAGCTTCATCGTCTTCCAGGCGGCCGGCGCATACACGGCGGCGGTGCTTTCGCTCCCGCCTGATTCCGCCAACGGCGGGTTCCAGATCTACTTCGGCGGGTACCAGCTGCCCTTTCCGCTTCCCTGGCTCGGCGGCGCGGTGGCGGGTGGGCTGCTGTCGATCCCCGTCGGCTTGGTCGTGCTGCGAAAGCTGCGCAGCGACTACCAGGCCATCGCGCTGCTGGTGCTCTCGATCATCACCAATGAGGTGATCACCAACGCGCGGCCGCTGCTCAACGGCGCCGCGGGCCTCGCCCTGGTGCCGCCGCCTCTGTCGGACCAGATCGACCCCAACACGGCTTCCTACCAGTACTTCTACGTCGCTCTCACCGCCGTCTGCGTCGTGCTCGTATTCGTGCTGGTGAATCGGGTCGTCAACTCGCCGTACGGACGCAGCTTGCGGGCGATGCGCGAACGCGAGATCGCCGCGATCGCCATCGGCAAGAACCCGGTCGAGCTCAAGATGACCGTCTTCATCGTTGGCGGGGTCGCAGCCGGGCTCTCAGGCGCCATCCTGGTCGGTTTCATCCAGCTATGGGCGCCTTCGGTCTGGCTCTATCCCGAGACCATCATCCTGTTCGCCGCCATCATCGTGGGCGGGCGCGGCAACAACGTCGGCGCCATCCTGGGCGCGCTTCTCGTACCCGTCGGTTTCGAAGAGGTGACCCGATTCATTCCGACGACCATCGGGCCGCCGGGCCTGATCCCGGCACTGCAGTGGGTGGCGATCGGACTCTTGATCATCGGATTCCTTTGGTTCAGGCCCGACGGGGTGCGGCCGGAGCCACGGCATGTGTTCGACGGCGCTCCAGTGCTCGAGGACGTTGACCATGCTCGCCGCGGCTGAAGCGCCCGCGGCCGAACGGCCGCTGCTTGCCGCAAGCGACATCCACCGCCATTTCGAAGGCCTTCACGCGGTCGATGGGATGTCGATCGACGTGCCGGCCGGGAAGATCACCGGCCTCATCGGCCCGAACGGCGCGGGGAAGTCAACGTTTCTGGCTGTGCTCGCGGGCACGCTGCCCGCGTCCAGCGGCACCATCGTCTTCGACGGTCGGGACGTGACGACCATGCCTGCCTATCAGCGAGCGCGCAGCGGGTTGGTGCGCACATTCCAGCTGCCTTCGGAGTTCGCGCGCTTGACCGTCCTCGAAAACCTGCTCGTCGCGGCGCCGAAGAACAGGGGTGACTCGCTCTTCGGCGCCTTGATGGGCAGGCGTTACTGGATCGACGATGAGCGGCGCCTGGTCGAGGATGCGCGGGTGCTCCTGAAGCGATTCGGCATGAGCGCCAAGGAGTCGGACTACGCGGGGAACATGAGCGGCGGCCAGAAGCGCTTGATCGAGATCATGCGCGCGCTGATGTTGAAGCCGCGCCTTCTGCTCCTCGACGAACCGATGTCAGGGGTGCACCCGAAGATCGTTCTCGAGATACAGCACTACCTCCAAGACCTGCGCTCGGAGGGCCTCACCATCCTGATGGTCGAGCACGAGCTCCACATGGTCGAGCGCCTCTGTGATTCGGTGGTCGTGATGGCGCAGGGAAAGGTGATCGGCAGCGGGACGATGGCGACCTTGAGGAGGCAGCGGGAGATTGTTGACGCTTACCTCGTCGGATAGGCTGGCCCACGTGGAGGCGCGACCGGCCCCAAGCCTGCACGCGCAGGGCATCACGTCGGGCTATGGCGGCGCGCCAGTCATCCGCGACGTCTCCATCTCGGTCGGACCGGGCGAGGTCGTGGCCGTGATCGGGCCCAACGGAGCGGGCAAGAGCACGCTGCTGAAAAGCCTGGTCGGGATCCTCAAGCTGGACAGCGGCCGCATCTTGCTCGGAACCGAGGACGTGACCGGCAAGGCACCCGAGGAGCTGGCCCGCCGCGGCGTGGGTTACGTCCCCCAGGTCAACGACATCTTCGAACCCCTCACGGTTCTCGAGAACCTCGAGATGGGGGGCTACCTGCTGAAGTCCGCGGAGCTGAAGGCTCGCGTGGCCGAGGTCGGCGCCGTCTTTCCTCAGCTGCCGCCGATGCTCAAGCGGCGCGCGGACAAGCTCAGCGGCGGGGAGCGAAAGATGCTCGCCATCGCCCGCGTGCTCATGCTCGACCCGAAGGTCCTCATCCTGGACGAGCCCACAGCCAACCTCTCGCCGAAGCTCGCCGACAGCCTCCTGCGGGAGCACGTTCGGCGCCTCGCGGGACTTGGCAAGGCGGTGCTGCTGGTCGAGCAGAGAGCACGCGCGGCGCTTCAGGTGGCGGACTGGACCAGCGTCCTCGTCTCGGGCTCGGTTCGGCTCGAAGGCCACCCGCAGGAGCTGCTGAAGCGAGAGGACTTCGAGGAACTTTTCCTGGGTGCCGGTACTGACCTGGCGGATACGAAAGACACAGACATGGAGGAAGCATGAAGCTGCTGATGTTCCGGAATCCCGCGAACGCGGCCGATTACGACGGCCGGCCGCGTCTGGGCGCGCTGCGTCCAGGTCACGAGGACGAGGTGGTCGACCTCAGCGAGGTCGCACGCGACGTGATCGCCGTCATCGACGGCGGTGAGCCCGCGCTTTCGCAGGCGCACAAGGTGGCGGTGGACGCAAAGCGAGGACTGTCGCTGAAAGACGTCACGCTGCTGCCCCCGATCGACGCGCCGCGCGGAAACATCATCGCCATGGGCCGCAACTACCAGAAGCACGCCGAGGAGACCGCCACGGACGGCGATGTCAAGCCGCCGACGATTTTCACGAAAGCCATCACCAGCATCACGGGCCCGTACGACGACATCCGGATCGATCCGGCGATCAGCGACAAGCTTGATTGGGAGGTCGAGCTGGGGGTCGTGATCGGCAAAGGCGGAGCCAATATCTCGCGCCGCGACGCCATCGACCATGTGTTCGGCTATTTCGTGCTCAATGACGTCAGCGCCCGCGACATCCAGAACGGGTGGGGAGGCCAGTACTTCAAGGGCAAGAGCCTCGATCGTTCGTGCCCGACCGGACCCTGGGTGGTGACCAAGGATGAGGTGCCCGATCCCGGGCACTTGGCGCTGCGGCTGACCCTCAACGGGGTCGTCAAGCAGGACGGCAACACCGAGGACATGATCCATGCGGTCGACTCGATCATCGAGTGGGCGTCGAAAGGGATGACCCTGCTCCCTGGGACCTTGATCGCCACCGGAACGCCGGATGGCGTCGGCTTCGCGCGCACGCCTCCCGAATACCTCAAAGCCGGAGACGTGATGGAGACCGAGGTCAGCGGAATCGGGGTTCTACGGAACCGGATCGTGCCCGCAAAAGTAGGCGCGCTAGCCGATCACTCCCACCGCGGCGCCTAGCGAGCGGAGCAGGGGGCGCACGTCCGTCCATCGTGGCAGGTCCACCGCGGGGATCGCCCCGGGTAGCGACTCGGCGAAAGCGTCGACCACGCTCGCGTCCCACTGCGTGCCGCGTCCACGGAGCAGCTCGCCGAGTGCGACCTCAGCCTCCAGCGCCTTGCGATACGGGCGGTCGGAGGTCATGGCGTCCCACGAGTCGGCGACGGCGATGATGCGAGCGCCAAGGGCGATCGCGGCGCCCGCGAGCCCGCGCGGATAGCCAAGCCCGTCGATTCTTTCGTGATGGGCGAGCACCAGCTCGCGTCCATGGCGGTAGGCGGGGAACTTGGCGAGGATCTCGGCGCCGGTCTCCGGGTGTTTCTTCATGAGCTCGAACTCGGCGGCGGTCAGCCGGCCCGCCTTGTGAAGGACCTCGTCGGGGATCGCGATCTTGCCGAGGTCGTGGACGCGAGCCGCCAGCCGGATGACCTCGACCTCTCGGTCGGGCAGGCCCAAGCGGCGCGCCGTGCGAACAGAGTGGTCGGCGACGCTCTGCGAGTGCTGGAAGGTGTACGGGTCGCGCCGGTCGACGACGTCTGCCATCGCCTCGACGGCGTCGATCGTCTGCTCCATCAGCTGAACTGATCGCGTGAGCGCGAGCTGGATCGCGGCGATCGGGACCATCATCACCAGGGCCAGCCAGGGGCGCCCGACGGACAGGAGAGCCAGCAGGTAGCCGGCGACATACAGGGCCGTGGTTTGCTTCAAGTCCGAGGCCGCGATCTCTGCCCAGAGCTCCAACGGGTTCCGCTTGTCATGGATGGCGCCGGCGAGGACGACCAGGCCGGTGCTGGCCGTGTACATGACGGCCGCAGCCAGAAACGCTCCGGCGAGCGGCGCCCCCGCGGTGGCATAAACGAGCGCGGACAAACCCCCTGCCAGCATCAGCTGTGACGTGTTGAACACGACGTCGACCGGCTGACGGCGGCGAAACCCTGTCGCCGGGTTGCGGCGCAGGCATAGAACGCCTTCGCCCAGCAATGCGCTCGATCCGATCACGGCCACCGCGGCGGCCGGCGAGAACAGCAGCACCGCCGCGAGATGGATGGCCGGCGCCGCGTGTGCCTTGTAGTGGCGCGAGATCCTCACCGGGAAGTTGGTCGCTACGGCGCCGAGAGCGATCAGGACGACCATGAGCACGGCGTCGCTTGGCGCAGATGGCTCGCGAGCGACGGCCGCCGTCAGCACGGCGGCCGGCGCCACCATCACCAGCAGGTAAACCCGGAGCAGGGGGGTCATCGAGCGCTTACGAAACGGTTAGGGGAGGCCGAGGACGCTGCCGAAGGTGGTCGAGGTGCTGTTGTTGTGGACGTATGTGTAGCTCGAGGTTCCGAGCAGCGACGTCGAGATGGTCAGGCTCGTGTGGACCGGGAGCCCAATCCCGACGGTCGGGTCGATCGAACAGTAGCTCGCGGCGCTCGCGTTCGTAACCCCCATCACGAGCATGCCGACGGACAGCGCAAGGCCAAGAAATATTCGCTTCATCCCAAATCCCACCTTTCCAATTCAGCCTTTCTTCAGGCTGCGTGCGATTGAATCTATGAAATCCCTTGTTGAGAAAGGTGAAGGGGTTATTAAGACTTGTTCAGGCCGAAGTTGGGCCGGTCGCCCAACTGGTACAGCCCACTCCGGTGCTCTTGAGTACGAACCGGCGTCGCAAGGGCACGCTCGGGATGGGTTCACGAAAAGTGGTATTGACCACCTGACTGGTTTGTGCTTTACTTCCGGCGATGGAAGGGGCTAGAGGGCATTACCACTTCGTCAAAGAGCTCGTATGACGAAGCAAGACGATACCCGCAGCCAGGTGCTCGACCTGATGGAGTCGCTCGACGTTGGAATGGCCATCCCGTCCGAGCGGCAGCTCAGCCTGGACCTCAAGGTCTCCCGGCTGACGATCCGGGCAGCCCTCGATGAGCTCGTCCGCGACGGCTACCTTGACCGCCGTCACGGCAGCGGCACGTATGTGACCGAGCCCAAGATCGCCCAGCCGCTGACGCTGACCCCCTTCAGTGAGGACATGCGCCGGCGCGGGATGGTTCCGGGCAGCCGCACCCTCGAGCTCGCCACCACCTTGGCAGGCGCCCGGCTGGCGCATCGCCTCCAGGTCTCCCCCGCGGAGCGCCTGATCCGGGTGACACGGCTTCGCCTGGCGGACGGGCAGCCCATGGCGATGGAGGTCCTGCACATCCCCGAAGCCCTGGTCCCCGGACTGACCAAGGCCGACCTCGAGGACAGGTCCTTCTACGACCTGCTGGGGGAGCGCTACGGAATCGTGATCGCATCGGGCACCCAGAGCATCGAGCCCACGGTTACCAATGAGGAAGAGTCGGAGGTGCTTGGGGTGCCCCTGCACACGCCGGCCTTTCTGTTCGAGCGGACGACCGTCTCCGAGTCAGGGCGGATCGTCGAGTTCGTCCGCTCCATCTACCGCGGCGACCGCTATCGCCTGGTCGCCGACCTGACACCGCAGCGGAGCCGCAACGGGCGCCTGGCCGGCGCTTCGCGCGCGCATACCCGCTCCGTCGATGGTGGTGGACGGCGAACTCCAGGCGCGCGAGCGCCACATTCACACCTCAAGGGGGAAGACCAAACATGAACCCGCGGAAGCTCTTGTTCACCGTTGCGGCGGCGGTCGCGTTGCTCGCCGCGGCCTGTGGAAGCACGAATCCCACAACTACCAGTGGCAACGAGACGGGGACGCTCACGGTCTGGCTCATGAACGGGAGCGCGCCGCAAAGCGTCGTCGACGGCGTCAACACCGACTTCAAGGCCAAGCATCCGAACGTCACCGTCAACGTCGAGATCCAGCAGTGGTCCGACGTGACCACCAAGCTCGACACCGCGTTCGCCGGCAGCACGCCTCCGGACGTCATGGAGCTCGGCAACACACTGGTCGCGAAGTACGCATCGGCTGGTGCGCTCCAGGACATCTCCTCCAAGAAGAGCAGCTTCGAGAACTCCGGAACATGGCTGCAGTCGCTGACCGACTCGTGCACCTTCCAGAGCAAGCTGTACTGCGTCCCGTACTACGCGGGCAGCCGCGCCATCATCTACCGCACTGACATGTTCGCGGCCGCAGGCGTCCAGGTCCCCACGAGCATGGACGAGCTGATGACTGTGGGCCAAAAGCTCATGGCCAAGTACGGCTCGGACCCCAACTTCTCAGCGCTTTACTTCCCTGGCAAGTACTGGTACGCAGCCGCGCCATTCGTGTGGGACTTCGGAGGCGACATCGCCACCCAGTCAGGTGCCAAGTGGCAAGGCTCGCTCAACTCATCGCAGGCCCAGCAGGGACTGACCACGCTGAACAACCTGGTTTCCAAGCTGTCGCGCGCCGACAAGACCGGTGACGAGGCGAAGCAGGACCAGGCGTTCGCGCAGGGCCACATCGCGATGATCATCGCCAACGGTTGGGAAGTCGGAGTGATCACCGATCCCAAGAGCGGCGACCCGAGCTTGAAGGACAAGCTCGACGCGTTCCCGATCCCCAGCCACAACTCCGGCCAGTCCGCGCCGGTCTTCCTCGGCGGCTCCGACCTCGCCATCGCCGCCCACAGCAAGCAGCAGGCGCTCGCCCGGGAATGGGTCGGGCTGCTGGGCGGCACCAAGTTCCAGAGCCAGATGGTGACCGTTGGCGGGGTGATCCCGAACACGACCACGCTGGTCTCGCTGAGCACCGGCCTCCCGGCGAAATTCGCCGCGGCCGCCAAGGTCAGCCGCTTCACGCCGAACTCGCCCAACTGGGCGAACGTCGAGTCGTCTAACGTGCTTCAGGACATGCTGGTGTCGATATTCACCGGGAAGTCCTCTATCTCGACTGCGACCTCGGCCGCCAGCGACAAGATCACGACGATACTCAACAGCTAATCAAAGAGACCAAAGGGGGTCGGCTTCGATGGGAGTGGCCGGGGACGCACGCGCTCGCGTCGCCACCGGAGAACGAATCGAGGCCGGCCCCTGGCGGCACATACTCGCCCGCCGCCTCCTTCCTTACGCGCTGATCGCGCCCGCGGTGGTCGTCATCGTGGGTGTGCTCGGTTATCCGCTGGGCATGCTGCTGTGGCTCTCGACTCAGCGCTACGGCCTCCGCGAGCTCTTCCAGCACCAGGGTCAGTTCGTCGGGCTCAACAACTTCGCGACGATCTTCGCCGATCCTCAGTTCCGTTACGTCGTCGAGGTCTCCGTCATCTTCACGATCGTCAACGTCGGTCTTTCGATGCTCTTCGCGACCGGGATCGCGCTCCTGCTGGAGCGCGTCAGCCGCCCGATCCGCGTCCTGCTGAGCGCCGGGTTGGTCCTCGTCTGGGCCACACCTGTGGTCCCCGCGATCAACCTCTGGCAGTGGATGTTCGACTACGAGTTCGGCGTGGTGAACTGGCTGCTCACGCGGCTGGGTGCGGGCAACTACATCCACCACAACTGGTTCGAGAACCCCATCCAGGGCTTCACGGTGATCACGGTCATCGTCGTCTGGGGAGCGATCCCCTTCCTCACGCTGATGCTCTATGCCGGCCTAACCCAGGTGCCGCGGGAGCTGGTCGAAGCGGCCGAGATCGACGGCGCGCGCCAGTGGCAGGTGTTCGCGCTGGTCACCGTGCCCATACTTCGCCCGCTCTTCCTCATCCTCTTCAGCCTGTCGACGATCTGGGACTTCGGCGTCTTCAACCAGGTCTGGGTGCTGCTCAACCAGCGCCCGAGCAAGGATTACTTTCTGATCTCGGTCTACTCATTCCAGGAGTCTTTCAGGGTCAGCCAGTTCGGCCTCGGCTCGGCGATCGCCGTGGTGATGGTGGCAATCCTGGTGCTCGTCACGTTCGTCTACGTCCGGCAGACGGTGCGTCTGACCAACGAGGAGGCCGTGTGACTCGGCGCCTCGCGGCACGAACGTTCTTCGACACCATCGGACTCCTGGTGTTCGTGGTGATGCTGTTCCCGATCTACTGGATGGTGACGACCGCGCTGAAGCCCGGCAAAGAGATCCTGAGCCTCACGCCGGTGTGGTTCCCGTCTCCCGTGACGTTCGAGAACTTTCGCGACGCGATGAACCTGCCGTACTTCTGGAACGACGTCATCAACAGCCTGATCGTCGTCCTCAGCGTCGTCGCCATTTCCATCGCGCTCGCCTTCCTGGCCGCGGTCTCTGTGGCGCGGTTCGGATTCCGAGGCAGGACCGCATTCATCGTGATGGTCATCGCGGTGCAGATGGTTCCGCTCAACGCCCTCGTCATCCCCGTCTATCTGCTTCTCAACCAGGCCGGCCAGGTGGACAGCTTGCTCGGCGTGATCGTGTACTACCTCGCGATCGTCCTCCCGTTCATGGTGTGGACTCTTCGCGGGTTCATCGCCAACGTGCCCGTGGACCTAGAGGAGGCGGCGATGGTGGATGGGGCGACCCGGGTGGGCGCCTTCCTTCGCATCGTGTTTCCGCTCGTCGCACCTGGGCTCGTTGCCACGGCCATTTACGGGTTCATCCAGGCCTGGAACGAGTACATCATCGCCTACGTGCTGTTGAGCTCCTCGTCGAAGCAAACCCTCACCATCTGGCTTGCGTCTTTCACCACGCAGCACGGAACCGATTGGGGAGGGCTCATGGCCGGCGCGACCTTGACCAGCATTCCGGTGGTGGTGTTCTTCTTGCTCGTCCAGCGGCGCGTCGCCGGAGGGCTGACCGCTGGGGCGGTCAAGGGCTGATCGTGAGCACCATCGAACGCCTGGCCGATCGCTGCCTGCTGCCGGGTTTCATCGGCACCAATCCGCCGGATTGGATTTTGCGGCGCGCTGCCGCCGGGCTGGGCGGCGTGTGCCTCTACGCGCGCAACGTGGAATCGCCTCCGCAATTGGCCGCGTTGACAGCGCGCCTGCATGCCGAGAATCCACGACTCGTCATCGCGATCGACGAGGAGGGCGGCGACGTCACGCGCCTGGAGGCCGCCACGGGGAGCTCCTACCCGGGAAATCTCGCGCTCGGCACCGTAGACGACGTCGATCTCACCCGCTCGGTCGCGCGATCGATGGGCGCGGAGCTCGCCGCTGCCGGCGTCGACCTCGACCTGGCCCCGGACGCCGACGTCAACAGCAACCCCATCAATCCCGTCATCGGGGTGCGCGCGTTTGGATCGACAGCCGATCGCGTCGCCGCCCACACGGCTGCCTGGATCACTGGCCTGCAGGAGGCCGGCGTCGCGGCATGCGCCAAGCACTTTCCTGGTCACGGCGACACCTCCATCGATTCGCACCTCGACCTTCCGGTCGTCGATCAAGACCCGCATGAAGGCGCGCTCGAGCCGTTCCGGGCCGCGATCACCGCCGGTGCGCGCGCGGTGATGAGCGCCCACATCGTGGTGCGTGCGATCGACACCGTGCCCGCGACGATCAGCCAGAAGATCATGACCGGCTTCCTTCGAGGCGAGCTGGGTTTCGATGGCCTGGCGGTGAGCGATGGGCTCGAGATGCGCGCGATCGCGGACGGTGTCGGACTGGTCGAGGGCACAGTACTGGCGCTTGCCGCAGGCTGCGACCTCCTTTGCATCGGTGGGGGCCTGGCCGGCGAGGACGTCGCGATCGAGCTGCGCGATGCGATCGCGGCCGCAGTCAAAGGGGGTCGAATCAGCGAGGCGCGCCTGATGGAAGCGGCGGCCCGGGTGGACGCGCTCGCCGGCTGGCGATCGAGCCAATCGGCGCACGTGACTCCCGACCGCGCGATCGGCCTGGCCGCCGCGCGGCGTGCGATCAGCGCCGACGGGCGCGTGCGCGTTGACGGACAGCCTGTTGTTGTGCAGCTCACCTCGACGCCATCGCAGGCGGCCGGTGTTGTGCCCTGGGGTATCACCACACCACTCCTCCAGCTGGGCGCGCACGTGACCGCGATCGAGCTCCACGCCGAGCATGCTGATGTCGACGCCATCGTCGGGCAGGCCGCCGGGCGCAGCCTGGTGTTGGTGGTCAAGAACCTGCATAGACATCGCTGGATGGCGTTGGCGGTCGATGCGGCGCTCGCAAGACGCCCCGACGCGATTGTGGTCGAGATGGGATTACCCGCTTGCCGGCCGGCTGGTGCGAGTGCATACGTTGCGACTTATGGCGCCGCGCGCGTGTGCGGGGTCGCGGCAGCCGAGGTCCTGATGGCCAGGTCGGTCAACTGATGAGCGAGAACGCTCACCCTCGCGCTGACGCGATGGACAGCCTCACCACTGGCGAGCTGCTCGAGCTGATGCTCACGGAGGACCGTCGAGCGATCGAGGCTGTGCGCCCGGTCCTCGACCGGATCGCTGAAGCGGTCGACGAGATCGCCGAACGGCTTCGCGCCGGCGGCCGCCTTCACTACTTCGGGGCCGGGACGAGTGGTCGCCTGGCCGTCCTCGATGCGGCAGAGTGTCCCGCGACCTTCGGGATCGCGGCCGACCTCGTGCAGGCGCACGCGGCAGGCGATGGCGAGGCTGAGGACGACCATCGCAAAGGCGTCTCCGATGCTCGAGGCGCGGGTCTGGGTCCGCGCGACGCGGTTATCGGCGTGAGCGCCAGTGGGCGGACTGAGTACGTTCTGGCGGCGGTCGCCCGAGCAAAGCGCGAAGGGTCGTTGGTGGTCGGGCTGAGCTGTGCGCCCGGATCACCTCTTGGAGCCGCGGCAGACGTCGCCATCGAGATCGACGCTGGGCCCGAGGTCGTCGCCGGCTCGACGCGGCTCAAGGCCGGCACGGCGCAAAAGGTGACGCTGAACATGATCAGCACGGGAGTATTCATCCAACTCGGCCACACGTACCGCGGCCGGATGGTCGGCGTCGTAACCACGAACGAGAAGCTTCGGGCGCGTGCCGCGCGGATGGTGCGCGAGCTGACCGGGTGCTCGGACGAGCGGGTCGGCGCCGCTCTGCACGAGGCCGAGGGAAACGCAAGAGTCGCCATCCTGATGCTCCGCTGCGGCATCGATTCAGCCGCAGCCCGCACGCGACTGACGGCCGCGAACGGGGACCTGGCTGTCGCGCTCGGCGAAAAGGGTCGCGCATGAGCACGCTGTTCCGCGGACGCGTCCACGGCACCGACGGCGCGGATGGCGTCCTCGTCGAGCGCGGCCTGATCACGTGGGTGGGGGTGGGCAGCCCGCCTGAGCGGGCGGACGAGGAGGTGGTCGCCGGGCCAGGCGAGGTGATCGCGCCCGGATTCATCGACCTCCAGGTCAACGGGTTTCATGACCACGATGCGGCCGGTGGGCGGGACGAAATCGCCGCCATTTCGAAGCTGCTGCCCTCGACCGGCGTCACTGCATTCCTGCCGACGCTGATCTCCGCTCCCGTCGACGTGGGGGGGCAGTTCGCGGCGTTTGCGGCCGCCGCCGAGTCGCGCGGCGCACGAGTGCTGGGCGCCCACATCGAGGGGCCGTTCATCAACCCGTCGTTCCGCGGCGCGCACGAGCGAGCATGCCTGGCCGAGCCCACCCCGGCAAGAGTCGAGGTGATCGCTCGAGCCAGGCCGCGCCTGGTGACGCTGGCCCCCGAACTGCCCGGCGCGCTCGATGCCATCGCCCAGCTGGCGAAAGCCGGCATCGTGGTCAGCGCGGGCCACACCGGCGCTGACTTCGAGCAGGGCCGCCGCGCGATCGCGGCCGGCATCAGGTTCGGGACGCACATCTACAACGCGATGCCGCCGGTCCACCACCGGCGGCCGGGGATCGCCCTCGCGCTCATCCTCGACCCGAGGGTTTCCGTGGGGCTCATTGCGGACGGCGAGCACGTCCATCCGGCTGTGTGCGCGCAGCTCACGCGCGTCAAGGACCGCATGCGAATCGCGCTCACCACCGACCAGACCGCGGCGGCGGGTGCGCCGGCCGGCCGGTACAGCCTCACAGGGCGGACGGTCATCAGTGACGGGACGGTGGTACGGCTGGAGGACGGAACCCTGGCCGGGAGCGCCGCGAGCATGGGCGACCTCGTTCGGGGGATGGCCGCGATCCCCGGCATGAACGCCACGCGGGCGATCGAGATGGCATCCGCGGTGCCGGCTCGCGTGCTTGGCGAGCGCGGGTTGGGTCGCATCCGCGCCGGCGCCCACGCGGACCTGGTCGTGCTCGATGCGGACCTGCACGTCCGCCTGACCATGGTCGGCGGAGAGGTCATGTTCAGGGCGTGAGCAGGTTTCACGAGGAGATCCTCGAGCAGCCCGAGGTGGCGTCCGGTTTGCTCGAGAAGAGCGGGTCAACAATCGATGCGATCGGCGCTCGCTACCGCGAGCTGCGCCCCCGAGGCGTTGTCATCGTCGCCCGAGGTAGCTCGGACCACGCGGCCCTTTATGCGAAGTACCTGTTCGGGCGGCGCAATCGAGCTCTCGTTGCCCTGGCCGCTCCATCGCTCTTCACCCGCTACGCCAGCCCGCCGTCACTCGATGGCCAATGCGTAATCGGGATCTCTCAATCAGGCGAGTCACCTGACGTGGTGGCGGTGATCGAGGAAGCGGCACGGCAGAAGGCGATGACGGTCGCGATCACCAACAACAAGGGTTCGAAGCTCGCATCGGCCGCGGAGCTCGTCGTGGACCTTCACGCGGGACCCGAGCGCAGCGTGCCCGCGTCGAAAACGTACACGGCGAGCCTCCTCGCGCTCGCACTGATGTCGCAGGCGATCGATCCCGACGATGCGTTCGGTGCGGCGCTGGCGCGTGTGCCCTCGAGCATGACGGGGGCGCTGAAGAGAGAGGCGGCGCTGGATGATCTCGTCCCCGCGCTGACCGGAGCGCGCGCTGTGGTGCTCGGTCGTGGATTCAACTTCTCAACCGCCGAAGAAGTGGCGCTGAAGCTGACCGAGACCAGCTACATGCTCGCGCGGGCCTGGTCGGTCGCCGACTTCGAGCACGGGCCGATCGCCGTGGTCGAACCGGGCTTCCCGGTGCTGCTCGTCGGAGGCGGCGGTTCGGTCGAGGCCGACCTCGGAGGGATCGCGGCCCGCCTCGTGGACTACGGTTGCCACGTGGCCGGCCTGTTCGACGGAACGAGCAGGCCGCCAGGCCTGGAGGCGGCCGTCGTTCACGATTCAGGATTGCCCGAAGAGCTCACGCCGCTGACGCTCGTGGTGCTCGGCCAGCTGCTTGCGCACCGCATCGCGGTCGCGCGCGGCGTCGACCCCGACCAGCCGCGCGCCCTGCACAAGATCACGCGAACCTGGTGAGGTCCGGGAGTTTCCTCGGCCTCGACATCGGAGGCTCGTCGAGTCGAGGGCGGTTGGTCGAGGACGGCCGCATCGTCGCCGAGGCCGACGGCCCGGGCGCCAACGTCGCCGTATTGCCGCCTCAGCTAGTCGAGAGCCGCTTGCGCGAGCTGCTGTCGGGCATGGGCGCGATGCGGCCCGACGCGTGCTGTGCAGGTTCCGCGGGCGCGGAGGTGCCGGCCGGTCGTGAGCGGCTGGAGAACCTTCTGGCCTCGATCCTTCCCGGTTGCAAAGTGACCGTCGTCCACGACGCGCGACTGGTCCTTGCGGCGGCCGGCCTCGATTCCGGCATCGCCCTCATCAGCGGTACAGGTTCGGTCGCCTACGGGCGAGATCGCGATGGGCGAGAGGCGCGTGCGGGCGGCTGGGGCTGGCTCGTCGGGGACGACGGAAGCGCTGCCTGGCTTGCGCGC
>MNEW01000079.1 GCA_001917895.1 Actinobacteria bacterium 13_1_40CM_66_12
GCAGATGCAATCGCTGCTGCAGAGCCTGAGCCCTGAGGCGCGCGAGGAGCTGCGCCAAATGATGGACGCCCTTCTTCAGGACGACTCGCTGCGACTCGAGCTCGCGCGTCTGTCGGGGTTCATGCAGGCGATGATGCCGCCGTCGGAGATGGCCGAGCGCTATCCCTTCTTCGGCGAGGACCCGCTCTCGATGGGCGAGGCGATGGGTCTCATGGAGCGCCTGCAACAGATGGACCGGCTCGAGTCGCAGCTGGAGCGCGGCAGCTTCCGTCCGGATGACGTCGACCGATCGCTCGCGCAGGAGCTGCTCGGCGAGGAGGCGAGGCAGGCACTCGACCAGCTCCGCAAGCTGACCGAGGTGCTCGAGAAGGCTGGATACGTCGAGCGCAAGGGTCGCCGGATGGAACTGACCCCGCGCGGCATGCGGCGAATCGGCCAGTCGGCGCTGCGCGACATCTTCGACCAGCTCAAGAAGACCCGCATGGGCCAGCACCAGCTGTTTCGCGGCGGGATAGGCAACGATGCCTCGGATGAGTTGAAGGACTACGAGTACGGCGACCCCTTCTTGCTCGACATGAAGGAGACGCTCTTCAACTCTCTGGTGCGCGAAGGCCCCAAGGTGCCGGTCCACCTCAACGCGAAGGACTTCGTCGTGCACCGCACCGAGCACGTCACCCAGGCGTCGACCGTGCTGATGATCGACATGAGCCGCTCGATGTTCCTGCGCGGCTGTTTCCTGGCGGCCAAGAAGGTGGCCATCGCCCTGGACTCGCTCATCCGCAGCCAGTACCCACGCGACTCGCTGTACGTCGTCGGGTTTTCGAACTACGCGGTCGAGCTCAAACCCCAGACGCTGCCCCAACTCGCGCTCAACGACTACGTGTACGGCACCAACATGCAGCACGGCTTCCAGCTCGCGCGTTCGCTGCTGGCCAAGCACCGCGGGAACCGCCAGATCATCATGATCACGGACGGCGAGCCGACCGCCCACATCGACGAGGACAATGGACGCGCGTATTTCGCGTACCCGCCCACTTTCAAGACCATCCAGCAGACGCTTCGAGAAGTGCGGCGCTGCACCCGCGACCGCATCGTCATCAACACGTTCATGCTCGAGCGGGGGCCGTATTTGACGGAATTCATCAATCAGATGACCCGGATCAACAAGGGGCGGGCATTCTTCGTCTCGCCGGACCGGCTGGGCGAATACGTCCTGGTCGACTACGTCAGCGGCAAGCAGCGCCGGCGGGCGAGCAGCCGCCGCTCTTCTCGGATCGCGTAACAAAGACTCGCCCGTTTGCAGCAGGCGGTTGACCGGGCCAGATGCTTATGATCGGAAACGTGCCCGCCAGGCAGAACGCCGCATGAAAGCCGCCCCCCAGCGCCCCCACCTGGGAGGGGCTCCCGGCGATTCCTCCGAGCGGCGCAACCTCAGCCCGGCCGCGCTCTATGAGCACGCCATCCGGCGCGACGAGGCGGTGATCGTGTCCACGGGCGCGCTGACGGCGGAGACGGGCAAACACACCGGCCGGTCGCCCAAGGACAAGTTCTTCGTCAAGGAGCCGACCAGCCGCGACGCCATCTGGTGGCACCCCGGCAACCAGGCGATCTCGACAGCGAGCTTCGATGGTTTGCTCGCCCGGATGGAGGAATTCAGCCGCGAGAACAACGTCTACACGCAGGACGTTTTCGCCTGCGCCGACCTGCATCACCGGCTCCGCGTTCGGGTGATCACGGAGTTCGCCTGGCACAGCCTGTTCGCGCGCAACCTGTTCATCAGGCCCACGGCCGACGAGCTTGTCAACTTCGAGCCTGATTTCACGGTCATGGCGCTGCCTTCGGTCAAGGCCGACCCCGCTCGGGACGGTACGCACAGCGAGACGTTCATCCTGGTCAACCTCGGGCGCCACATGGTCCTCATCGGCGGCACCGAGTACGCGGGCGAGATCAAGAAGTCGATCTTCACCGCCCTCAACTACCTGCTCCCGGCCAAAGGCGTCTTTCCGATGCACTGCTCGGCCAACGTCGACGAGGACGGAGGCGATGAGGCCATTTTCTTCGGCCTCAGCGGTACGGGCAAAACGACCCTGTCGGCGGATCCGAGCCGCCGCCTCATCGGAGACGACGAGCACGGCTGGAGCGACTCCGGCGTGTTCAACTTCGAAGGCGGCTGCTACGCGAAGACGATTCGCATCCACAAGGAATCCGAGCCCGAGATCTACGCGGCGGTGGAGAGCTTCGGCACGATCCTCGAGAACGTCGTCTACGACCCGCGAACGCGGGTACCGGACTACGACTCCGACGAGAAGACCGAGAACACGCGCGCGGCCTACCCGGTGGACCTGATTCCGAACGCGGTTCTCTCAGGCATCGGCGGCCATCCGCGCAACGTGATCTTTCTGTCCGCCGACGCGTACGGCGTGCTGCCGCCGGTGGCGCGTCTCGACGACGACCAGATCCGCTTCTATTTCTTGTCCGGCTATACGGCCAAGGTCGCCGGCACGGAGCGCGGCGTCACCGAGCCGGAGCCGATCTTCAGCACCTGCTTCGCCGCCCCATTCCTGGTGCTGCCTCCTGAGACCTACGCCGACATGCTCATCGACCGGGTCAACCGTCACCAGGCCCAGGTGTGGATGCTGAACACTGGTTGGGTCGGCGGCCCTTATGGGGTCGGCAAGCGGATGTCGATCGCGCATACGCGGGCGATCGTGAGCGCGGTGGTGGAGGGGAGGCTGCGCGACGTGCCGACTCACGTCGACCCGATCTTCGGGCTGCACATCCCCGACCGTGTCCAAGGGGTTCCGGCCGAGGTGCTGGACCCGCGTAGCGCCTGGGCCGATCCCGACGCCTACGACCGGCAGGCCATCAAGCTCCGCCGTCTGTTCGAGGAGAACATCCACTCCATCGGCAAGAACGCCGCCACTGCCGGATAGACGCTGAAGTTCGCAATCGTCGGCAGCAGGCGATTCTCGGACCCGGAGCGTGTCACCGCATACGTGAGCTCGCTGCCGCCGCGCTCTTCCATCATCACAGGGAGCGCCAGCGGGGTCGACGCGGCCGCGACGAAGGCGGCTCGTGCCAAGAACATCCCGGTGCAGGTCATGCCAGCCTCGTTCGACGAGCTCGCGGACGCGAGCAAATCGGCAGCCCGCAACCAGCGTCTGGTTGATGCGTGCGACGTGCTCGTCGCCTTCTGGGACGGCGCCTCCAAGGGCACCCGTGCCACGGTCGACCGCGCCCTGGACTCCGGGAAGGAAGTCCACGTCTTCGTCGCCAATTAGACTGGTTTCATGGCCGTCGCGATCGCGGTGCGCGCGCGGTTCTTCGCTCGGTTGCGCGAACAGGCCGGCACGGACTCGGAAAGTGTCGAGGTCGAGCGCGGCTCGACGGTCGCCGATGTCTACGACGCGCTGCGCAAGGCACACCCGGCGCTGGATCCGAATCGTGAATCGGTGCGCATCGCGGTCAATCAGGAGTTCGCGGACTGGGATGTGATCGTCGCCGCCGGGGATGAGGTCGCCTTCATCCCTCCGGTGAGTGGCGGCACCCATGCCGTCGGTGTTTTCTTCGAGCTCACGACCGACCCCCTGGACGGGCGGCGATTGGAGGCAGCCGTCGCCCACAAGGGCGCCGGCGCCATCTGCACGTTCACCGGGATCGTCCGGGACACGTCGCGCGGGAGGTCTGTGACTCACCTCGAGTACGAGGCCTACGCCGAGATGGCGACCTCTGAGATGCGCAACATAGCCGGCGAGATCGCGCAGCGATGGCCCGAAGCGCGCGTGGCCATGGCCCACCGCACCGGCCGTCTGGAGATCGGCGAGGCCTCGGTCGTCGTCTCCGTCTCATGCCCGCACCGGGCCGAAGCGATCGACGCGTGCCGGTGGGGGATCGACCGCCTCAAGGAGTCGGTGCCGATCTGGAAGAAAGAGCACGCGGCCGACGGCACGTACTGGATCGAGGGCGACACGGCAAAACGCAGTTAGGGCTTTGGTTTCGTCTGCATTTCTTTCAGGACGCGTATATCGCGCCGGACGCCGAACGGAATCTGAATCAACATCAGGGCGCCCCCGATCAGTATCGAGATCCCAGCAAGCGTGCGGCTCTGAAAAACGGCGCCCAAAACGATCCCCGTAGTCGCGACTGCCAGGCCCGACAGCGCCAACCAGCGCTTTTTGACGATCATCGCCAGGATCAAACCCAAATCAGTCCTTTACGCGGGCGACGGATACGCCGTCCCTGATCGGGACGACCACGCTTTCCAGCCGAGGGTTCGTCGCCACGAGCTCGTTGTAGAAGGCGACGTTGCGCGCCTGCTGGTTCTTGGGCTTCACCACCTCGCCCTGCCGCAGCGCGTTGTCCGCGATCAGCAGCCCCCCTCCGTCGAGGTGCTGGAGGCAAAGGTCGAACGCCTTGCGGGTCACGTCCTCGGACTTGAACCCATTGAGCAAGTCGATGAAGCATGCGTCGAAGCGGGCGTTCAGCTTCTCGAGGCCTGTCACCGCGTTCTCCTCCAGCACCAGGGCCTGCTTCGCCAGGCCGGCGGCCGCGAAGTTGGCGCGCGCCCTGAGCGCCCGCTCGGGATCTATCTCGTACGTGGTCAGGTTGCCGCCCGACGTCCCGCGCAGCAGCCAGATCCCGCTGTACCCGATCGCCGTCCCGAGCTCGAGCACCCGCTTGGCGCCCGCGATTCGCACGAGCAGATAAAGGAACGCGCCCTCGTGCGCGTCGACGATGGGGATGTTCTCGCGGTGCGCCTCCTCCTCCATTCGCGCCAGCACGGGATCACGCGCAGACAGAAGGCCGTCGAGATAATCCTGAAGCTCGTCGGTGACCACAACCGTGTTCATGCCAAGAAGACTAATAGCATCGGTTGGAGCGTCGTGATGTATTCGTCCAGGCGCTCCACCGCGCCCGCAAGCACGTTTTCGTCGAGCTGCGGCGCCGGCAGGGTCTCGTAAAGTCGCGACCACCCCCGATCCCATGGCTCGAGCTCAGCGCGCGGCAGATGCGCCTTGACCTCCACCATGCGCTCGCGGAAATAGTCGAACGCGCGCTGGTTGGCGTCTGCCTTGCCTTCGAAATGGAGCCCGATCTCGAGCCGGCCCGCGCCAGTGTGGTGCCAGACCTCGAAGTGGAGCTCAGGATGGCCGTAATGGAGCTTGCAAAGCCGGCTGTGTCCCCGGCTGGTTTCGAATGCTTTGAGGTCCTGGGGGAGCTTTGACTTGAGGCTCTTGCGCAGCGCGGTGAAGAAGTCGACCGGAGCCATCGCCGCCGCGCGTACCAACGCATCCGAATATATCTCGTAAAGTTGCGCTCAGTGGCTTACATACCGACCGTCACCGAGAACGAAGGCGGCAACCGCGAGCGCTCGTTCGACATCTACTCGCGCCTGCTCAAGGACCGCATCATCCTTATCGGCCGGCCCATCGACGATGTCGTCGCCAACCTGGTGGTGGCGCAGCTCATCTACCTCGCCGCGGACGACCCCGAGAAGGAGATCCAGATCTACGTCAATTCACCGGGTGGCGCCGTCAGCGCCGGTTTCGCCATCTACGACACGATGCAGTACGTGCAATCGCCGATCTCGACCGTCTGCATCGGCCGAGCCGCGAGCTTCGGCACGGTGGTCCTCATGGCGGGCGCCAAGGGCCGCCGATTCTCACTGCCCAGTGCCACCATCCACATGCATCAACCGCTCATCGGCGGCAAGGGTCTCCAAGGCCAGGCCAGCGACCTCGACATCCACGCGCGTGAGATCGTCCGTATCAGGAGCGTCCTCAACGAGCTGATCGCGAAGCACACAGGTCAGGCGCTGGAGCGAGTCGAGCGGGATACCGACCGCGACTTCTTCCTCAACCCGGAGGAGGCGGTCGAGTACGGACTGATCGACGGCATCATCCAGCAGACGCCGGTTCCTGTCCTGGCCGCCACTTCCACTCGCTAAAGCGGAGACAAAACCAGCCGACCAGCAGAACTCCGATGATCGCCGGCAGTGGCGCCGGCACCAGCGCGGCCACCAGGGCGCCGACGGAGAGCAGCAACCAGTCGTGCCAGCGTGCCCTGCCCCAGATCGCCAGGGCCAGGCTCACCAGCGCCAGGTCGGTGGGCAGAGCGTGCGGCGCCGCGACGACTCCGCCCGCCACCACGATGGCCGCCGCCGACGGGAAATCATTGCGGCGCCGCCAGGCCAGCAGCACGACCGCGGCGATGGCCACCAGCGTCAGGGCTGCGACCCCGAGCGTCTGGAACCGGGGCCCGAAGAGCACGCCGAAGTGGGCGAGATCCACCTCTCGCGCGCCGGTCTGGATCGTCTTGCCCGACGGCGCCAGCCAGTCCAGCACCCAGCGGGGGTTCAGCACCGCCACGGACGCCCACAGCAGGACGCCGGCGGCGGCCCAGCCGGCGAGCACGCGCCACTGACGGGACACGAGCAGCGCGGCACCGAGGGCCAGAACCAGGTGCGGCTTCATCCAAGTCAGACCGAGAGCCAAGCCGGCGAGGTAGGGGCGAGACCAGAGCGCGATCGCGCGGCCTGGTCGCGAGGTAGACGCCGAGCGCGAAGCACGCGAGCCCGAACAAGATCCACAGCCGGCCGCCGAGATTGGTGCCCAGGAGCTCGAATGGGACCGCGATCGGCGCGACCCAGGCCGGCGCCAGGAAGGGCAGGATGCCCTTGATGCTCAGAGAGATGAGCGTCTTGCCGCCCGTGACCTCGAACTCGATTTGCTTCTGCTTGTCGAGGTCGTACAGATGCCCCGGGTCCTCGAGAATCAGCCGAGCGCCCGTGGCGAACGCCGGCCAGTCCGAGCTGATGACGTCGTCCTTACTTTCGACCAGCGGATAGATGACGAAAGCGACGGCGACACCGAGCAGCGCCACCGATGCGCGCCACCGCCACGGGGATGACTTCAAGTGCCGCTCAGATCTCGAGGACCATTCCGTCTCGCGCCGCCTTGACCTCGATGCCGAGCCGCTGCGTGAGGTCGGCGGCCAGCTCCCAGGGGTGCGCGCGCCACACGGTCATGCCGTAGTGCGTGAGAACGGCAAGCCGCGGCTTGGCGTCGCGGATGATCCGCTCGGCGTCGTCGAGGCAGAGGTGAGGCAGGCCCTCGCGGCACTGCATCAGCACGACGTGGATGATCATGACCTCGGCCTTGTGCTGTTCCGCGATGTCGTCGTAGTACTCGGAATCGGTCACCCATCCGAGCCTGTCGCCGAAACGAAACCCGTAGGTCTCGACCTGGTGCCTGTGTAAGGGTGTCGTGGTGAAGGAGAGGCCGTTTACGTTGTAGGTCGTCTTGGGCTGCAGCCGCACCACCTCTTCCGGAAAGCTCCGCAGGTAGCGCAGTACCACCGGATCTTCGTCGAGCGCATCGGATGGGCAGAACAGGCGGCCCCGATGGCGGAAGCCACCTTCGGTCATCGCCTCGACCATCACATTGACGTCGCCGCAGTGGTCGAGGTGGCGGTGGCTGATTGCGATCGCGTCCAACTTGGTGAGATCCACCTTGCGCTTCGCGTACTGGACGATGGCGCCCGGCCCGGGATCGAGGCTGACGCGCGCCGCTCCTTCCTCTATGTACAGGCCGCCTGAGGCGGCGAGCTGCTTGGCCACCATGAACCGCGCGCCGGCTGTGCCCATGAACGTGACCTTCATGTCTCGGCAACCTCTGACAGCTTTTCCTCAACGCGGGCGCCGAAATATCGCTCGTAGAGCTCGGCCACGCGGTCCAGCGTGTCGATCTCCTCGAGCGGCTTGTCGTCGCGGATGCGGACGATCCGCGGGAAGCGGAGGGCGTATCCGCTCGCGTGCCGGCTCGAATGCTGAATCGAGTCGAACGCGACCTCCAGCACCACCTCGGGTCTCACCGTCCGAGCCCAGCCCCGATCGTCGATCGTCATGCCAAGGAATTTCTTGGTCATGTCGGCGATCTCGGCGTCGGTCAGACCGGTGTATGCCTTGCCCACGTTGACCAGGCGGCCGGTGGCCGTGTCCTTGACCGCGAACGTGTAGTCCGACAGCACTCCTTTTCGCTTGCCATGGCCCCACTCGACCGCGGTCACCACGACGTCGAGAGTCGCCAGCGGACGCTTGAGCTTCAGCCATGCGAGGCCGCGCCGCCCGGGCGTGTAAGGACTCGCCGGGTCCTTGGCCATCAGGCCCTCGTGACCGCGCTCGCGCGTGTCGGCGAAGATCCGGTCGAGATCGGAGGGACTGGTCGCCTCCTCGAGTCGCGCCAGCAGAAAGGGGTGCTCGACGGCGAGCCCCTCGAGCAATCGGCGGCGCTCTTCAAGCGGTTCGTCTAGGAGCGATCGGCCGTCGAGGTACAGCAGGTCGAATATCACGAGCACAACGGGAACCTCGCCGCGCAGCTCGCTCGTGACCTTCTTGCGCCCAAGGCGACGCTGAAGCTCGAAGAAACGCAGCACGTGACCAGCTCGATGAGCCAGGACCTCGCCGTCGAAGAGGACGGCGTGACCGAGACGTGTGGCGCCCTCGGCAAGCTCCGGAAACGCACTCGTGGTCTCTTTCAGATCGCGTGAAAAGAGCTCGACCCGACCATCGACATGATGAAGCTGGCAGCGGACGCCGTCGTACTTCTCCTCGGTCCAGACCTTGTCCGCGCCCATTCGTTCGAATGCTTCTGTCGCAGTCTCGACCGGGCTCGCGAGCATGAAGCGAACGGGCTGGAACAGGGTCACCGTGCTCGTCTCGAGCTGGCCGTTCTTGACCTTCACCGCAGCCTCGCCGATATCTCCGGTGATGAGGTGGATGCGTTTCACCTGCGCCACAGGCACGCCGAATGCCTCGGCGATGGCGGCTTCTACGAGACCTTCGCTCAGGCCGATGCGCATCTCGCTGGAGATCACCTTGACGACGAACCGGGCGGCCTCCGGATGAAGGCGGCGCAGCAGGCTCTCGAGCGGCGCGGCTTTGGATGCTCCGCGCGCGGCACGGATCGCCTCCAACGTCTTCTCGACATCTTCGAGCGGCGTGTCCTCGTTCTGCGTGCGTCCGTCCAGCGCCTCGCCCGCCCAGTCGCCGAGGTCCGAGTGCTTCCGGAAGATGCGCTGCAGGTCGTCCTCATCGCGCCCTGAGATGGCGCCGACCACCTTGCTGAGCGCCGACCAACCCAGCCCGAGTGTGCTCCGCCGCGAGGGTCCGAACGGACGGCCGGTCATGAAGATCGCCGCCCGGCGCAGATCGGCGTCGTTCAGCGTGCGCAGGTAGGCCGCGAGGATGCGGGTCTTCTCGAGGGTGGCGGTTGTACCGCCCACGGCTGCTCCGGTGCGTGCGAAATCGAGCATGTCTGGGTACGGTGGCCTATCGTAAGTCGCGTGCGCCGCTGTCCTTATCTGGAGGAGCTGGTCAAGGACCAACGCGCGTTCCTGCGCGCCTATCGTTTCGACTGCCACGTCGATCACCAGTCCAAGCGCAAGTACGCGCTCAGCGACAGCCCTCCAATCTGTGTTCGCAACTACGAGGATTGCCCGCTGTATCAGTCAGAGAAGCGCCGCGAAGATTCCACCATCACGAGGTATACGGATTGAGCGCGCTGGACGCGCGCCAACGTGGAAGCGGTGTGAGCTGCGAGGTCTGTGCCGCGCCCGCGCTGCCCCTCGATGGCGTTTGTGTCTTCTGCCACGCCCCGCTTCATGAGCACGACGAACCCAACGAGCTGCTGGACTACCTGGCGGAGAGGATCCCGATCGCGAAAGCCAAACGCGGCCACCTGAATCGCGGTCCGATCGCCGAGGTGGTGGTCGAGGTGGACGGGCGCACGTTCCGGGCTCGATGGAACAAAGAGGAGCTGGAGTTCCATCCTCCGGTCCTGCTTACCGCGTGGCTCGATCTTCTGCTGACCAGGCTCAGCGACGCGGCCGCTGGCGACGCCGACCTGCGACGCGCGGTGTTGCGCTCCGGCTGGGCCCTCCGCTAAATAGACGTGGTCTGTAGGCCTGGCTTTGCCAGGCCGTCTAACCCGCAATCTATTCGTCTGCCGGCGCGGCGAGGAGTAAACATTTCGATAATCCCATCGGCGGGAAAAGAATCAGGCGCGCTGGCGAAGCCGGTCCTTATAGCGCCAACGCAAGTTGTTCGGTAGCTTCGAGGGCTGACGCCCGCACTCCCTTCTTTCGCAGGTGGCGGGCGAAGTCCTCGGTGTAACCGTGGACCGTGTACACCTGGTCAGCGCCCGTTCGCTCGACGACTTCCATGAGCTCGTCGAAGTCGCAATGGTCCGAGAGATCGAAGGTCGCATCGGCGCCGAACAGCCGTGCGAACTCGGCGTCCTTGGCCCAACCGGACACCAGCGCGGTGCGGTAGCGGCCCAGGCGTCGCACCTCGTCTTTCCCGGCCGGCGGTGCGATCACGACTCGACCGGGGGCCATGTCGCCGTTGAGCTCGATCCACTCCGGCAGCGGGCTGCCCGCGCTGGCGTATGCGTGAGCACAGGGAACGCACCGGCTCTCCAGCGCGAATTCGAAGCCATAAGGTGCCAGCGCGAGCATCACTTCCTCGGTCTTGCCCAGCGCGTGGCAGAGCAGCACCGGCGTCACGTGGCTGTCGAGAGCCCGCCGGCACCAGCGGGCGATCGACTCCACGGTCGAGTCCGGATCGCCAAACCTGAAATGTGGCCGGCCGTAGGTGCTCTCGACCACCAGCACGTGCGCTTTCGGGACGTGTGTCGCGGCGCGCCCGCCGGGCTGTCGCAGCTTGATGTCGCCCGTGTAGAGGAGGCTCGTGCCGTCGTGCTCGAACCGGAGCTGCGCGGAGCCCAGCATGTGGCCGGCCGAGTAGAGCGTCAGGCTTGCCGGTCCGCGCCGCATCGGTTCGCCGAACCCGAGCATCCGCCAACCGCGCGGTCGCCGCGCCTCGGGGATGAGCGCGAGAGTCTGCGGCGTGAGCAGCGCCTCTTTGTGGCGGCGGGCGTGGTCCGTGTGCGCGTGCGAGATGAATGCGAATGAGCGGACCACCAGCGGGTCGAGCCAGAGGCGGTGCTCGGGCAGAGACACTCCGTGGTCCCACACGACCTCGCGCGTCATATGCGGAAGCGGTCCTGGGCCGAGAAAAGCGTCGGCGGGACCACGATGCCGAGCTCGGCGTAAACCTCGAACGGCATGCCGATGTCGGCCACCCATACCTCGCCCGCGAGCCGCGGCCCATCCGCGCTCGTCAGGCCGGCCTTGGGCAGCCCGAGGGTGACCGTCGTGTGAGCCTGCACGCTTGGAGCGTAGGCGACGCCGGTGTCCGAGTCGAGGCCCGACGGCACATCCACCGAGACGACCCGTGCGCCAGACGAGTTGATGGCCTCGATCCAGGCCGCGAAATTGCCTTCCGGAGCTCTCGAGATGCCGGTGCCGAAGATGGCATCGAGCACGACCTCGGCGCCCTCGAACAACAGCGTCCCGGTGACGTCGACGCCGAGCTTGCGCAGGGCCTGCAGCTCCTTCTCGGCGGGACCCGTGCGGCGGCAAGCCCGTCGCCGGCGTTGTTGCCGACGCCGCACGCCACGACCGTGCCGCCGTTACAGAACCTGGCGAGCTGCCATCCCGCGGCTTCCATCAACCAGTCGGTGGCGATGCCGAAGCGCTCGTGGGCGAGCGCGTCTGCGGCTTTGACCTGGGCGCTACTGATAAGGGGTCCCCGCGAATTCACGGCGAAGCCTCTGAATTCGTGGGGGCTAAGTGTCGGTAGGTCGCTGAACGACAAATGAGCAGTAGGGGTCGCGGCGGTGGATGGAGTCGGCCTGCGAAACGCCAGTGCCGAGAAGCTGCGAGAAGAGGTGGGGGGTGATGGTGCAGACCTGGGGGAACTTGAGCGCCGTGTTTCGGAACGGGCAGTTGTGGATGGTCACCTTCACGCCCTCGACCGTCTCGGTCTGTTCGGCAAGGGTTCCGGCGCGCCCTATCCAGGCCACGACCCGCTTCAGCTTTTCGTCGAAGTCCAGGCCCTCGAGGGTTGGCGCGATGACGGTCGCGTGCCGCGTGGCCATGCGCTCGAAGACCTCGTCCAGCGCCGTCGGACCGCCCATGTCCTGCACCTCCTGGAGCACCATCGAAGCCAGCTGGCCGTAGCGCTTCGGGAAGACGGAATCGGCACGCTCGGTGAGGGAGAAGAGGAGGGACGGCCGGCCCCGCCGCCGCCTCTCCGGGTGGCTGACAACGAAGCCGTCGCGCTCGAGGTTGGTGAGGTGCTGGCGCACCGCGTTGGGGGTGACGCCGAGGTCGGAGGAGATCGTTTCGGCGCTGGCGTGGCCTTTACGCCGGAGCAACTCCAGGACTTCCATACGGGTGGAACGGCCGGCGATGGTGGTGGGCATATCCGGACGCTTTGGCGATGTTAGCAGAGCCCAAGGCTATTTATTACAGGTGGATCTTGACAAAATCCGGTCGGTTCGTAAACTAAAACCCGAGAGGGATTAGCACATGATCAAACAAGCCAGCCGCGCCATCGAGCACATGACCGCCAAGGAGCGTCGGATCCAGCGCGCCAAGTACGCGCGCCGGAACAAGATGCACCTCATCGACAAGCTCCTGAACGAGCTCGAGATGCTCAATCTCGCCGACCAGCGGCAGATGCCGCCGGTGCTCTCGGTCGCCATCAACAAGGTCATCGAGGAGTCGCCCGAGGTGACCGTCCTGGCTCAGGCCAAGCCCGCCTCCGTGATGGAGGCGATGGACGCCCTGTACGAGATCCAGGACAGCCTGATGTACAACCAGATCGAGGACGAGTAGCTAGCTCACGGAGCTTCCTAAGGCCGGTTTCGAATACGATTCCGGCCTTTTTCTGTGAGGCATCCAGGCTTGGTGTCGAGCGCTTGCGACCCTGGGACTCGATGGCGCCGATAAGCCCGTGACCCCCCTAGCCCGCCTAGTCGATTCGGTCGCCGCGCGGCTGCCAGGCCGGCACGATTTGTGGCCCCGGCCCAGGATGCACGGCGTACTTTCGGCTTCCGTCCGCATTGATCACGAACATGGTTCGGCCGCCCAGGTTGCCGAGCGGGAATGAGACGAATGCGATCTGGTCTCCGACCGGCGACCAGGCCGGCCCGAACTCGATCGTGCTCGGATCGACGAAGAG
>MNEW01000029.1 GCA_001917895.1 Actinobacteria bacterium 13_1_40CM_66_12
CTTCACCGCGATCTACATCGCTTTGGCGTTCACGCTGGTGAGATTGCTGCTCCTCCTCGCGCGCCACAACCGCGAGCGTTCAGAGCCGAAGGCGTGAGCGAGGCGGATGCGGCCGCCGCGTTGCTGTGGCTGAGCCTCACTGCTTACGCGGTGCTGGCCGGGGCGGATTTTGGCGGCGGCGTGTGGGACATCTTCGCCTCGGGGCCGCGCCGGCGAGCGCAGCGGCAGGCCGTGGCCCGCGCTATGGGGCCGGTGTGGGAGGCCAACCATGTGTGGCTGATATTCATGATCACCGGGCTGTTCACCGTCTTCCCGATTGCTTTCGGCTCGCTCGGACTCGCCCTCTACGTGCCGATGACGATCGCGCTGATCGGCATCGTCCTGCGCGGCGCGGCGTTCGCATTTCGAGCCCACGGCCGGGATGCGGTGGGCCCTCTGTCGCCATGGGGGATCGTGTTCGGCGGCTCGAGCGTCGTGGCACCGTTCTTCCTCGGGACTGCGGCGGCCGCCGTCGCCTCGGGCGCCATCCGGATCACCGGCGGCAGCGTCGTCAGCGGATTCGGCGCGGGTTGGAGCACTCCGTTCGCGGTCGTGGTCGGACTGCTCGCGGTGGCACTTTGCGCGTACCTCGCCGCGGCTTACCTGATGGTCGAGACGGAGGACGACCCTGCGCTGCAATCGGATTTCCGCCGGCGCGCCGTGATTGCGTCGGCGGTCTCGGGGGTGCTGGCCCTCCTCGGTCTTTGGCTGGCGTACACGCAGACGCCGCGTGTCTGGTCGGACCTCACCGGGAACGGGTTGGTGCTCTTGCTCCTGGCGCTGATCAATGGTCCGATCGCGCTGTGGGGTGTGTGGCGGCTGCATCCCCGAGTCACGCGCATCGCGGTCGCGGCCCAGGTGACGCTGGTGCTGTGGGCCTGGGCGGTGGGGCAGTGGCCTTACCTGGTGCCGCCCGACCTCACGATCTCTGACGCTGCGGCGCCGGCGGCGACGGTCGGCGCATGGCTGGCGGTGATCGCTGTCGGGATGTTGCTCGTCATCCCGTCGCTTGGAGTTCTGTTCCGCGTCTTCAAGGCGCGCAACCCGGCCGCTTAGCTTCTATGCGACCCCGGTCGGCGCCAACGAATCGCGGTCCGTGGACCAGCTGACGCCGAGGCTGGCCATCTTGCCGATCTCAGCGGCCAGCTTCCAGTGCCGCGCGGCCGACGCAATATCTCCGCGAGCGTCGAGAAGCTCGGCGTACTCCATGTGCGCATCCCGCAGCCGGTCCGGCATGGCCAGCTGCTCGAGGATCTGAATCGCGGCCTCGACGTGGTCGTCGGCAAGGGCAGCATTCCCTAGACGCTCGTTGAGCTTGCCGAGAAGAACCCGTGCATTGGCGACCACGATCCGTTCCGGGATCGCCTCCGCCATCTCCAAGGCCTGCATCAGGTATTCATTTGCCTCGGTGAGCTCCCCGCGTCGCAAGTGCACGTCGCCCAGGTTGGTCAGGATGTAGCCATGGCCACGCCGGTCCATCCTCAGCTCGTTCGACCCCCGCAGAGCCTTGAGCAAGTGCTGCTCGGCCGCGTCTATTTGACCTTGCTGGAGCAGCATGTCCCCGAGGTCGCCCTCGACTCGATACACCGCGCTCAGGTCTGACTCGATCGAGTAGAGGGTGAGCGCCTTGTCGTAGTGCTGCCGTGCGATGACCGGCCGCTGCAGGCGCTGATATGCGACGCCCAGACCGTGGTGCATTTTGGCGAGCTGCAAGAGGTCCTTGACGCCGCTCGCAGCGGCGGCGGCGGCCTCGTAATAGCGAGTCGCAGGCAAATACGAATGTGCCACCACATACATGCCCGCGATGTGGCCCAGGATCCTGGCCTCGATCTGTGTGGCCTTCGGGTCCAGCTGCCGGCAGCGCTCGAGGGCCTGGTTCGCGAGCGGCAAGGCATCGGGATCGTCGAGGAGGCCTCGCGCGCTCGACTCCCAGTCGAGCGCCTCGACCGCCATCCATTCGTCGCCCGACCGCTCGAACTGCTGTCGCGCCACGATCAGATGTTGGAGCGCATCGGTCGGCCGCACCAGCCTGCAGTAGGCCTGGCCGACCGAGAAGTGAATGGCTGCGGTGTCTTCCGCGCTCCACGTCTGCTCGAGAAGCGAGGTGCCCATCTGGGTCACCGCCTCCAATTGCCGGACGGCGGTCAGCCGCTCCAGCTCACGCAGCTGTGCTTGGCGCTCGGTCAGCACGGAGGAGGCCTCGGCGGTAAGGAAGAAATCGATCGGCTTGTGCGTCTGACGCGCGATCAGCTGCAGTGTCTCCATCGACGGCCTGGTGCGTCCCTTCTCGATCAGATGGATGGCAGTCCGGGTGAGCTTGCCGCCGGCTACCTGGGACAGGGTGAGCCGGGCTTCCCTCCGAGCCTGCTCGACCGACCCCGCACGGATCTCAACGCCCTGGCGGCGGCCCCGGTACCTGGTGCCGAGCATGGCGGTGAGTGTACCGCCACGCCCGGCTCACGGCTACTGAATTAACGATTTGACTTTACGGAGTCGGGCCGATGTTATCGGCAAGCACGGGGCCGATCGACACTGCCAACGCCATCACAGTCAAGAACACGGAAAAGAGCAGCTTGCGCATCAGCGCACCTCCAACACTTTGATGCGCGGAGTGTCACCTGACTTGACTGCTCTGTCAACTCAAGTCTCGGTATGGCCCGCCGGGCTGGGTCGGCACGCCCAGGCCGGCTTAAGGGGCGGCTATTCGATCGGGATGCGCGGAGCGACGAACTACTCTTTGGCGCCTTTGAGAAACTCGGAAACGCGTGCAGGGAACGTATGCACGTCGATTGGTTTGGAGATGAAGCCGGCGCATCCGGCCGCGAGCGCATCGGTTCGGCTCTGCAGGCTCGTGTGCGCGGTCATCGCCACGACCGGGATGGCGGTGGTGGGGGACATGGTCTTGAGCAGGCGGGTCAGCGAGAGCCCGTCCTTCCCGGGCAGCTCGAGGTCCATCAGGATCAGGGCGGGAGTCCGTTTCTTGAGGTGTTCGAGGGCCTGGCTTGCGGTGCTGGCCACATCGACACGAAAGCCCGCCGGCTCCAGCACCGCGCGAACCAGGAGCTGGTTCGAGGCATTGTCCTCGACGAGGAGAATCAGCGGTTCCGAGGTCACTGGCCGCTTAGTTTGGCATCAGTCCTCGCCTCGCTGGACGCACGCATCTTGGTGGGGAGGAGCTCGCGAACCTGCCTGCCGAAGGTCCGCGTATCGATCGGTTTGGAGATGTAACCGACACATCCGGCTGCCAGCGACTGCTCGCGGTCGCCGTTCATCGCATGAGCCGTCAGGGCGACGACGGGGATGAGCGCAGTCGCGGGATCGCCTTTGAGGTTGCGCGTGAACGAAAGGCCGTCCATCCCCGGAAGCTGGATGTCCATCAGGATCAGGTCCGGCTTTCGTGCTCGGAGCATCTCCAGCGCTTGCAGTGAGTTGCCGGCCACGTCGACCGCGAATCCTTCGCGCTCCAGCACCGACGAAGTAAGCAGCTGGTTCACCTCGTTGTCCTCGACGAGGAGAATCAGCGGCGCTTGGCTCACGCCTCGAGCGCCTCGGGCGTGATCACCTGGCGGAGATGGCTGATGAGGTCGGTCGCCCCGGTCGAACCGCGCTGCAGAATGCTGGACACTCGGCCGTTGAGCTGCCGCTTGTCGGCATCGGTGAGCTCCTTGGCGGTGAGGACCATGATCGGCACGGCCGAGGTCGATGTGTCCGCGCGGAGTGCCTCGACGACATCGAAGCCCGACACCTCGGGCATCATCAGGTCGAGCAGGATGAGGTCCGGGTGCTTCGCGCGTGCCAGCTCGATGGCGTCGCGGCCCCCGGCTGCCGGGATGACATTGAAGCCCGCCGGCTCCAACACCTCAGTCAGCCAGTCGCGGTTGGCGCGCTCGTCGTCGACCACCAGCACCCGCGTCTTGGCCGGACCACTCAGGCCTACGAAGTTGAACCGTCGCAGGCGGCTCACCAGCTCCTCCGCGGGCACCGGCTTGACGAAGTAGTCGACCGCACCCAGCGCGATCCCGAGCTCGGGATTGTCGACGACGCTGATCACGATCACGGGGATCGACCTCGTGATCTCGTCGTGTTTGAGGCGGTTGAGCACCTCCCAGCCGTCGAGTCCGGGCAGCAGTATGTCGAGGGTGATGGCGGCGGGCTTCGACTTCCGCGCCCTGGCCACCACATCGACCCCGCTGCGCAGGATCTCGGCGCGAAAGCCCGCCTTCTCGAGCTGTCGGGAAAGCAGCTCCCCGGCTGGAGGGTCGTCTTCCACGATGAGGACCAGAGGCCCGGCCGCGTTGCCGTTCGAATGCACGGTTGCGGACTCCAAGGGCTCGACGACCCGACCTTGAGTCACGACCTGTAGCGGCATGTGAATCGTGAAAACACTCCCCTTGCCAGGCTCGCTTTGGACGCGGACCTCGCCGCCGTGGAGGCGCGCGAAGCGTCGCGTGAGCGTGAGACCGAGACCGGTGCCCTGCTGTTGGCGGTCGACGCCGGCGTCAACCTGCTGGAACTCGTGAAAGATCCGTGCCTGGTCGGACTCCGCGATGCCGATGCCGGTGTCGGCCACGGAGATCTCGGCCGCATCCGCGAGGCGCCGACCAGAGACGCGCACGGTGCCACCGGTCGGCGTGAACTTGATGGCGTTGGAGACGAGGTTGAGCAGCATCTGCTTGAACTTGCTCGCGTCGGCCTCGATCTCGCCGAGGCCGGTGACGGCCGCCTCGAGGCGGATCTCCTTCTGTGCCGCCAGCGGCTCGATGATGCTGAGTACCTGGCCGGCCATGTCCGAGATCGACATCTGCACCAGGCGCAGCTCCATCTGGCCCGCTTCGATCTTGGAGAGGTCGAGGATGTCGTTGATCAGGCCCAGCAGGTGCTTGCCACTCGAGTGGATCTGCTGCAAGAACCTCAGCCGCGTCTCCCGTGGGTGCTGCCCGTCGGGCGCGTCGATCAGCAGCTCCGAGAAGCCGAGGATCGCGTTCAGCGGCGTCCTCAGCTCGTGGCTCATGCTGGCGAGGAACACGCTCTTGTGTTTGTTCGCCTCCTGCAGCTGGGCATTCGGTTCCTTCAGCTGGTCGAGCAACCGCGCCCGGTCGAGGGCGGCGGCGACCGCCGTCATGAACTGCTGCACGCGGCTGATTTCATCGGTGCCGAAGCCCGGGGTGAACGGCCCCGCGAGCACCGCGAGCCGCCCGCCGATGCTCACACCGCCTATCTGCAGGAGGAGAAGGGACGTGCCCTTGCCATTCAGCTCGATGTGGTTCACGCCTGGGCGCAGCGGGCCGATCGCGAGCTTGAGCTGCGTTACCTCATCGGGATCGAGGCCTCGAGACGCGAGCAGTGCCCCGTCGGCTTCAAACGCCGCGGCCGATGCGCCGCCCGCCAGCCTCATGGCCCAGTCGAGCGCGCGGTTGGCGAGGACCGCGCGGCTCTCCTTGAGGAGAAGCGTGTCCTGCATGAACGCTCGCAGGCCCTCCTCTTCGGAAGCGCGCCACTCACGGCGAAGCCAGGCCGGGGGCGAAAAGCTGAAGTACAGCAGAGGCACGATCGCCAGCACGACGACCTGGATCGTCAGCTGAACCACCGAGTTGGACGCGGCGGCCGCGGAGGCGGCGATCGCGAACAGGAGGATGGCGACGATGCCCGCGAAGCCAAGGCTCAAGGACCGCAGCCGCCATGCCTGAACCGCCGGAAGCGCCCGCGCCACCAGCCAGAAGCGAACGATTGGCTCGGTGACCAGGGCGGACCACACGAGCACGAGGACGATGGCGGCCGCCAACGCGTACCTGGGTCCCGCGAAGTAGCGGGCGGCCAGGAATAGCCCACTGGCAGCCGCCACGGCCGAGACCGCGACGGCATGCCAGGGGTTGGGAAGGGGGATGAGCGAGTCTCGATAGCGCAGCAGGGCGTATCCGCAGCCTAGGAACGCGATGAGGCTGATCTCCGACAGTAATGGCGGCGTGTAGTGCAGGAGTGCTGGGATACGCCCGAGCAGCGACACCGACGAGAGCAGGACGATGGCCAGGGCGAGGAAGCCGAGAGGGCGGTCCCGGCGCCTCGCCCAGCCGATTCCGACCGCGACACCAAGAACGATGAAGGCCAGGGCATCGACGTTCTGCATGAAAGAGACGACGTCTTTCACCGAGTCGCCTTCAGGCCGCCCCGAGCCGGTGAATGGCCGGGATCTCGCATGTGAAGAGGCTCACGAGCTCGGGGTCCCACTGCCTGCCCGCCCCGCCGGTGAGGATCCCCAGCGCCTCACGCTCCGACAGTCGCGACCGATATGGGCGGTCGTTGGTCAGGGCGTCGAAGGCGTCGCAGACGGAGACGATCCTCGCGAGGAGCGGGATGGCAGTGCCTCGCAATCCGTCCGGGTAGCCCCGTCCGTCGAAAGCCTCGTGGTGGTGGCGGACGATCGGCAGCAGATCGGAGCCGGAGCGCAGCGGGCGGACGATGTTCTCTCCGATTTCAGGATGAGCCCGCATCAGCACCAGCTCGTCAGCGTTGAGTGAGCCAGGTTTGAGCAGGACGGCGTCCGGCACTCCGATCTTGCCGATGTCGTGGATGATCCCGCCGCGGTAGAGGGCGTCGAGGTCCTGTTCCGGCAGGCCCATGCGCGAACCCAGGTATCGCGCCGATTCCGCGACGCGATTGGTGTGACGTTCCGTATACGTGTCCTTGGCCTCGACTGCCGCGGCGAGGCTGAAGATGACCTGCTCGGCGCTGTCCAGCCGGTCGTAGACCGACTTCAGCCGCAGGGCCGAGCGGACCCGGGCGACCAGCTCCAGTCGCTCGACCGGTTTCGACATGAAGTCGTCGGCTCCCGCCTCCAGGGCCTGGACACGGTCCTCCGAGCGGTCTAGCGCCGTGATCATCACCACCGGGACGAGCCGAAGCGCCGGGTTGGACTTGATTCGCCTGCACACGGTGTAGCCGTCCATGCCCGGCATCTGGACGTCCAGCAGGACGAGGTCAGGGGCGGCGGAGTCGATTGCAGCCAGCGCGCTCGGGCCGTCACCGGCCAGCCTGACCCGGCAGTCGACGTCGGCGAGGCACGCCTCGATGAGCTCGCGGTTGGCGGCGCTGTCGTCGACGACCAGCACCGACGGCATGGACCGGATCGACTTCCCGTTTTGATGCGGTCGCGCCAGCACGACCGAGTCCGGACGATCGCGATGCACCCACGCCGCGGGCATCAGCGCGGCCACGAACTGCGTGGCGCTGCCGAAGCGTTCTATGGGCGACTTGGCCAGTCCTTTGCGAAGGGCGTCTTCTACGTGGCTGGACAGCTCGCCCACGAGCTCGCGGGTCGGCGGCACCGCCTTGTTGATGTGCGACAGCAAGACGGCCGCCGGCGTCTCTGCCTCGAACGGCACCCGTCCCGTGAGCATCTCGTAGGCGACGACCGCGAACGAGTAGCGATCGCTGGGCGGACCGATCGGTTCGCCGGCGCCCTGCTCGGGTGACATGTACTCGGGCGTCCCGAGCACGGTGCCGCTGGCGGTGAGCTTGCGACCGGAGTCGGCCATCTTCGCGAGGCCGAAGTCCGCAAGCACGGGCGTCCCGTCTTGGTGGACCAGGATGTTCGACGGTTTGATGTCGCGATGCAGGATCCCCTGCGCATGCGCATGGTCGAGCGCGCTCGCGATCGGCCGCAGCAGCTTGATCGCCTCCTCCAGGTCCATCGGCCGGCCGAGGCGCTCCGCCAGCGTGCCGCCCTGCACCAGCTCGAGGACCAGGTAGGTGATGCCGCGCTCCTGTCCGAAATCGAAGACATTGAGGATGTTGGGGTGCTTGAGCCGGGCCACCGACCGCGCCTCCTGCTGGAAGCGCTCGCGGTAATCGTCGTCTTCGGCGAAGAAATCGGGCAGGACCTTGATCGCGACATCGCGATCGAGGGCATCGTGGTGGGCTCGGTACACGGTCGCCATCCCGCCGCGGCCGATCTTTCCGATGATCCGGTACGGTCCCAGCATGAATCCGTCGGGCAGGCTCATGCGTTCTCCCTCGCCCGCGCGACCATCGCGAGCAGCGGCACATATAAGACGACGCGCGCGCGAGCGATGTCCGACAACCAGGCCGAGAAGCCGTTTGCCCAGTCGTGGACGCCGCGCAAAAGGTTCGAATCCAGGATCGACAGGCTTGCCACGAGCGCGGGAAGGGACATCAGGAGTGCGGCCGCGACAAGCACGCCCAAGAGCGCCCCGGGGCGCCCCGAAGCTTCGGACGTTTGGTTTCGAAGGTATCCGCCCATTTCTCGTCGCCCCATCCCTGGCAAACGACGATTGGAGCCTAGGCTTGGATTTGCCCGCTAGGTGCTATCACGTGGGATGAATTAACGACCCAACCGGGTGAATTTACATACCCGATTGGGTGAAGCAATCAGTTAATAGGGTGAGCTCAGAGCCATCCTTCGCGGGTCGCCTTGTGCGCCAGCTCGGTGCGATTGTCGACGTCGAGCTTCTGCAGGAGCTGGCGGACGTGGAACTTGACGGTGTTCGTGCTGAGGTGAACTTTGTCGGCGATGTCGCGATTCGAGTCGCCCTGTACGACCATGGCCAGGATCTCCTTCTCGAGCCGGGTCATGTTCGGGGCGGGGGACTTTGGCCCAGATGCAGCCGGCGCATTCTTCTGCAGCTGGTCGTACATGTCCGCGTTGTCGATGGCGATGGCGGCCTCGCTGCCGAGCGCGTCGAGGAACTCCAGCCATTCCTGGTCGGGCTGCAGCTGTTCCCGATGGAAGACCTCGAGCACGCCCGTCAGCTTTCCACGGGCGATCAAAGGCACGGCGCCGTAGGACTTGAACCCCTCGCGCGCAAAGAGCGAGCGCCGTCGAAACTGGGTGAAGGCTCCAAGCGCAGTGACGGTCTCCATGCGGCGGCCGAGCATGGCGCGACCCGGCAGGTTCTCGTCCACGGGCAGGCGGTAGTCCGGAATCGAAGTCGATTGGAAGCCGGTGCTGGCGACCGCCACCAGGGTTCCGTCCCGCTCATCGAGCATGAGAACGTCGGCGGCGTCGATCGCGAGCCCGGCCGTGACCTGGTCGAGGATCACGCGGAGCGTCAGGCGGAGGTCAGGGCTGCCGGTGATGGCCAGGCCCACGTTGCGCAGCGCCGTCAGCCGTTCCAGCCGGCTCACCGCATCGACATAGAGTTGCGCATTCTCGGCGGCGACGCCGGTGCGATCGGCGATCGCCTGCATCCAGCGGACGTCGTGTTCCGAGAGCGGTTTGGACGTGCGGCGTTCGTACAGCCCGAGCGTGCCCACGGTCGCTCCGCGCGCGCGCATGGGCACGACGAGCACGCCGAGGTATCTGATGGGCGTGGCGAGAGGAGGCTCGTTCTTGGTGAGGTAATCGCGAACGTCTTCGCGGAGCATGCCCAGGAATTCCTCGTACGGGATGCTCGGTATCAGCACCGGCTCGCCAGTCTCGATGACCTGCGTTGCGAGCGTGAATGTCGGCGAGGTCGGGGCGAGGTGCATATCCTCGACATAACGCGCGATCATCGGGTCGGCGTCGTTCGCCGCCACCACTCGCGACGTGCGCGGATCCTTGTTGATCAGCGACGCCACCCAGGTCCCCGGGCGTAGGCGGCTCAGCGTTCCCGTAACGGTGGTGAGGATGGTGAGGGGCTCGAGCCTGGCAGCCGCCAGGTGGCTGGTCACCTCGGCGAGGGCTTCGTCGCCGTACCTGGCGCGAGGAAGACGCGTGTCGTTCAGGATCCTGGTCACGTCGGTGACCGTCACCAGCACCTGCCCGCCACCTGGAACAGCGTCGACCTGGATCCAGATGTCGCCGCCGTCAGGCTTGGCCGCGCGGGCGACAACTCCGCGCTCAGGCTTCCCGCTCCGGATCGCGACCAGCGCGGGATGCATGGTTTCGGGATCGGGCCAGCCCGCCGGGTCGGTTCGGAACCACCCCGCTTGAGCGGCGGCCGTACCGATGATGTCTTGTTCCGACGCGAACCCGAGGATTTCGAGTGCGGCGCGATTGGCTCGAATGACCCGGCCGCCCATGTCGTAGGCGACCAGGGCCCCCGGAAGCTCATCGAAACCGGGGTTCGCTGCGAGGTCGAAGGTGTCGTTCACGTTTGAAACCGCTGGACGCCGACCTGGCCCTTAAGAAAGATTGACGAAAAGTAGTTGATTAAAGTACATCCAACCAAGGGGGAGCATACCCGACGAACTCGCGATTTCCGCCCGGCCGCTGTTATTTCAACGGGTCAACGTTGAATGGTTCGATAAGTGTGGTCCTTGGCACTTCCGTGACAGATCGCTAGGGCCCGATTGCGCCCGCCGGCTCGATCAACGAGCCCGCCGACTCGGCCTCACGCTGCGGCTTGGCCGGCGCCAGGAACAGTGGCAGCGCGACGAGCACGACTGCGGGGATGGCCCAGATCGCGGCCCCGTAGCCATACCGCGCCGCAGCCAGCCCGAGCACGCTGCCGCCCAACGACGACCCCAGGTCGATGCCGATGTTCCAAAGCGCGCTGACGTTGTTGCGGTGGGCGCTCGAGCCGCGCGCGGTGAGGGCCAGGTAGGCGGCCGTCTGCACCGCGCCGTAGCCGGCTCCGAATGCAAGGCCCGCGAAGATGACGATCGCCGGGTTCGCGTGGCTGGCGAGGGCGACCAGCCCTACGAATGTGACGGCGATGCTCGCCGCGAGGAGCAGCCGGCCCTGGCGCCGGTCGCCCAGCACGCCGGCCAGCCACCTGCTCGCCGCGCGCGCGCCGCCGGCGACGAACAGGAACACCGCCGCCGAGCCGATGCCGGCCGTGGGCAGAGCGATGGGCGCGAAGGTGATCACCGCCCCGAAGCTGGAGCTGACCATGACGAAGGCGATGAAGATCACCAGGAGGCCGGGCCGCCGGAACGCGGACAGGATGTTGGACGATACCCCTGGTTTGGGTGCCACGGGCTGCGGAAGCTTGAGCACGAGCAGGGTTCCAGCCAGGCCGATTGTGAATGCGATCAGCGCGTCGGCTTCGACGTGCCCGGCCGCGAGCAGTGCGACGCCCAATGACGGGATCACGATGCCCGGCGCGCTCAGCGCCAGCCCGTAGTAGCCGATCGACCGCCCGCGCCTCTCGGGAGCGGACAGCTCGCCGACGAGCGCGACGGAGACGACGATCGCGACGCCCATTCCGAATCCGCGCGCCGACGCGGCGGAGAGCATCAGCAAGGCGCTCGCGTGCGGCACCACATAGGCCACGCTCGGCACAGCCGTCATCAACTGGCCTCCGATCAGAAGCCGCGACGATGACCAGCGGGACAAAAGCCACGGCGTGATGAGCTCCCCGGCGACCGCACCGACGAAGAGCGCTGCTGTCGCCGCGCCGGCTGCGCCGTGCGGCCCGCTGCGCTCCAGGAGCACAGGCACCACGGGCAGCAGGATGTTGAAGCTGATCGCGATCGAGGTGGCGATGCCGGCCAGCACGAGCGATGGGCTGAGCCCCGGCCCCGAGCGAGCTATGGGGCTACTTCCTGAAGGCCATGCCCGCCGTGACGCACGACCTTTTCCGGTGCGGGCTCGAGGTGAGCCTGGACGAAGGCCGTCGGGTCCACGAAGTGGTAGGGAAAAGCTGGGAAGCCGTCGCAGCGCGCAGGCGGCAGGGCGCCGTTCCACGCGTGAGAGTCGTAGTCACCGCTGAAGACCGCGAAGTGGAAATGGGTGCGAGAGCCCATGTCTGCGATGTCCGCGAAGACCTCACCCCTGGCGACCACCGTGCCGACCGCGTAGCCGGGACGCGGCCAGACGTGCCAGTACTGCGTGATCACGACGCCGTCTGGCGTTTGATGGCGGATGAGGACCCCGCCTCGAAACGTCGGGTCGACGATGTAGCCGATGATCACTCCGTTCGCCGCCGCCATCACCGGCTGAATCCCGGTCTTGATGTCGACGCCGGTGTGCAGCCAGACCGCGCCCGTCGCGCTGCAGCGCCGGAGAACCGTGCCGTTGCAATAACGCCATTCGCTGCCGAATCCCAGGCAATGCGGCTCCCATGACGGGAGCGGGAACTGGAAATAGTCGGCGGGCTGGGCTTCGGTCGGGATCGCATCGGCAACCGGCGTGAACCATGCCCACGCCATCGCGATCGCGATTGTGGACGCCGCGCGGATCATTCCAAGAGATTAGGCGGTGCGGATGATGGCGGGCAGGGCCTCACCGTCGAGAATCGATCCGGCCATGAGCTCCCCGATCACAGGCGCGAATTTGAACCCATGTCCGGAACATGCGCTCAGCACGGTCACGCCGGGCAGCTCGGCGGGAGTGCTGACGAGGAATCTTTCGTCGGGCGTGTTGGTGTACATGCACACGCAGGCGGTGACGACGTCATCCGTGACACCAAAAAGGTTGGCGCGCGCAAAGTCACGGATCGGCTCCAGGTCGGACTCACGAACTTCGCGGTCGATGGAGTCCGGATCGACGTCGTCTCCTTCGTGGTGCCGGCCGAGCTTGATGCTGCGTCCGTCGGTGGTTGGAAACCCGTAGCGAAAACGGCCGTCTTGGGTCTCACGGATGAAGACCGGAAAGCGTTCCGGCGCAAACGAAGCCGGGTTGTCTACAGCCAGCCACGCGAGCACCTGACGTTCCACCGTCAGCGGCAGGTGAAGCCGCGCGACGACCTTCGGCGTCCACGCCCCTGCGGTGATGAGAGCTCGCTCGGCCGCAAACTGGCCGCGCGAGGTCGTGATGATCACGCCTGAGCCCGAAACATCGATCGCCTCGACCTCGGTTTCGATCAGCAGCCGGGCTCCCAGCGCCTCCGCCCTCGCGGCCGCTGCCGCCACCGAGCGCTCGGGGCGCAAGTAGCCTGCTTCGTCTTCGCGCACCGCGATTTCGCCTCTTTCGAGCCGGTGCTGCGGGTAGCGGCTCTTCATCTGAGCGATGTCGAGAAGGTGGTGAGGGAGGTCGTTCTGGCGCGCGCTGGCGAGGACCCCGCTCACGAGCTCTCCGTCGGGCGGGCCGATCGCCAACCCTCCTGTGATCGTGAGCAGCTCGGCGCCGCTCTCGTCTTCGAGCTGGCGCCACAGGCTGTTCGCGCGCTGGAGGAGGGGTACGTAATCGGGGCTTTCGAAGTACGCGGTTCGGAAGATGCGGGTGTCTCCGTGCGACGAGCCGCGGTCGTGTCCGGGGCGGAAACGCTCGAAGCCGATGACCCTCGCGCCTCGAGCCGCCAGCCTCCATGCGGACATGGCGCCCATCGCTCCGAGCCCGACCACGGCGACGTCGGCGGCGTCGCTTGTCACGGGCCAGGGGGGGTTCGGTGCACCCGCTGGCCCAGCAACCGGGCGCACTCGCGCATCAGCTCCAGGATCTCGTTCTCGATGTCGACCTCACCCTTGCTGGCGCCACACAGCGTGCCGAAGAACTTGCCGTCGGCTGCGAACACCGGGTAGGACACGAATGTCCGAATCTCGAGCAGGCGGGCGACGCTGCTCTTTGGAAAGGCCCTGGGTACGTCCTTGGAGTAGTTGGGGGCGCCTTCGACGACGAAGCGGCACACGGCTTCAGACCAGGGCAGGGTGACCCCTTCGGGGATGTGAAAGATCTGGCTCGAGTTGTACGAGAACAGGATGTGCTGTTCGTCTTCCCGCAACCTGGTCTCCGCCAGGTACGTGGAGCTCAAGCCTGTCAGCCGGGCAAGACGCTCGAGCAGTCCTCTGGCCACCGTCTCCAGGTCCTCGCCCGCGGCCGCGGCCTCCGCGAGCAATTCCCGGGCGGTCGGTGCCATTCACGTCGTAAGGTAGCGCGCCGCGTTGCGGGTGCGTGCCCGGCGGGAGGCGTTGTCTCTAGCGGGGGATCGATCGTGTGACTGGCGCCGGCACCATCAGGGTGATGATCGTCGAGGACCATCAGATCGTCACCGAAGGGCTGGTGGCGTTGCTCAACGGCCAGCCCGACATCGAGGTGGTCGGCACCGCCGGCTCGGTGGCCGAGTCTGTGCCGCGCGCCCAGGAGCTGGCGCCGGACGTGCTCCTCCTCGACTTCCGCCTGCCAGACGGCACCGGGGCAGAGGCGGCGGCTCGCATCCGCGAAGACCGGCCGAACATGAGGCTCATCTTCCTGTCACGTGACGACAGCGACGCCGCGCGAATGGCGGCGGTGGAAGCCGGCGCCAGCGCCTTCCTGCACAAGTCGCGCGCGGCGACTGACGTGGTCGCGGCCATCCGCGTCGTCGCCGGCGGCGGAAGCCTGATCACGCCACGAACGATCTCGACGCTTCTCGGCAGGCGCCGGAAGGTGACCGCCCAGCTGGCGACCCTGACCGCCCGTGAACGCGCGGTTCTGCGCCTGGTCGCCGCGGGAGTCCCCAGCCGGGAAATCGCGACTCAGCTCGGGATCAGCTACACCACGGTGCGCACTCACATCCGCAGCCTGGGTCGCAAGCTCGACGTCCATTCCAAGCTGGAAGCCATCGCCAAGGCGCGGGAGCTCGGTCTGTTCGACTAGCCCTTGCGCTGCAGGACGATGACCGGGATCGTTCGCGTCGTCCGCTTCCGATAGTCGTGGAAGCTCGGGTTGATTTCGGCGTGCTGGTGGTACAGGCGCTCGTACTCGTCGCCGCCGGCGATATGGGCAAGGGCGTCGAACTTCTTGCCCAGCACCTCGACGCCCACCTCGGGGTGCTTGACGAGGTTGTGGTACCAGGAAGGGTGGGTCGGCGCGCCGCCCTTCGAGGCGACGATCACGTAGTGATCCCCATCCCGCGTGTACACGAGCGGGCTTTCTCGGGTGTCGCCAGACTTCGCTCCCCTGGTGGTCAGGATCAGCACGTCACGACCCAGGAAAGGACCCGACGTCGGCTTGCCGGCGTGCGCGCGCATGTCGGCGATGAGGTTGCGGTTGAAATCGGCGAACGAGGTCACGACGAAGTTGAACCTCGATCGCAAACCGAGCATTCCGAGTCGTCACGGGCCGAGCAGGTAACCCAGGCGGCGGGGAAGGCGGGCGATCGCGGCGGCGAGCGGGTTCGGTTCGCGGCCTTGCTCCTCGGCCGTGTCCTTGGCGATGATCGCCTTGCGGATCACGGCCGCTCCCAGCGCACGCCAGGGCTGGGGCGGGAACTCTTTTGGCCGCGCATTGACGATGGGCAGCCGCACCTCATCGCTGTCCGCGCCGGTGACGAGGTCGGCGAGCACGCGACCGGCGAGGTGTGAGGGCGCAACCCCGTTGCCCGTGTACCCGAGCGCGTAGTGGACGTGCGGCTGCAGGTTTCCGAACGCCGGCAGATGCGTCGGGGACACGTCGATCGGCCCGCCCCACGCATCCACGATCGGCACCTCGGCGAAGCTCGGAAACGTATGCCTGAGGCCCTCGGCCGCCTCGACCACCGCCGCCGAATGCGATGCGCCCGTCAGGCGTGGTCCTGAAATAGCGCACCGAGGTTCGTAGGTCGCTCACCAGCTCGCCGGCGGTCCAGTGGATCGCTTCGAGCCGGCCAGGGGCGGGCGCGGTGAGGACGATGTAGCTGCTCCAGGCCACGAGCCGGCGCCGGAGCTGCGGCCACGCCATCGCCCACGCGTTGACCGCGATCACCGCGTGCGGCGCGCGAACCGTGCCTCGCGGAGTGATTGCCGCGGCCGGCGGGCCAGGCACCAGCCGCGTCACGATGGTCCCTTCGTAGATGGTCACGCCGCGCTCGAGGAGGACGCGGTGCAGCCCTCTCGCGAGGCGCGCCGGCTGGATCGAAGCGCCATCCCGCATGAACGCGCCGCCCAAGAAAACCGGCGAATCGCACCTGGCTCGCACCTCGCCGGTGGTAAGCGGTCGCAGCTCGGTTTCGGCGCCCACCTCTCGAGCCAGGCGAACCATGTGCTCGCATGCGGCCAGGT
>MNEW01000074.1 GCA_001917895.1 Actinobacteria bacterium 13_1_40CM_66_12
CTTCGCGATGCACTCGATGAGGTGGTGCAGCTCGTGCACCATCGTGTGCTCCCAGCCGATCATGTGGCCATGCGGCCACCACCACTGCCAGAACGGGTGGTTCGCCTCGGACACGAGCACGGTTCGAAAACCCTGAGCGTCGGCCCCTGGAAGAGACCCGGGCAGGTGGACCTGCAGCTCGTTCAACCGCTCCAGGTCGAACCCGATCGAACCCTTCGAGCCGTTGATCTCGAACGTCATGCCGTTCTTGCGGCCAAGGCAGAAGCGTGAGGCTTCGATCGTGCCTACGGCTCCGCCCGCGAAATCGACCACGGCTTCGACAGCGTCATCGACGTCGACCTTGCCGCCGGGCCGATTCTTGATGAAGGTCCTCGTGGCGCCGCTCACCGATGTGATGTCGCCGACCAGGTAGCGGGCGAGGTCGATCACATGCGCGCCGAGGTCGCCCAGTGCGCCCGAGCCGGCGACCTTGCGGTCCAACCTCCACACCTTCGGGAACGCGGGGTCGGTGATCCATTCCTGCAGGTAGCGGCCGCGGAAGTGATAGATCTCGCCAAGCTCGCCTGCCTCCAGCATCTCGCGAGCCAGCCGCACCGCGGGCACGAATCGGTAGTTGAACGCGCACATGTGCTTGACGCCGGTCTTCGCGACACGCTGCCAGATGTTGTAGCTCTCTTCGGCGTTGCGGCCGAGCGGCTTCTCGCATACGACGTGTTTGCCCGCCTCTGCAGCCGCGATCGTCGGCGCCGCATGCAGGTTGTTCGGCGCCCCATTGTCGAAAAGCTGGATCCGATCATCTCGGACGAGCCGCTTCCAGTCCGTGGTGTAGCTCTCGTAGCCATATCGGCGCGCCGCCTCGGCAACCGCAGGCTCGTCGCGGCCGCAAATCGCCACGAGGCGGGGCATCAGAGGCGGCGGCCAAGTCATGTACTGAATCTTTCGGTACGCGTTGGAGTGGGCCTTGCCCATAAACGCATAGCCCAACATGCCCACGCCGATGTCCTTGATCTTCTTGCCGCCGGTGGCGGCGCCCATCGTGACGAAGCCGACCTGCTTCTGCTTGCCCATCGCTCTACTCCTTTTTGAATGCGGCGTCGAACGCGACGCTGGAAGGAGCGAAATCAGTACGGCGCACGAGGGCCAGGGCGTCCGGAGCACCCCAATCGCGGTCCATGCCGGAGTCCTCCCACTCGATCGAGAGCGGACCGTCGTACCCGATGCGGTTCAGGGCTCGGATGAGCGATTCGAAGTCGACGTCGCCATGGCCGGGCGAGACGAAGATCCAACCCCGATCCGGCTCGCCGAAGTCGATGTGCGAGCCCAGGATCGAGCGGTGTCCGTCGAGCAGCTTCTTCGAGTCCTTGACGTGGACGTGATAGATGCGATCCCCAAACTCCATCACGAACGCCGCCGAGTCGAGGAACTGGTGCGCGAAATGGCTGGGATCGAAGTTGATGCCGAACCCCGGCCGATTGCCGATCGCGGCCAGCGTCTTGCGAGTCGTCACGAAGTCGTAAGCGATCTCGGTCGGATGCACCTCGAGGCCGAAGCGGACGCCTTCCTTGTCGAAGACGTCGATGATCGGGTTCCAGCGCGTGGCAAAGTCCGCGTAGCCTCGCTCGACCTCGGCCCAATCGTTGGGCGGAAACGAGTACAGCATGTGCCACGTCTTCGAGCCGGTGAACCCGTTGACCTGCTTCACCCCGAATTTGGCCGCCGCGCGAGCGGTGTCCATCATCTTTCGCGCCGCGCGCTGGCGCACGCCTTCCGGATCGCCGTCGCCCCACACGTCGGCCGGCAGGATGCCCTTGTGGCGGTTGTCGATCGGGTCGCAGACCGCCTGCCCAACCAGGTGATTCGAGATCGCCCAGCAGTTGAGACCATGCCGCTTGAGGATCTCCCAGCGTCCCTTGACGTAAGCCGGATCGGCCAGAGCCTTGTCGACCTCGAAATGGTCACCCCAGCAGGCAAGCTCGAGCCCGTCGAAACCCCACGCGGCCGCCTTGCCCGCGAGCGTGTCGAGAGTCAGGTCGGCCCACTGGCCGGTGAACAGAGTCACAGGACGTCCCATCCGCGCACCTCCTCGAGTGCTGTTACCTGACGGCAGCGGGATTCGGCTGAGCCACGACCAGATTGACGCCGGCGCCCCGGTATTCGGCGACGACCGCGGGAGTGACGCCTTCGTCGGTGATGATCTCTTCGGGCTCCTGCGCCGTGAAGATCGTGAGCAGGGAGTCTCGACCGACTTTGGTGGAGTCCACGAGAGCGACCGTGCGCTGCGAGACTCCGCGTGCGGCCCTCAGCGTGCCGGCCAGCGACTGCCTCGTCGTCGTCAGCCCGCGCTCGAGGCTCAAGCCCGCAGCCGAGACGAACGCTGCCTGAAAATGCAGCCGGCTCAAGAAGTCCTCTGTCCACCCGCCGCTGATCAGACGCATGACCTGGTCGACCTCGCCCGGAGTCACGACCAGGTGGATGTTGCTTTCGTGAAGCTCGTACGCGATCGCGGGCGAGTTGGTGACGACCGTGAGCGTCTTCGGCGGATGCCGTTCCAGCTGCCGTGCGAGCGCCAGCGAGCTGGTCGAGTGGTCGATGAAGATGGTCGAGCCGTCGGCGATCTCGCGCAGCGCATGGGCCGCGATCACGTATTTGCCGGCGGGATTCTGCCGGGCACGTTTCATGAAATCCGTCTCCACGCCTCGCGCGTCGCCTTCGATGGCGCGGGCGCCGCCGCGGATGCGCGTGATCAGGCCCTCGGTGGCCAGCACCTCGAGGTCGCGGTGGACCGTCACCGGCGAGATCGAATATTCGCGGGCGAGCTGGCTGATCGACGCGCCGCCGTTCCGGCGGACGTGGGCGAGGATCTGGATCCGGCGAAGCTCTGGCGGCGGCTGGTCGATCATTTCAAACGCGTTCCACGAACTCGCGGTTCTTGATCTCGAATTTCAGCGGCCGGAACGCGTCGATCGCCTGCACGAGGTGGCGGGCGAACCGGTTCAATGCTTCGTTGCCCTTCTGCGCGGTGGCGCGGAAGGGGTTGCCGATCACGCCTGTGTCCGTGAACTCGCCGTGATCCATCGGAAAGTTGAAGTACTGGTAGCCGCCGAATTCGATGTCGGGCGCGCCGTCCGCTTTGTCGAAGCCTTTCGGCAGCCACTTCGGAGCGTGGGCTCGCGTATCCACCGCCCTGTTCATGTGCACCAGCTCAGAGTCATGAGCCATCACCTGTGACGTCTCGAGCTCGCTCGCATGCCAGCCCGGAGTCTCGTCCGGCGGGTTCTCCAGCACGTCCTTGAGCATGCCGATGTAGCGCTCGGCGTACGGCTTGTAGAGCGCCACCATGGCTCCGGTCTCGTAGCGGATTCGGCGCAGCACGGGATCGATCACCTTGACGTTCGAGCCATGCCCGTTGACGAAGATCAGCTTGTTCCACCCGTGATGGATCAGGCTCCTGCCGATGTCGTAGAGGACCTCGTTCAGCGTTTGAGCGCGCAGGGTGATGGTTCCCGTTCCGGTGCCCGGCTCGCGCAGATGCTGCGGCGAATACCCGGCCCAGAGTGGGGGCGCGTACGGAACGTCCGCGAGCTCGGCCGCGCGCTTGGCCACCTCGAGCGCCGTGATGGTGTCGGTTCCCAACGGCAGATGCGGGCCATGCTGCTCGAGGCTGCCGATCGGCACCAGGACGATGTCCGAGTGGGCGAGGAACCACTGCAAATCCGGGGGTGCGAGGTCGAACAGGTTGTGCGACCGAGGCCGCGCCGGCTGCGGGTCAGGCATGAGCGTGCTCCTTTGTGATCGTGAGGTAGCGTGCGGCGACGACCTCGGCGAAGGCGCGATCGTTGACGGTGGCGTCGACGCGCTCGAACGTGATGCCGGGGCGCAGGCCGGCCTCGAGTGAGCTGAGAAAGGCGGCGTCCGCTTCCGGGAACCAGAGCGCGTTGCCTTCGGTGTCCGAAAGCGAGAATCCTCGGGTCGGAGCGACCACGGAGACTGGACCGCGTGCGCTGTTGAGGCGCTTGGCGATCACGCGCCCCAGCTCCGCCATCTCGTCAGGCTCGAGCCGGACCAGAGTGGCTACCGGGTTGTGATAGTAGCTGCGCCTCTGTCGGTATTTCTCGGGCAGGGTGTCGGGCGCGCCCTGGTTGAAAAAGTCCACGCACCCGGGCACCACCACTTGCGGAAGCCCCACCTCACCGGCGACTGTGAGCCTGTCCGGCCCGGTGGCGTGGATGCCGTCCATGAGCGAGTTGGCCAGCTCGGAAAGCGTGTAGTCCACGATCCCGGCCAGCGCGCCTTGCCGTGCCAGCGCCTCCATGGCCGGCCCGCCCACGCCGTTGGCGTGAAAGATGACCGGCTCCCAGCCCGAGCGCTCGAGCACATCGCGCAGGTGCATGACCCCGGGCGTCGTTTGACCCAGCATCGTCACACCCACGCTGCGGCCGCCGAACCCGGCCGGCGATCGGCCCGCGTAGGTCGCCATTCCCACCACTGCCGCCGCGGCGTTGTCGAAGACAGAGATCGCGATGGGGTTGAGACCGAGGATGTCCACCACCGAATGCATCACGAGCACGTCGCTCGAACCGACGAACGGACCGAACGCGCGGCGGCCCGAGGCGCTTGGCGAAACGATGACTTTCGGGACCCCCAGCGGTAGGGCGTGCATGGCGTAAGCGCCCAGCAGAGCGCCTTCCGCCCCTCCCAGGCAAAGGGCTCCTTGCAAACGGCCTTCGGAATGCAGCCGCATGCAGACAGCCCGCACTCCCTCGCGCATCATCTCCACGGCGCGGCCCCGGCTGCCCGCGTTACGAACCTCATCCAGGCGATGGCCGGCCGCGGCGGCCACCTGCTCACGGCTGACATCGGCGATGGCGTGTGACGCCTCGCCGAGAATTCCGGAGTCGATCACGATCGGCTCGCCGCCGAACGCGCGGATGCGGTTGCGCACGTACTCGATCTCGGCGCCCTTGGTGTCAAGGGTCCCGATCAACGCGATACGTGGAGCCGCGAGGGCGCTCACCGGAAAACGGCGCCCGGGTCAGGCCTTGGCGGCTTGCTTTTCGCTGTTTCGCAAATGGGTCGCCGAGTCCTTGACATACCGGTCGTAATACTGCTCTGGCACCGCGCCCGTGCCGTGGTCGCGCAGGAACTTGATCAGTCCCTCCGAGGCCTCGGCTTCGGTGGCGTCTCCGATCTCTTTGCGAGTCGACCGCGGCGTTCGGTCCACGGGCACGACGAACTCGACCGTCAGGTAATCGCTGTAGCCCGCGGCGTGCACTGCCTCAACAGCCTTCTTCCAGTCGATCGAGCCTTCGCCCGGAGGCATGCGGTTGTTGTCGGCGACATGGACGTCGTAGAGCTTGCCCGCGTCGCCGGTGACCTTGAGCGCCTTGGCCCAGTCGTCCTCCTCGATGTTCATGTGGAAGAAGTCCAGGCACACGCCACAGTTGCCGCCCACCTGGTGGGCGAGCTCCAGGGCCTGGTCGTGCCGGTTGATGAAGTAGGTCTCGAAGCGATTCAGGGGCTCGATCGCGATCTTCACGCCGACCTTCTCGGCGTGTTCCTGGCATTCCTTGATGCCGTCGACCGCCCATTTCCACTCTTGCTCGACAGAGCTCATCGGCGCGGTCTTGCCGACCGTGGAGGGGATGAGTGTCACGATCTTCCCGCCGAGCTTGGAGGCGAGGGTGAGGCAGTCTTTGGCGTACTGGATCGATCCGAGCCGGACGTAGTGGTCCTCATGGATCAGGTCGCGGCCGTTGACCATGAGGGTCACCGAGCCCCAGCACTTCAAATTGTGCTTGGCAAGCAGCTCCTTGACCTCGCCGGCGTCATATGTCGCCGGCTCGCCAGATATCTCGATGCCGTCGTAGCCGAAGCGCGCCAGCCGCGCCAGCGTCGTCGCGATCGGCTCCGGCCGCATCCAGTTGTGCATCGCGAGTTTCAGCGCCATCTCACCCTCCATTCAAACGTCCAATCCGGACCCCGCATGGTCAGAGTCCGAGCTTCCCTGGATTCATCAAATCGTTCGGATCGAGCGCGGTCTTGATCCGCCGCAGCACGTCTAGGCCCGCGCCATGCTGGGCGGCCATGTACGGAGCCAGCTTGAGTCCCACTCCGTGATGGTCGTTGATGACTGCGCCGGCGCCGAGAGCCGCCGCGACCCCGTCCTTCCAGATCCGATCGTGCAGCGTCACCGAGTCCGGTCCGCCGTCCGGCAGCACGAACCGGGCGTAGATCATCGCGCCCCACGGATACCAGTGGCTCAAATGCGACCGGAGCTTCAGACCGCGCGCGGCGTAGGGTTTCGCCACCGCTTCCTGCAGAGCGTGATACGCGGGCAGCAGCCGAGAGTATGTGGCGACCACGTCGATCGTGCCCCACACGGCCGGCAGCTCAGGCGCATGCGGCGGCTTGTAGAAGTCATAGCGATGGTTCCACCAGATCTCGCCTAGACCTCCATCCAGCACCTTGCCTCCGCCGGCGCGGACGACATCGAGCATCGATTCCCGTTCGGCGTCGACCACCGCGGCAGTGCCTTCGAAACAAAGCACCGTCGACACCCCCGGCAGGCTGCTGCCGACCACCGGGCTGAGCGTGAGCCGGGTCGCAACCTCGTCGTAAAGCCGCACCACCGACGGACGCAGGCCGCTCTGCAAACTCTTGCGGACGGCATCGACGCCCGTCTCGACATTCGGAAACGAGACCACCTCGAACCGGCGCGCGGCCGGCAGCGGGGCGAGCTGCAACCGGGCGCGCGTGATCACACCGAGGCTGCCCTCGGAGCCGATGAACAGCGGCGCGATGTCAGGGCCGACCGCATGGCGCGGGACCGGCAGGGTGTCCACCACGTCGCCGGTGGGCATGACAACCCGTAGCGAGATCACGAGGTCCTCGATCTTGCCGTAGCGGGTCGAAAGCACTCCCGAGCCTCTGGCTGCAACGTAGCCGCCGACTGTCGCGAACTCGACCGAGGCCGGGTAGTGGGGGAGCATCAAGCCCCTCTCGTTCAGCTCGCTCTCGAGGCGCTTGCCGTTGACGCCGGCTTCCGCCGTGACGGTCATCGAGACCTCGTCGATCTCCAGGATGCGGTCCATCCCGGTGAGGTCGATGACGATCCCGCCGTGAATTGGGATCGATGCGCCCTGCGTCCCGGAGCCGCCGCCCCAGGGCACCACTGGGACGCGGTGCTCGTTGGCGACTCGCACCACCGCCGCCACCTCTTCATCGCTGCGTGGCTTGACGACCACGTCCGGTCGGCCCAGCGGCGCGCCCGCCGCCTGGGCCGCAAGCGCCTTCCAGTAGGTGTCCGCCACGTAACGGTCGAGCACTTCAGGATCCGTCGACACGCCGGCTGCGGGAATCGCCTGCCGAAGGTCCGCTAGGAGCCTGGAATCGGCACCTGTCGTGAGGTTCGAGCTTCCAGGATGTTTCACCGGACCCACCACCTAAGTGCAGAAGCCTTCAAGAATCGCCAGCCCAGCCTAAGCGCGATTGCACTTCCTGTCAACGAAGTTGAAGGATTCGGACTTATTGTTTGAGCGAAGGGCTGATGGCGGACTTGCTCGTGATCGGCGGCGGCATGGCAGGCCTGGCCGCCGCTGCCGCCGCCGCTCAGGCGGGGGCGAAGGTGACCGTGGTCGAAAAAAACCGCAAGCCTGGAGGCTCCGCCGCGATGTCGGCAGGCATCGTGTGGACGGCGCCCGACTTCGAGACACTGCGCCGCGTGGTGCCTGCCGGCGACCCGGCCCTCGGGCGGGCGTTGATCGACGGGTTCTGGCCCGGAGTCGAGTGGGTGAGGTCGACAGGCGTGTCTGTGAGCGAGCGATGGGAGGGCCAGATGGGATTCGGGTCCGCGGTTCGGGTCGACGTCCCGGCGCTCCTGGCCGCGTGGCAAGACGGGATCGAGTCGGCGGGCGGCCGCGTCGTGGCCGGCTCGCCCGCGCGAAGGTTGACAATGGATCGCGCTGGCAGAGTCACAGGTGCGGAGGTCGACACCGCGGAAGGTCCGCGCGAGCTTCGAGCTGACGCGGTGCTCCTCGCGACCGGTGGATTCCAGGGCGACCCGGAGCTCCTGGTCACCTTCATCGGACCCGGAGCCGGTGCGATGTTGGTCCGTTCGAATCGCGGCAGCGTCGGCGACGGGTTCCGCTTGGGGCGCGGCGCGGGCGCTTCCGCCAGCAGGTGCCTCGACGGCTTTTACGGCCATCTGGTCCCCAGCCCGCTGGCTGAGCTCCGCGAGGACCAATACCTGGGATTGACCCAGTATTACTCCAACCACTGCATGCTCGTGAACCGGCTCGGCCGCAGGTTCACAGACGAGTCACTGGGGGACGAGGTCTCCAACCAGGCCACGCTGCGCCAGCCCGGGGCGCGAGCGGTGCTGGTGTGCGACGAGAGGATCCGCACCGCGTTCGCGGTCACCGCGCCTTACCCTCATGGACAGGTGATCGACCGGATGGCGGCCGCTCGAGCTGCCGGTGGCCGGTACGTCAGCGCGCGGACGAAGGTGGAGCTGATCGAGGCGGTTGCGAGTTGGGGAGTGGCACGGCGCACTCTGGCGGCGACGATCGACCAGTGGGCGGCCGCTTCCGCGGGTGACGACGACGCGCTCGATGTCGCTCGCGCCGCACGCCCGGAACCG
>MNEW01000078.1 GCA_001917895.1 Actinobacteria bacterium 13_1_40CM_66_12
TCCCGTCGAGATCGCGCCGCAGAACGCATACCTGCGCCGCCTGCAGCATCAGCTGGTCGCGGAGAACGAGCTCTCGGCGCGGAGCACCGGCAAGGAGCCGCAGCGCCGGCTGCGCATCACGCCCGTCCCTGAAGAGCCGATCGCTTAGTGCCGGGCCTGTTCATCACGTTCGAGGGACCTGAGGGTTCCGGGAAGACGACGCAGGTCGAGCTGCTCGCCCAGGCCCTCGCCAGCCGCGAACCGGTGATGGTCCGCGAACCGGGGGGCAACGAGCTCGGCGAGCGCATCCGCGAGATCGTCCTTTACGGAGCGATGGAGCTCGATGCGGAGGCGGAGATGTATCTCTTCATGGCCGCGCGCAAGCAGCTCATCAGCGAGGTGATCGCGCCGGCATTGGCGGCGGGCCAGATCGTCGTCGCGGATCGTTATCACGATTCGACGCTCGCCTACCAGGGCGGCGCCCGCGGCGTGCCGACGACATGGCCGTCGACGTTTCCCCGCCCAGACGTGACGTTCCTGCTGTCGGTTCCGGTCGAAAGCGGGCTCGCGCGACTCGCGCTGGCGGGCAAGAAGCCGGATCGGGTGGAGAGCGAATCGGTCGAGTTTCACAAGCGCGTCGCCGCCGCCTACGAGCGGCTCGCCGCCGCCGAACCAAACCGATTTGCGCGCCTCGACGCGACCGGGTCGAAGGAGCACATCCACCAGGCCGTCATGGACCGCCTCCAGCCTCTTCTCGACGCCGCCGAATAGGCGTCGATTTTCGGGCGAGCACGCATATACTCGAATTCGGTTCAAGGTCCATGAAGACGACGCTCCAGGCGAGCATTAGCATCGAAGCGGCGGCGTGGAACCGGGTCCGCAGGCTGGCCGCTCGGAAGCAGCGCCCGCTTCCGGATGTGATCGGCGACCTCCTCGACGAAGCCTCGGCCGAGCCCGAGCCCGACCTGCCGAAGGTCGACGAGCCCTACGAAGCGCCTCCACTGCTCCGGCTTTTCCTACGCCGGCACCCAGAAGTGAGGCCGCCCGAGGACTAGCGTCCTAGACTCCACGGCTGGTGTCCTGTCCCCGAAGCTCCTGGCATCTTCGCGGCCTAGGCGGCCGGGCGCCGTCTCACCCCGCGGAATCTGACGATTCAGCGGGGACCCCGAGAGGGGCGCTGAAGCCGGCGTCGCCTCCTGCGCGCGCTCGGTCAGCAGCCCCGCCCGACAATGCGGGGGCCCCAGCAGGTATGCGTTCCCTCACGTGCTCGTCGTCTCCTTGGCTCCGGCCGCCGATGCCGCGAATATGCGGCGGATCTCGGAGACAGAACACCTAGTGATCCGGGTCGAGGGCCTTCGCAAGAGCTTCGGTGACGTCCACGCCGTCAGAGGTGTCGACCTGCGCGTGGAGCGTGGCCAGGTCCTCGTGCTCCTCGGTCAGAACGGTGCGGGCAAGTCAACGACCCTGCGCTGCCTGGGCGGCATCCTGCGCCCGGACGCCGGCCTCATCGAGCTCGACGGGTTGCGGCTGCCGGAGAAGCTGGATGAGGTTCGCGCCCGTCTAGGCGTCGTTCCCGACCAGGCGCGGCTGTACGGCCGCAATACCGCCGTCGAATACCTGGACCGATTCGGCTACCTGTACGGGGTGCCGGCGGAGATTCGCCGGCGGCGCATCGCGGAGCTGCTCGAGCGCTTCGAGCTTGCCGACCGCGCCGACACCATCCTTGCCGCCTATTCACGCGGCATGGCCCAAAAGGTGGCACTGATCCGGGCCACGCTCCACGAGCCCGACTGGATCTTCTGCGACGAGCCGACTGCCGGCCTCGACCCCGTGGCGGCGGCGGACATGCGCCGCTATCTCGGCGAGCAGCGGGCGCGCGGTGCGGCGCTGATCGTCACGACTCACGTGCTGAGCGAGGCCGAGCTGATGGCGGATCGGATCGCGATCATGCGTCGCGGCCTCATCGTCACCCACGGCACCCTGGACGAGCTGCGCCGGGAGGCTGAGGCAGGAAGGCGTTTTTCAGTGCGCCTCAGCCGCATGCCGGCGAAGCCTGAAGAGCTGCGTCAGTGGCTGCGCGAGCAGACCGTCGCATTCGAGATCTCCGACGATCGCATCACGTACAGCCTCGGCTGGCACGAGTCGATCGGGGACCGCGCGGATTTCGCGGCCGAGCTCCAGCGCCGGCTGGCTGCCGCGGGCGCGCCGTATTACGAGCTCGAGGAGCAGCAAGTGAGCCTCGAGTCCGTCTATCTCGACGCCATGGAAGAACCGCTTGCCGCAAGCGTTGACGTCGCAGCTCCGGCGGCACGAGTCGTATCCGGGATCAGCGCCCCGCGGATGTTCGGATCTCTGCGCTCGCAGGGAAACCTGCTGCGGAACTCGCTGCCCTTTTATGTGAGCTCGTGGTGGCGTCGGGGCGATCTGAGCTGGGTCATGTACCTGAACGCATTCGTGCTGCTATTGGTGGCGGGCACCTCTCTTTTCGGGCAGCTGCCCGGTGTCGCCGGTCAGTTCGCGCAGCGTTTGACCGGCGGCGCGGCGCTGCAGGCCGGGCTCCTGTTGCCGCTGTTCTTCATGTCTTTCGCGCTGCTCGAATCGATCAAGAGCTCGATCGGGATCTGGTGGGAGAAGGCTCAGCAATCGCTCGAGGTTCTGCTCTACACGCCGATCGACGACCCGTCGCTCATCTGGCTCGAGGTGCTTCCCGGCGCCGTCGTCAGCACCGTGTGGGTGACGCTGTGGATGGGCGCGGGCATGGCGCTTCTTTCTCTGTTCGGCGTCAGCGCGCCGTGGGACCTGCTGCCCGTTTTCGCATTCGTGGCCGCGGTGACCGCGTACTGGGCCGCGATGGGACGCATGCTCGGCTTCATGCTCTTTCCGCGCGAGGGCGCGGCTGGAGGGGCGTGGTCGTTTCTGCTGTCACCGGTGTCGGCGGCCGTCGCGGATCTGCCGTTGGCTCTGTTCGTTTTCCGCTCGCCGCTCGCGGTCGGATCGCTCCTACTTCCACTCACAGCGTGCTTTGCGCTCACCGTTCTTTGCGGCACAACTTTCGATCGCGAGCGCTTGATGGAGACCGGCATCGGTACAAGGCGGCGCCGCCGCGTGTGGCTGCCTCTGGCGGTTGTTCGTCGTAACGCGGCGGCCATCACGGCGGGGCTGCTGCTCGCGGTGGTTCCGGCGGGCGTTGCGGCGGCGGTGACATCGAACGCCGGCTTGCATTCGTGGAGCGAGGTGATCGGGTCCGCTGGGCTCAGTCATGGCGATCAAGTCAGAGTCGTGGCTTACGCCCCCGTCGACTCCAGGCCGGCCCAGGCAGCCACCGGCACCACCATCGCGGCCGCGGGATTGGCTGGCATTGTGGCCACGCTGGCCCTGATGCTGGCGCTGGTGGTCGTGAGCTTCGCGGCCTTCTTTCTCTTAGGGGTGCCCGCGATGCTCGGGCTCGTCGTGGCCGGGCTCGTGTGGGGGATTCAACTCGGCTTCGGGACCTCGGCGCCACTGCAGGTCTGGCTCGCCGGGGCCGGCGGGGTCGCGCTCCTCGCCCTTGCGCTCAACACGGGGGCGGCGCTGCCAATCTACTGGTCCCTTGTTTTCGGCTCGGGTCGCCGCCTCGACCGGCTTCGGGAGGCGTGGTCGGGCTACTGGTCGCTTTACCGAGGCATCGTGATCCCGTCGTGCGCGCTCTTCGGGATCGTCGTCTTCCGTTTGCTTTCGGGCGGCTGAGGGCGGTTAGCCTCAAGATTGCAGGCGGCGTGAAGGGTTTCCTCCTCGTGTTGCTCCTGCTGGCCGTCGCGTGCGGCAACAGCACGCCACCCAAGGCGTCGAAGTCATCGCCGTCGGCAGTGGCAAGCCAGGCGCCGGGCCCATCGCCGCTGCCGCCCTTTCCGAGCCCAACCCCCGGCGGCCCGGCCGCTCCACCGGCCGTTGCGGTGGTGTGCACATCCCAGATTCCCGCGGGCCACCAGCTCGCGCTCGTCACCCTGCGGGGTGTTCAGGGGATCGTCGTTCGCGACGTGACCGACATCCAGCACCCAGTCACGCGCTGCGGATTCAGCGGGGGTGCCTACTTCCGCTTCGTCAGCGCGACGCGCGTGTCGTACATCGTGACCTCGAGCGGCGACCTCGGTGCCTCGGGGGCTCTCTACATGGTCGATCTGACCTCGAGCACGACATCGTTGGTGCGCGCGTGGACGGCCGGAGGATATGCAAGCTGGGTCTACGCATGGAGTCCCGATGGGCAGAGGCTCAGCTATCTGAGCTCCGACGCCACCGGCGTGAAGTGGCACCTACTTTCCGCGGCGGGCGACAAGACGCTTGCCAGCCTGGGAACGGTCCCGGGGCGTGGCGTCAATCTCGACAACGACGACGCGATGGTCGGTTTCTCAGCGGACGGACAGTACGTCGCGGTGGAAGAGACGTTCACCGCCCAGAAGGGCGCCACCACAGGGACGCCGCCGATCCAGATCGTCCGCCTCTCGGACTTCAAGCAGATCTATCTCCGGTCGGACGGCACCATGGGAGCGTGGGGAGCCACCGGCGCGCGGTTTTACTTCAGGACCACTGCCGGCGTCATGGTGTGGGATGCGACCGGCAAGGTGCAGACCGTCCAGGCCGGCTTGCAGTGGATCCGCCCCTTGCCGAGCTCGGACGGGAGCCACATCACGTTCTCATCCCTCAATGCGCAGGGCAATCATGTCGTCGGCATCATCGACACCACCGGCGGGGCAATCGCCCCTGCGTCGACGGAGCCGCGCGCGAATCCGGGTTTCCTGACCTCGACTCTCATCTGGTACCAGGGTGAGGTGCGATGCACCACGACCACCCCGTGCGGGTTCGGCGGTCCGGCACTGACGGGTCAGACATACGTGTACGACATCGCGGGAGTGGAGAACGGCTCCGTCGACACGGCTTTCTACGACTCCTGGCCGCACCTCCCCGGCCAGTCGTAGCGTCTATGGGCCGTTAGAGGTCGAGGGCCTGGGCGACCAGCTCCCGATGGTAGGTCGCGTCACCGAGAGTCACCTCTGAGGCCTTTGCGCGCTTGAAGTACAGGTGCATGTCGTGCTCCCACGTGAAGCCGATGCCGCCGTGCACCTGGATTCCATCGCCCGCCACCTTGCGATAGGCATCGGACACATAGGCCTTCGCCATCGACGAGGCGAGCGACCGATCCGGTGCGTCCGCGTCCACTGCCCACGCAGCGTAATAGGTCGCCGACCGTCCACTTTCGGACAGGACCAGCATGTCGGCGAGCTTGTGCGAGACGGCCTGGTAGATGCCGATGGGCTTGCCGAACTGGTGTCGCGTTTTCGCGTAGTCGGTGGAGGTCTCGAGGACCTTCTGAGCCCCGCCGATCATCTCGGCGCAGAGCGCAGCGGTCCCCCACTCGAGGGCTCGCTTCAACGCCGGCCACGCTTTGTGCGGCGGACCCATGAGCGAGTCGGCGCTGAGCTCGACGCCCTCGAAGCGCACCTCGCTCCAACGCCTGGTCATGTCCAGCGTCTGGAGCTGATGCACGGACATGCCCTTGGGCTTGCCTTCGACGAGGAACAGTGAGATGCCGTCTTCACCTTCGCCGCGCGTGCGAGCCGCCACCACCATGTAGTCGGCGCTGCCTGCATCGGGGACGAACAGCTTGACCCCGTCGAGCTTCCAACCGCCGCCGGCCGGCGCCGCCGTGAGGGCAACGCCGCTTGCATCCCAGCGCGCCGAGGGCTCGGTGAAGGCGAGTGTCGCGCGCGCGTCGCCGGACGCGATGGCGCTCAGAACGGTCTTCTTGTGCGCCTCGGTGCCGGCCTCGATGAGAGCGGGGACCGCCAGCCCCATGGTCGCGAAAAACGGACCGGGCATCAGCGCGCGACCTGCCTCTTCGAGAACGACGATCAGGTCGAGGAAGCTGCCGACTCCCCCGTACTGCTCAGGGATTCCCAGTGCAGTCCAGCCAAGTCCGGCGATCTTCGACCAGAGCGCCGGGTCGTATGCATCCGATCCTTCCATCAGCTTGCGCACGACCTTCGGCGGGCACTCCTTGGCGAGGAAATCGCGCGCGGAGCGCCTGAGCATCTCCTGCTCTTCGGAAAAAGCAAAATCCATGGTGGGCTTTCGAAGTGTAAGACCGGCTGTCAGGCGGGCGGGGGCAGCTCCTTGGGCTCCTCGGGCGCCGGCAGCTCTTTGAGCTCTTCGTCCGGCTCTGCCACGGGGTCGGCATCGAATCGCGCTGGGGATTCGCGCGCCGCGGGTGCAGGCTGCGTCTCGGGTGGGGTCGTTGAGGTCGAGACGGGAGGCTGCGCCGGCCATAGGCTGGGCTGGCGTCGGGCCACGATCGCTTGGCGGCGGTAGCTCCGCTGGTCATCGGCTGCTCGAAGCCGACAGGACAATGGGCAGGGGCCGGCGGACACGTGCCGACGACGGCGAGGCGAAGGGGAACTGCCAGCAGCGCCAGGATGCCGTACACGATCGCGAGGCCGGCGATGAAGAACAGGGTGACGGCAAGCGGCCGGCCCTGCTGGTACATGAAACCGTTGATGATCAGCGCGGCGGCGGCGATCGCGAACGGGATGAAGACGCCGGCGATGCGGCTGTGGATGCCGCCACCGACGACCACCGGTGCAACGGCGCCGATCGCGACGAGCCCACCTGCTACCCAGAACGCCAACCTGACGCGCTGATCCTGTTGGACGTTTGTTTCCATTTGCGGAATCTAGCCTTTATCCCGCGGGCTTTGCTCGTCCGCGAATGTGCCCTGCGATTCGCCAGAGCCGCCGATGAGGGCTGCCGAGAGCTGGTTCAGCCGCTCGGCGTGGTAAGGGTCGGGCTGGCCGAACAAGCTCTGGGCGGTGGAAAGGCGAATGCGAAACAGGACGACCATCGCCATCACGCCATCGCGCCAGGTGAGCTTCTTGCCCTGTGCCCGGGTCCGGGCTGAATAGTCGATTGGAACTTCATAGATCCGGTAGCCAAGGCGCAGCACGCGGCCGGTGATCTCGGGTTCGACGTCGAACCGATTGCCGCGCAAGCCGAGGCGGCGCATGAGCGAGGTCCGCATGACCTTGAAGCCCGTTTCCATGTCCTGGATGTAGCAGTTGAAGAGGATGTTGGTGGCGGTGGTGACAAGGCGGTTGCCGACCACGAACCAGTACGAGTACGCGCTGTGGCCGGCGAAGCCGCGTATGCCGTACACGATGTCCGCACGGCCACGCAGGATGGGCGAGACCAGCTTGCCGTAATCCGCGGGATCGTACTCGAGGTCGGCGTCCTGGATGATCACCAGGGGGGCGGTGATCGCGGCCAGCCCGGTGCGGATGGCTGCGCCCTTGCCCTGGTTGGTGGGGTGATTTTTCACCGTGACCCGTGGATCGCCGGCACACCGCCGCGCGGCGGCGAGAGTGCCATCCGTCGAGCAGTCGTCGACGATCACGACCTGCTGAACGCTCGGCTCCTGCAGAACCCTGCGCACGACGAGCTCGAGCGACCGCTCTTCGTTGTAGGCGGGGATGATGACCCCAAGGACTGGACGATCGGGGTCGGTGCCGGCCACGGTCGGCTAGTTTAGACGGCTGTCTCTGCTTCCTTGGCCGATTTGGCCTTGGATCGTCCCGCCGCCACATGTGCGGTCTGGCGCAACGGCACCTCCGGGATGAAGAGGGTGGCGATGAACGCGACCAAGATCATCGCGAGGCCCGCGACGAACACCGGGTGAAGCGCGTCGGACAGCCCGTGCCGGATGCCGGCGGCGAGCACCGGCGGCAGGTGTGCCAGCTGCGCCGGGTCGAACACCGCGCCGGCGGTTGCCGAGTGTCCCGACGACTGGAATTTCTGCAGCACGTCCGGCGGGATGTACTTCGCGATCGACGTCGCCATCCCCTGCGTGAGGATGGTGCCCATGATGGCGAGGCCGAGCGCCGATCCCATCGACCGCGAAAGCTGAGTGGCCGAGGTCGCCACCGCCATGTCGGCGCGGCCGACTGAGTTTTGCACGACCAGCGTATAGGTCTGCATGGTCACCCCGAGACCGAGACCGATCAGGATCATGGCTTCGACCAGCGTTTGATTGGTGGTGTAGATGTCGAAGTTCGCGACCATGTAGTAGCCGACACCCATCACCGCGAGCCCGACCAGGATGGGCACCTTGTAGCGGCCGGTTCGCGATATGAGCTGCCCGCTGCCGATGCTGCTCACCACCATCGCTAGCAACATGGGGATCAGGATCTCGCCGGAGTTGGTCGCGCTGTTGCCGATGACACCCTGAACGAATACCGGCAGGAAGAAGATCGCGCCGAACATCGTCATCGCGACGCCGATGCCGGCGAGGTTCGAGAACGTGAAGATCCGGCTCTTGAACAGGTGCAGTGGAAGGACCGGTTCCGGAGCCTTCCTTTCGACGAACACGAATGCGACCAGCAGGAGTGCCGCCGCCGCATAGAGGCCGACGATCTCCCACGAGCCCCACGCGTACTGCCCGCCGCCCCAGACCGTGGCCAGCAGCGCGCAGGTGATGCCGAGGGAGAGCGTGATGCTGCCGAGGACGTCGATCGTGTGCTTGCGCCGCTCGTTGGGCACGTGCATGTACAGCGCGACCACCACGAGCGTGAGCACCGCGAATGGGAGGTTGACGAAGAAGAGCCAGCGCCACGAGTAGTGGTCGGTGATGAAGCCGCCGGCGGCGGGACCCACGATCGAGGCGAGCCCAAAAGAGGCGCCGAGCATCCCCTGGTACTTGCCGCGCTCGCGCGGCGAGATGATGTCGCCGATGATCGCTTGCGACAGCGGCATGATGAATCCCATGCCGGCACCCTGGATGAAGCGGGCGAAGACCAGGAACCAGAAGTTGGGCGCGAAGCCAGACATCGCCGACCCGACGGCGAATACGACGATGCCCGTCATGTACAGCGGCTTGCGTCCGTAGATGTCCGACAGCTTGCCGGCGATCGGGACGACGATCGTCGAGGCCAGCATCGCCGAGATCGGGATCCAGCTGTAGTCGGCGATGCCGCCGAGCTCCGCCACGATGGTGGGAAGGGCGGGCGCGACCAGCGTCATGTTCAGCGACGCGATGAGCGAGCCGAGCATCAGGCCCGCGAACACCGCGAGGACGGCCCGATCGACGCCTTTCTTCTCTTTCTTCTCGGCCGGGACCGTCTCTGCGCGAGACGCCACGGCGGTCATATGGCCTTGCTCTCCACTGGTTGGTGCCGGTGCGATGCAACCTCGGCAAGGGATCGCCAGCCTCGGGTGAGGGCGGCGAGGTCCTCGGGTGACAGCTGGGACATCCAGCGGCGGAGGTGCTGGTGGCTGCCTTCGCGCAGCTCGGTCACGAGTAGGACGCCGGCGCGCGTGAGCGTCAGCAGCACCCGGCGGCGGTCGGCGGTGTCCTCACGCCGCTCGACGTATCCGGCGCGGACGAGGCGGTCAGCGAGCACGCTCGCCGCGGGGAGGCCGATGCCGAAGAGCTCGGCTAGCCGGCCGACCGTGGCCACCTCCTCATCTCGAAGGAGATAGATCGCGCGGAGCTCCCGCATGGAGATGTCGAGGTCGCGCCAGCGGCTGGCCGTCGAGGTCAGCAGAGCCCGGTGCATCTTCTTGTATGCCGCGAGCGCTTCGTCGACTGAGCCGTAGGACATAGTTGCATTTTACCAAACTATTCGGCAAGACGAAACCTTTTGCGGCGAACTGAAAGCTAGCGGCTGCGCGGGAGGACGAGTACCCGCTCGGCGAGAATGTTGCGCAGCACCTCGGACGTTCCCGCCTCGATCGTGTTCGCGCGGGAGCGCAGGAACTGGTACTTCCAGCCGTCGCCATCTCCGACCTGTCCCGCCGGCCCCGCCACGTCAACGGCGGTCTCCGCCATCTGCTGGTTGAGCTCCGACCACATGAGCTTGAGGATTGAGCCCTCCGGACCAGGGATTCCATTTCGCTTCATCGCGGTGAGCGCGCGATAGCCGTTCAGCTGCAGCGCTCGAGCCTCGATCGTGTACTTGGCGATTTTCTGCCGCACCAGCGGATCTGAGCCGCGCCCGAGCTTACGCGCGTGGTCGGCGAGCTCGGCCGCGGTGATCTGCGCTCGCGTCGCAAGGGCCATGCCCAGCGTGCCGCGCTCATGCAGGAGCGTGGTCATGGCCACAACCCAGCCCTTGCCGGCCTCGCCCAGGATCTGCGACTTCGGAACCTCCTCGACGCCTGGGCTCTCCATGTCGACAAGCAGGTATGTGAGGCCGTCGCGTGGATTCGCCTCCTTGCGCTCGCGCGTCACCAACATGCACCACTTGGCGACGTGCGCCAGCGTCGTCCACACCTTCTGCCCGTTGACCAGGTAGTGGTCGCCTTTGTCTTCGGCGCGCGTCTGCAAGCCCGACAGGTCGCTGCCGGCGTTGGGCTCACTGAAGCCCTGGCACCAGATCTCCTCCGCCGACAGCAGGGGTGGCAGGTAGCGCTTCTTCTGCTCCTCGGTCCCGTGCGTGATGACCACCGGGCCGCCCATGCCCAGCCCGATCACGTTGATGGGCTCGGGCGCCTGCGCCAGGATCATCTCGTCGTTGAAGATCAGCTGCTCCATGAAGCCCGAGCCGCGCCCGCCGTACTCCTTGGGCCAGGTGATGCCGACGTAACCGGCGTCGTACAGCTTCTTCTGCCACCCGCGCCGGCTCTCGATAAAACTCTTCTGGCCTTCCGCCATCGAGCCGTTGGCGCGCGGTTTGTTGGCCTTGAGCCACCCACGGACCTCGTCGCGGAATTTCTTCTCGGGCTCGCTCAGCTCGAAGTCCATTTCCTTACCTTAAGCCACTGCCGGAATGACGTCCGACGCCAGCAATTGCAGCGCGTCGTGGTCGTCGAGCAGGAAGTGCTGAAGCATGAGCAGGTCAACTCCAAGCGCCGCATAGCCGCGTATCTGCTCGACAATCTCCGCAGGCGTTCCGACCAGTCCTCTCCTGCGCACTTCGGTCATTGCCCCGTCGATGTCGAACTTGCGCAAGCTCGGCAGGAAATCGCGGAGCTTGGCGGTCCTCTCACGGAGGTCATCGTGGTCGCGACCGATGATGTACGTGGCCATCACCGAGTGGCGGATCGTCGCCGGATCGCGCCGGATGGCGCGACAGTTTTCTTCGAGCACTCCGCGCTTCTGTCGATACTCGGCCGCGTCCATGTGCGAGAGGTTCCATTCGGACGCTTCGCGCGCGATCATCGGCAACGCCCGTTTCTCGCCGCGGCCGCCCATCAGAAGAGGGATCGGGTCTTGAGCCGCCTTGGGATTTGACTTCTTCCACGTGTCGCGGATGTGCACGATGCCGTTTTCGAGGAGGTCCATCCGCTCTTTCACTGTGAAAAACGGAACGCCGAACATCTCGTGCTCACGCTCGTTCCATCCCGCGCCGACGCCGAGGATCAGCCTGCCTCCACTCAGGAGGTCCACCGCGGCTGCCTTGCGCGCAAGGATCGCGGGATGGTGAAACGTCATCGGGCTCACCATGGGCCCGAACTGGATCGACTTGGTCCACTCCGCCGCCAGCGCGAGCGACGTCCAGCAATCGATGCAGTCGCGGGTGTCGTCTCCCATCAGTGAGATGAGGTGCTCGCTGCGACGGAGCGATGCGAAACCGAGGGCATCGACGTCGTGGCACAACCTGCGCCACCGGTCCCAGTTGAGGCCCTCCTGGCCCTCGATCATGATCCCGATCTTCGCCATTACGACTGGATCGTAAGGCGGGCCGGGTGGTTCAGGCTTCCGGCTCCGTCAGCTGAGCCATCTCGGATTCAATGCGTTCCTTGGTCGCCCCAAGGTCGTTGAGCACCTGCGACCCGATGCCCTCGCCCTCCGCCGCGAGCGCCAGCAGGACGTGGCCTGTGCTCACGCGAGGGTCTCCGAGCGCCACACATAGCCTGAAGGCTGTCTCGATCACCAACTTCACTCGCGACGTGGGAATGATGTGCGTCCTGGCGACTGCTTTGTGCTTGCCCGCCACCCTCTCGATGTCGGATCGAGCTGCGCCTTCATCCACTTGAAGGGCGGCAAGGATCTTCGCTGAGTGGAAGCCGGCATCTCCGAACGCGGCCAGCACCATGTGCTCGGTCCCGATGAAGGAGTGTCCCGCTTTGAGAGCCTCGGCTTGTGCCAGCGTGAGCAACTTTTGCGCGCTGACCGTGAAGCGTTCG